>JAVBLX010000098.1:0-61513 GCA_031553075.1 Acetivibrio sp.
ACTAAGCATTGAACTCATCTGTGGGGTTTTTCCTTTTTTAAGATGAGATGATTGTAAACCAAAAACTCTGCCAATGCAAGATTGACAGAGAAAAAAAGTAACGAAAGGCTATCACGCACTAGCGTGTGTGATTTGGTTCAATATAGAAAAGCCAAAATATTTATATTAACTTCTCTTTTTGAAGGAGCTCCTAATGTCGCAGCGGAAGCTTTAGCACATGGCTGCTATATGATTACAACCGATATTGACAGTTCCATTGATATAACCGACAACGGAAACTGCGGAGCCATCTTTCCTGTAAATGATATTAGTGCACTTGAAAAAGTTTTTACACAAGTTTGCAATGATAAAGAACTACTGTCAACCACCGTTCAGAAAAGCATTGCATATGCACATAGAAATTTCAATTGGGAGCTCAATATAAAGAGACTAAACCATATGTTAATGAAAGAACAGGTAAAAAAAATTGATAAGTTTTAATATAGCAAATAATATATATTCATATGAGAATGATAATGTCACTAAAATTTTTTTTGATTTAAATAATTTAACTAATAATTTGAGTAGAGTGCGTATGCAACCTGCGGATACCGATGCTTGCATTCACAATATATTTGTAGAATACTTGAATGAATATGATGTTATCCAATCAAGCGATGCCCCAGAAGAAGAAAAGATAGAGTTTGCTATCATTATGGCATTATTGGTTAAATTTCTTATAAGCAAAAGCAGACCGGTAAAAATTCTGGAAATCGGCTTTATTAATAGTTCTTTAGGATATTTCCTCACAAAAATGGCAAGGCAGTTCAATACAGAAAATAAAGTTTTCTGTGTCTCTAATTATTTATATGATGAGGCATGGATCGAATTGATTTATCGTTTAGAAGAAGCACAAGAAAATATTAGTGTGATTACCGCAAGTACTGGATGCGAGTATTTATCAGAAAACTACTTTGATTTTGTTATTATCAATGGATCCGAATTTATGGAATCTCCTGACATAACATTACAGAACGCGATTCGATGTTGTAGAACAGGTGGAACACTTATATGTTCTGCAAAGAAGCAATATTTCTTGCAAAGTTATTTTGAGGCATATATTAATGGATATGAGAACTATCCATATGATGACATAAACACAATACTTGAAAAAAAAATTAATGCAAGTGATAAATCTTCCGTTGTTTCTTTGTCTACCTCATCCAAGCTAGAAGCTTGGATGCAAAAAATCATGGATAATTGCAACTGTATTCTTAATTTAATGTGCAGTGGCAATGAAATATCTCATGATATGCTTCATTCCATTATTGATGTTGTAGACGAATGCGAAACGCTCTCTTTGGAAATTGTAAAATATACCGATTGTCATTCCTTAAAAAACAACCTGATTTTATTAAAAGAACATATCTTAAATTTTCTTTATACTACTGATTCTCATTACAAATCTGATTTAATTGAAAAAATAAATGATGTTCTTTTTGTAATACTAGCAACTAAACTGGATTAAGCAGAGGATGTGTTTAGCAGCAGCACATGCACGCTTCATGTGCTGCCTGCTGTTTGCGTAACAGCTAAACTGCATTATTCCCTATCCAACACATTTCTTAGCATTTTCTTGCTTAACTGTAGTTTGTCCAGCTCGTCCTCTGCTAATTTCTGTCCCACTATTTTTGATACACCATTTATATCAATCACACTTGGAAAACTCATTGCAACATCCGTAATGCCATACTCACCGTCAAAGAGGGTGCTAACGCAAGCTACTACCTTATGCCCATTCAAAATTGCATCAACAATATAGCAAACGCAAGTGGCAATTCCATAATGTGTTCGACCTTTCCCTTTTATAATGTCAGCCCCCATTTTAATTACACTTTTTTCCAATTTTTCCTTCTCATCTATCCCCAATGATTTATTTACCTTTGAAAAATATTCTTTAATTGGCATGTTATCAATACGAATGCTATTCCACAAAAGCACTTGCGACTCTCCATGTTCACCTATAATTTCAACATTAACTCCCTCAGGATTCACACCAAGATAGTCCGCAAGAATTCTAGTAAAGCGAGATGTATCCAGGATACATCCCGTACCAAATACTTTCCCTTTTTCAAGACCTAAACCCTTAACCATTTTATACGTAATAATATCAACTGGATTTGCTACTACAAGTACAATTCCTTTCGTATAGTTCTTTTTGATTTCTACTATCACAGACTCAGCTATTTTTAAATTATCAAAGGTCATATCCAACCTAGATTCCCCTGGTCTCCGATTTCGGCCTGTCGTTACAATAATCAAATCACTGTCTTTAATATCCGAATAACTACCACTGTAAACATTTGAAAAACCCAGTTCCATAATTCCATGATTAATATCCTGCGCTTCTGCATAAGAAGTCTCCAGTTTCACATCAATTAACACGATTTCATGTGCAAGTTGTTTCAACACAAGAGCATAAGCAATTGTGGAACCAACAAATCCTGCTCCAACAATTGCAACTTTATGTTTATTCTCAGATGGCTGTCGCTTGATACTCATCCCACGCTCTCCTTTACTGTTCGGGACATTTCTTCAATTAAATTATAACCATCCCAAATAAAATTAAAATCCATTGTCTTTCCAATAGGAACAACTCTGTCAATCCCACGAATTCCACTCTTGACGATAGACAACAAATCATCTCTCAAATTGCCAACATAAGAAACCGTCTGACACATCTCTCCCGAGATTGCCATTATATCCTTGATATTTTGCGTTTCATATTCATAAAAATAGCCACTGTTTTCCATAATTAATTCTTCCGTGAGCTTTTCTATTCTAACCCGAAATATCAAATTGTCTTTTCTTTCTTCTAACAAAATACCTTCATTTGCTGCTGCAACGTGATAAAAAGCAGTCAATTTATTTACTGCCTGCACTGGCTGCAGCTCGTATTTTTTTTGAAGGACAATTTCGCCTGTTTTTGCCCAGAAGATTTGTTTAGCCTCTTCTATATGTTCCCCTGTCCAGACAATTACTTTCGGTGATGTACAGGCATTTTGGTCTGATAAAAAAGTATCATTATAAAAATTTTGAGCAATCTTATCTTGATCTAAGCTTCGTAAATAATCTTCTGCCTGAATCACACAAAGGGAATAACGGTCAGCAAATGTAATATCCTTTGCTCGTGGTTTCAGTGTCGATGTTCTGATTTGAGCAATTGTTTGATTACCACCCCAGATTACTCTGACACTGCATTTTCGAGAAAAATAATCATTCAATTCCTGATTATGACCATATCGTACAAAACAAATATAAGGAATAAATTGCGGAAACTCTGTTAATGTCTGCCTTATTGCCTCATTAATGATATCAACCTGCTCAAAATATTTTGAAGGTATTCTTACTATATTAGCATTTCCTGTTATGAATCCAGTAACAAAAGAATAGGCATAATTCACTGCAACATTAGAAGGAGCAATATGAAACACAATGCCCCTTCCTATTTGCAGAAATTTGCTATTGTGGTAAAGCTCCCTTTCTTTACTCATAAAAGCTCTCCGACACCAAAAACCAAATGTTATGACATCCGGATATAGTTTTGCACGCTCCATGGATAATATCTTTTTTGATAGTGTATTTAGAAAATTTATATTCTCATTCTCAAATATACTTTTTACCGGTACCTGTTCCATATTCTCTAGTATATTTAAATTACCAACTTCAAATTTTAACTCAGCTAATGCTTGCTGCATAGGTATCACTGCACCCCCTGATTTCAGCATTTGAAATTCTCCCTAAGATTTTAAAATATTTACCTTTTCGCTGACATGGACAATCATCTTCACCCAGAAGAATTCCTTCGTCTTCCGTCAGAAGGGAATGCCCCGGATAGGACTCAGGCAGCATAGATACCACTTGGATAATCCCTGTTTCGCCTACTTCAGTAATAGAAAAATCAAATGGTTTTCTAATAATAACGTCTGAAAACAGGCTTGCATGTAAATGACCGCATTCGCATTGCATATACACAGTGCCAGTTTGTTCAACCATACCATAATAGTCGTGCACGGACTCCAATCCACATACTTTTTTAAGACATTCTTTAAACACTTCTTGAGAAATAGCTTCACTAGCTAGCTTCTTCCATCCACCACCGTGAATCAGAATGGCATTTGAAAAATCAAACTCCATACCCAGTTTTTTCTTTCTTAGTAGTTCCCTATAAAAATGCTGCCAAATAATAAAAGTAAAACCAAACAAAAAAACCCTTTTCCCTTTATGCTTTTCTAAAAACTCTGCTACTATCTGGACATTTAGATTCATCTCTTCATCTAACGCATAAGTACGATCTGAACCAAAAACCGAAAAGCCAAGAATACCCGCGCCCCTTGCCGAAAACATCAGGCGATTTTTTATCACTGAGGGTGAATCAATTATAAGCATAGGCATTCTACCCATTCCCGTAAAGCTGGTAAATATTTTTGCGAGCGTTTTTTGTTGATATGATGCGCCGTCTTTGTCCAAATATATCTTAGAAACCAACTGCCCTGTGGTCCCTGAGGATGTAAGAACTTTAAAGACATCTTCATCCCGAATACTTTTTAATTGTAATTCCTTAAAAAGCCTAACCGGCAAAAAGGGAATATCGTAATAACTATTCACTGCAGAAAATGAAAAACCCACAGCATTCAGCATTCTGCGGTACTCTGTACAGTTTTCATAATGATATCGGGTTAACTCCATCAGGCGCTGAGTCATCAATTTCTGCTTTTCTTCTTTATCTAGTGAATAGGGTGACCGTTCCAACAATTCCGAATACTCAATTTTTGTCATAAAATTCTTCCAGCTCCTTATAAAGGGTTTTGCCTGCATCATTCTTTGGAATGGCATCAATTGCCCTTACTTTAAAAGCAACGGAGTTCAAATGCGTGACTTCTGAAATGTAGTCACGAACCTCATCACATAATCGCCAATCAGTGATAAAGATATACATAAGATCATCCACTCCAGAGCTGGCACACTCTAGGTCCAAAAATTTTCTTTTAATCAAACGTTCTGTTTCATCAAGATTAACTCTGTTACCAAAAATTTTTAAAAATCTTTTCTTTCTACCAACAATATAGAAAAAGCCATCTTCATCCTGCTCTGCCATATCACCAGTCTCAAGTTTTCCGTTTCGTTCGTCTTCTTTGCTTAAATCATCCCCGCATTGGGCATATCCTAATGTCACATTTGGTCCTTCATAAACCAACTCCCCTGTTACATTTGGTTCCAGAATTACTTGCCCGGTAGCATCAATCAATGTAAATTTTCCACCAGGAATTGCAATTCCCATACTTCCATACTTTTCAAGTGCCTTTTCATGTGGCAGATATGCCATCCTGGCAGTCGCTTCCGTTTGCCCATACATTACCACAAAATGCTTATGATACTTTTCAGCATACTCAGCAAACTCTTTATGCAATTCTGGTGACAGTTTTCCTCCTGCCTGAGTCATGGTTCGTAAACTTGGCAAATCTTTATTTAAAAAGCGAAGCCTTTTCAGCATTTCATAGGTATAAGGGACTCCACCAAATGAGGTTGCACCTTCTTTATTAAAAAAATCCCAAAACTCCCTTTGCATTAACCCCTTATCTGTTAGCAAAAGCGTCGCACCCACCAAAAGGTGACTATTGATGATTGATAAGCCATAAGTATAATTCATTGGCAGGGTAGTAATTGGACGTTCTCTATCGTCCAGCTCTAAATAATTTGCAATTGACTCTGCATTCGCATTAATATTCTTATAGCTTTGTCGCACAAGCTTTGGACTACCAGTACTACCTGAGGTAGTTAGTAATAATGCAAGTTCATCATAAAGTGGATACGATTCATTAAAATTTGTTTTCAACAATACATATTCATATTCTTCATGTAATGCTTCATACCCAACCATTTCTGGCATTAATGAAATTGGTATATAAAGATACTTCGGTTGATAGGTTCTCATTAAATCACGTGCCAACTCAAGGTTTGTGCCCTCACTAAGGAGAACTGGAACTGTTTTATTTTGAAGAAAAGTAATATATCCCAAAAGAGAGCCAATTGAATTGTTACAAAAGAAAAAAACCAATGTTCTTTCTTCCAAAAGCTCTCCTATTTTAGCTGCGAAGTCATACATATCTTTATATGTAACGCTTAACCCAGATGCTTCTATTGCAACATTATTTTTATAATAAGTTTCATTGATATCATAAAAGCTCATCTAAATGCCTACTTTCTTAGTTCTAATTTTTTATGGATAATATTTCAAATAGTTATTGCTTTTCGGTGGGAAATCATTTGTATCAAATCTAGGTAAAATAAAACGATTATCTTTTTCTAAATCTGAAATTCCTACATTCGTTGATAATCCCAAAAAACACTTTTTTCCTTTTACATATTCCACAACTTCTCCACTATATGAACCATAAGGATAATTCATAACCCAACAATCTTTATCAATAAGCTCATCCATACATATTAATGCTTGATTAATATCCTTTTGTAGTTGAGCACTATCAAGTTGATTCAACCAATAATGGTCATAACCATGTATACCAAAAAACATTCCTGATCTTTTCATAAATCTCATTTGGTCAATACTTAAATATAGTTCTTTGGCCAACACCTCTTCTGATACATTCACATATTTTGCAAATATATTGCTAGAAATTAAGTTTCTTAATTCTTCTGGTAATATGGTTTGCAAAATTCTTTTGAAAAATATAGTGTTTTTATCATCAAACCGGCCAGACACTGCATATTTATTAAAGAGTTTATCATTAGAATCATAATTCCAATCAGCTTTTATTCCGCGATAATCATCCAATTGCCGAAATAGCTCTTTGCATAATATATCAATTGAAGCACTTGCAAGAATATAATGAATTTTATTTACATCTAAAAGACAATGCTCTTTGAATGTTTTTCCCGATATAAAAAATGACCCCTGCATCTTATATTCATTCAAAATGGGCAGGATATATGTGTAGGCATCTATATAACCATCATCAAAAGTCAGGAGCATAGCCTGCTCAGGTATTGGAACACCTTCTTTGTAATAGGCTATTATCTCCTCCATAGTGATAACATTATAATTCTTAGAAAAAAATTCTATTTGTTGCTTAAATAATGAATAGTCTAATCCTTTTATTTTGGGATATCTACTACCTTGTAACTCCCTAACATAATGGTACATTACAATGTTTACTTTGCACATCAATAATCTCCTATCTATTTAAAACGATTAAGCACTTCCTTGTTTAAAACCGATTTGATTTCAGCACTGCAAACATGCTTTCCCTGCACATAGGCTTCGGCCTTTCCTTTTGCAATGCCATGCCGAAATGATATTAATTCCGCTGACATTTCTAATTTAAATCCAGGTTTCACCTCAGAATAGAACCTCACATTATTAAAACCAATTAAACGTGGAATCATTTCCTGATTTTCCTGAGTAAGAAAAGTCAATGAAAAAAGCTGAGATATAGCTTCCAGTTGAAGGGTTCCCGGCATCATTGGATAATCCGGATAATGTCCTCTCCAAAATGCTTCATTACCTTTCATTTCAAGGTATCCTTTTGCGGATAATCCCGGTATAACCTCAGCATAATCCAACATCAACATAGGGTTCCTTATCTTTATATATTTCTCTATTCCTTCTGAGGTTAATTGTAAGAAATCTACCATTCTTATCTCCTGCTAAGTTATATTTTTAATATTTTGCAAGCCATATTCCAAGTGTTATGAATTACATCACATACACTTTCCTCTTCGCATAATAAGCCTGCAGCCTGACCAGCCATATAAACACCCACCGAACCATCACCTTCCTTGACTGCTTTTGATAATGCGCCTTTCATCATCCTATCAGCCATATCAGATTCCATTGATTCCAAATCAATATATTTGCTAGTAAATTCGCTTTTTAACGCTCGAATATTATCTCTATCAACTCTTAATGCATTTAATACTACCGTAGAAATATCTTTCGCTTTGATAATGGCCTCTTTGTAATTTTTATGGGCAGAACTCTCTTTCGTCAGTAAAAAACGCGTTCCCATCTGAATTCCCCATGCCCCCAAAGCAAGTCCTGCTGCCATTCCACTTCCATCAGCTATGCCACCAGCAACAATTACAGGTATTGGTACACACCTTACAATTTGCGGAACCAGACACATAGTAGTAACCGTTCCTACATGCCCCCCTGCCTCACACCCTTCTGCTATAACAGCATCAATACCAAAACGGCAAAGTCGCTTAGCTAACGCAACAGAACCAACTACCGGAATCACTTTACAGTCACTAGCCTTTAATTCTGGAATATATTTTTCTGGGTTGCCTGCACCAGTAACTATAATAGGAACCTTACATTCTTTTACAATATTTAATAAATCCAAAATATTCTCACTTTTTAAAGGAAGATTGACTGCAAATGGCTTTTGAGTAATTTTTTTTAGAGTTTCTATTTCGTTATACAATGCAGATGCTTCCAAGCCTCCAGCTGCTATAGTACCAAGACCTCCTGATTCTGAGACACACCCAGCTAAAAAACCATCCGATATCTCAGCCATTGCACCTTGAAATATTGGAATCTCTATCCCCAAAATTTCACATAAATAATCGGTCCTTTCCAGAATACCTATTCCCATTCGTTCACATTCTCTTTCTCTACTTTTTTGGTGTGTACTGCTCTAAAATCTCAGGAATGCATATTTTAAAACGCACCTCACATACTAATCTGCCATCCACATATCCACGAGCAGGACCTACACCAATTCCGCGTTTCCATGATTCTAATTCGGCCTCAATATCCAATCGATCGCCAGGCAAAACTCTTTGGTAAAATTTCAAATTTTGTGCTCCTAAAATATTTGTTATTTTCCCTTTATTACCTGGCAACGTTAAAAAAAGTAAAATAAACACATGAGATAATGCCTCTATCTGAAGCATTCCCGGCATATTAGGACAGCCCTCAAAATGGCATGGAAAAAACCATTCATTAAACGTAAGATTTTTATACCCCTTGGCATATTCTCCCGGTACAATTTCCGTTACTTTATCAATTAACAAGTACGGATAACGATTCGCCTCATATTCTTGTATTTTAACAATATCCATCGAAAATGGCACTTTATTATTTTCCATAATTAAGATAATCCCCTTCCCCAAAAATTTCTTTTGCATCAACCGGATTAATGGTAGATATATCTCCCGCCATATACTTCGTCACAAAATCTGCACTCTCACCAGCTAAGCACTTATCCGAATATTCAGAAAAATGTTTAACCGAAAATGTATAGTCAACGATTTCCTGTAAGCTTTGCTCTTTTATATTGCCCAGTTTTATATGAATGAACGGACAAGGTAACACATCTCCCCAAGGAGTAATATATAAAATATTACCAGCATTGCATCCTAATAATTTTTCATTACCCCGTTCGAAAGGATTCCAGAGATCACGAACTATATTGGGATACTTTTTCCTTAAATGCAATAGATAGTCCGAGTCTTCTTCTGTCAGCATAACCTTTGTATTTCCTTTCCAACTACCTGCTGGTACTGCCGCATTTAAGATGACTTTGAAACCATGTTCATGCGCATACTTAATTTGTTTTTCCAAACTTTCATCATGAGCATTATAATGTCCTACCGTTATATTCATAAATGGTTCCATACCAAATTGCTTCACATATTCTAATGCCTTCAAAGCCTTGGCGTGAGCCCCAGGCTTTCCGCGAAACTGATCATGTTCTTCCGCCTCTAAGCTATCAATACTTACGGAAACCCTATCAACTCTGGCTTTTGCCAGTCGTTCTGCCATCTTTTCATCTAAAAAATAGCCATTCGTTGTCAAATATAAATAAAAACGTTCTGCTCCTACACATTTAACTAATTCAAAAAAAAGGTCTGGATTTAGCAATATTTCTCCACCTTGCAAATCAAATTCATAAAAGCCTAATTGATCCGCCTCATCCGCAAGTTTCTTTATCTGTTGCATACTCATATGCTCTTGGGTATTTACGCCTGCTGGTGCTTGAGTAAAACAATGCTCACATTTAAAATTACAAGCATTATCATAACTCAAATCTATAATCCTTGGAGCCGAACCAATATATCCATTGTTTTGCTTCACAGTTTTATGAAACTGACGTAGCTTTTCCATAACAAGCTTTTTTTGCATGTATCCCATATCAGTCCTCCAAATATTTTTTCACTTTTTCTGCAATTTGCTTTGAAGTCAATCCACACATCTCTAAAATCTGCTCATACTCACTGCCATGCGGATAAAAATCATTAATTCCCATCATGATTACAGATGGCCTTTCCTTTTTCCCTGCGTAATACTCGGAAATTGCCGAACCTAATCCACCAATTGTTGTATGCTCTTCTATAGTAAAAATATATTTATATTCACACATTGATTCTAACAGCTCAGTGTCTAATGGCTTAATCGTATGAAAATCAACTACTTTACATGAGATACCCTCTTCTTTTAATAGCTCTGCTGCCTTCATAGCTTGTTGCACCATTGTTCCCGCTGCCAAGAAAACAAGATCATTTCCCTCACATATGACATTTGCCTTGCCAATTGCAAAATCATAATCTTCAGTATAAACTACTGGCATCGGAACACTATCCATAAGTCTTATATATACTGGCTTATGATAGTCCACTGCCGCTGTTACAACTTTTACTACACTTACACCATCAGCAGGTGTAACAATTGAAAGATTTGGTATTGCTCTTAGTATGGAACAATCTTCTATACAACAATGAGTATTCCCTAAATAAGAATGATACACACCACTTGCTAAACCCACCATAACAAGTGGAATCTGCATATAACCTTGATTAACGCGAATCTGTTCCAGACATCGCATAGATTGAAATGGCGCAAATGTCGTTGTAATTACATGAAACCCCTCTTTTGCCAATCCAGCTGCAATTCCCATCATATTCTGTTCGGCAATCCCCACATCTAAATATTGCTCCTGACATTGTTTTCTAAATCTTTCCAGTCCTGCCGAGCTTGATACATCTGCGGTTAAAACTATCAGATCTTCCCTTTCTTTCGCAATGTCTAATAAGGTCAAACCGAATGTTGGCCGGGCACCAATTACACTCCATTTTTTAATGCTCTTTTCGTTAATGTCCATAATATGATTCCTCCAACTCTTTCTTAGCTTCTTCATACTGTGAGAGTGTCATAACTGCATGGTGCCATGCATTATTATTTTCTGAAAATTGAAAGCCCTTTCCTTTAACCGTATTTGCAATAATAATTGTAGGTCTTTCATTTCGTTGGGTATTCTTAAATGTATCATAAAGTACTTGTAAATCGTGCCCCTCTACTTCATAGACATCCCAGCCAAATGTTTCTACCTTAGCTCTCAAATCACCGTGCGCCATAACATCTTCTGTATTCCCCCCTAATTGCATATGATTTCTATCAACAATAACACAAAGATTATCCAGCTTATAGTGCGCAGCCGCGGTAAATCCTTCCCATATCGAGCCTTCGTCCGCCTCCCCATCACCGATGAGAACATAAGTCATATAATCCCTTTTTTTCTTTTTGGCAGCAATCGCGGTTCCAATCCCAAGAGAAAGTCCCATCCCTAAACTTCCCGTAGAAAATTCAATCCCATGTTCTGGCGAAATAACAGGATGTCCCAGCAAAAAGGAATTACCCTGTTCAAATTTCTTAAGTTCTTCTGAATTAATATAACCATACTCTGTCAATGCCGCATAATACCCAATTACACCATGCCCCTTGCTCAAAATAAAACGATCTCTTTCTTCCCACTTTGGTTCATCCTTCTTTAAGTTCAAAATACCGCCATATAAAGTAGCAAGTATTTCAATAATTGACATCCCTGCTCCAAAATGAACCGCATGACTTCCCGCCGCATACGACATATCCAACGCGTGTTTTCTCATATGAAAAGCATACTCTTTTAGCTTTTTAATCATTAATTCCTGCTCCATTAATATCCCCCTTGTTCTACTTTCAATATACCGTGAAGGCAACATAACTACACAAAATTCTGAGACTTAAATTTAAATTATTAATTATAAGCCTGTGTTTAATTCGACACAGGCTTATAATTAATTTATATATTCTTTACATACCACCATCTACCCGCCAAACCTGTCCGGTTACATAAGAAGCAAGATCCGATGCCAAAAAAGCAACTACATGAGCAACCTCTTCTGATTTTCCAATTCTTTTCATGGCCGTATTCCCGATTTCAGTATTCATGATTTCAGATGGGGTATTATTTATCGCCATTTCAGTATCAATTAAGCCCGGGGCAATTGCATTTACCCGGATTCCACTAATACCAAGTTCCTTTGCCATTGTCTTGGTTGTTGAAATGACCGCTGCTTTACTTGCATTATAGGCACTTCTCCCAAGATTATTATCTATTCCTGCTGTTGAAGCAATATTAATAATAGTACCCGATTTTTGTCTTGTCATAATCTTCAATACAAATTGAGTAAGCTGAACTTGTGAAAAATAATTATTATAAAATAATTGCTGCATTTTTTCCAAGCTTGTCATCTGAAAATTAGCATTAAAAACAATCCCCGCAACATTTACTAAAATATCTACAGGAACCTTCTGCCGCCTAATCTCCTGAAATGCTGCTTTTACTTCATCGCTGCTTTGTAAGTCGAAATATATTGGAGTTACCGCTTGTCCTGTGGCGGAAGATAGTTTTATACAATAGTCTTCAAATTCCATATCATATTTTCTCGCACATGCCCACACATTAGCTCCACTTTCAGCAAATACAGTCGTAATGGCTTTACCAATTCCTCGGTTAGCACCTGTCACTATGGCATTTTTATTTTTAAGCATTGCCCACTCCTTTAATCAACCTTTATACCTAAATTTCAACTCCGTACTTCCCTAAAATTTTAACTCCCGCCTCATAAGAGTTAAAATCGATAATATCATCTGTTTCCATAGCAATATCAAACGCATCTTCTAATTCAGAAATAAGCTCCATGTGGCCGACGGAATCCCATTCTGCAACACTTTGGTATTTCAACACATTTGTGATATCACCTTCGTTTAATCCCAAGCTCTCTTTAAATGCATTGTTATATTTCTCTAAGTTTGTCATAACATTCTCCTTTTTCTATCTGAAATAATTTGGTCTATCCTGATCCCCATCTGCTTTAAAAATAACAATATTTTCATCGCTTTTTTGATAATATATAGTTACATTTCTCTGTTCAAAGGGTTCAAAATATATTGGAATAATATTTTTATCACCTTTATGCAGAACAAATCCCGCCTCCTGCATTTTGACTTCATCCAACGTTCCAACCATAAACTCGATATACTCGTAATTTTTTTGAATCATCATTTGTTGAAGCATTCCTGTCAGTTCAAAAATGAACTGTAAATTACCCAGATAATCTGCAATTCTAAAGATTTGTTCACCCTCTACTTCAATTTTTCGTCCGAAAAGTATGCCTTTATAGTCCTTTTCATCATTTGCTTTTATGCCGTATGCCTCATAATCATAAACGGGATGCCGAAAAAAACGATGCTCAATGTATTCTTTTGACTTATATGCTTGTTTTTCATATTTTTGTTTCAAATCAAACCTTTGGATAAGTTCCTGAAAACTATAAACTTGTTCAAGGGAGCTTAACACATCATAGATTTTGGTAGAAGGCTTTTCCGCAATTTGAGCTATTTTAAATTTACTCTTTTTAGGGTTTAGTAAGTAAAATTGCTGTATTTCACCCACTGTATAATTAAAAATCTTCTTTCCCAATGGCATTATCGTCTTAGGGTTCGTTCCTGAACTATAATATGCCTTTGCCGGAATTAAGTTACGGAATCGCTTAATTAGCTCAACCCCGCTCATTGGAATTGGTATATCCGATTTAACCTTTGTTAGAGCACTTGACACATAAAAATCTACTTGTTCTACATAATATGAATATGGAATAAAACCATTCATCCCTACAATGTTGCCTACCTTATCTAACATTAAAACAACATTAATATTTACGTTATCACCATAGTGCTGATTTCCATATTGCCAAACAAATAACTCTTTACTTTTTGCCAAAACATGATTTTCATTCCATTGGTTCTTAATAAACAACATAATTGCATCAATGTCATCTACAGTAGCTATACGGAAGTCATATAGTTCATCATAACGATTGTTCATGTTTTCTCCTACCATTCTTGTCTTGTCAATCTCTTTCCACCGATGGATAACAAACTCGATAGCTCAGTCATCGTAATTCGTAACAAATTATTATTACACTAAGTATCATACACTGTACCCGCTTAAAAATCAAGTATTGTCTAAGGATAGCAACCGTTCCAAACTCATTTCATTAAAGCTTTACATCATATTTCCTCAGGATTTCTTTGCCTTCTTCAAATGAACTAAAGTCAATGATGTCTTCCGTGTCAAGCATAATATCAAAGGCTTCCTCAAGAGCTGCCATTAATGACATGTGCCCCACACTGTCCCAACTACCATCCTGATAGTTAAGTCCCTCTAATTGTTCTTTATCCGTAGATAAACACCCAATAAAAGCATTTTCATATTTTTCTAAATTAGTCATTTTTTCTCCTTTTACACATTTATTCCGGCTAACTTTGCAGATACTGCAACCACAATTTGCTGAGCCATTAACCCGTTTTGTTCAAGCATATATTTATATCCTCCTGCTTTCTTATAGCCTTGTGAAATGCCGAGTCTTAACAACGATGGTGCACTCCCTTTTTCAGTAATATATTCAGCAACAGCACTGCCTAAGCCGCCAACTACACTATGTTCCTCGACGGTAATAATTAATTTTTTATCAAGTGTACGGTTGATAGCGGATGTATCTAATGGCTTAATCGTATGCATATTCATTACGGAACAACTAATACCGCTAGTTTCAAGTATTTTGGCGGCTTCAATGGTATTCGATACCATACTTCCGCAAGCAATAAAAGCAATATCTGTTCCTTCATTTAAAGTGATCGCTTTGCCAATTTGGAAATCATAATCATTTTCATAAACAATTGGGATATTGACAGTGCCAGTAAGCCTAAGATAAACCGGCTCATCATAATTTGCGAGGGCAATTACTGCTTTGGCCGTCTCAAGCCCATCTGCTGGAGATATTATTACTAAGTTGGATATTGCTCTTAACGCAGACATATCTTCGATTCCATAATGCGTATTTCCAAAAAATTCCATTGCAAAGCCAGCACCGAATCCAACAAGTTTGATTGGTGAACGCATATATCCTAAAAAATGTCTTACAAACTCACAAGCCCTTAACGCCGCAAAATTGGCAAAGGTTGTAGCAAATACACTATATCCACTATCAGCAAGCCCTGCCGCAACTCCTACTAAATTTTGCTCAGCAATCCCAACGTTTATAAATCTATCAGGAAAATTTGCAGCAAATCGGTCAAGTCCTGATGTATTTCGCAAATCTGCTGAAAGGGCAAATATGTTATCATGTTCAATAGCAAGCTTATCAAGCGTAACGCCTAAGACCCCCCTTTGACCAAGCATTGACATGGTACGTATTTCAAGAGGATTATATTCCACGGTCCTCAACCTCCTTCCGTGCAGCTTGATACCACCTATTCTTTAATAGATTATGGTGCCAAGTAATGTTGTTTTCCATAAATGACACACCACTCCCCTTAACCGTTTTAGCCAATACAACATTAGGAGTATTATAATCATTTATGTCAAATGCTTTTTCTAATTCTCCTAACGAATGGCCATCACATGTTCGCACGTTCCAATCAAAGGAGTTAAAAATACTTTCAAGATTAACTGATAGTATTTCACTGGAATCACCATCTGACTGCATCCCATTATTGTCTACTATTGCGACAATATTGCCAAGCTTTTGATGTCTTGCAAACATAATTGATTCCCAATTTGATCCCTCATTTAATTCCCCATCACCAATCAATACGTATATTTTTTTATCACTACCTTGTTTTTTTGAAGCTAATGCAAGACCGCAAGCATAAGTCAGTCCCATTCCAAGACTGCCACTTGAAAATACAATGTTATTATCCAATTTTTTTGAAGGTTGTCCCGGAAAATCCCCGCCGTCTGTTTCAAAGGAATTGAGCTGTTCTTCTGTGATGATTCCAGCCGCTTTCAAAGCAACATAATATGCTAGACCGGCGTGACCCTTGCTTAGAATAAAAATATCATCCGGGCAAATAATCCGTTGAAATAATACCGTTAAAATCTCAACTATCGAAAGAGACGGCGCAATATGCGCTCCTTTTCCCTCTGCTCCTACTTCTGCTGCAAGGCGTAATATATCCAACCGCATAGCATCCGCACATTCATTCATTTTATTCATAATATAAATCCACCATCCACACCTAATATTTGCCCTGTCACATATGCTGATGCATCCGAAGCAAAGAACAAAATAGCATTGGCAATATCCTGTGCTGTGCCTACACGATGCATACCAATAGCATTTTTAATATAATCATTAACGACAGTTTCTGACAATGCTTCATCCAACATAGGTGTTTTGATAACACCAGGCGCTATCGCATTCACTCGAATTAAGTACTCTGACAGTTCTTTTGCCGACGATTTTGTAATTCCAACCACCGCTGCTTTTGAACCTGAATATGCAATTTGACCACGGTTACCATGAGTTCCTGCAATTGAACTAATGTTGATTATTGATCCACGCCCGCCACTTGTTATTTGATTACGTTTCATCAGCTTTGTCGCTAATTGAATCATTTCAATAACGGCAACCGCATTTACGGCAAAGTTGCGTTCAATATCGGCTTTTGCATTCATCTCTATTAATGCCGATAATGCAAGACCTGCATTATTTACAAGAATATCAAGTCGTTTACGCTCTTTCCATATCTGTTGAAATACGCTTTTTTGTGCACTTACATCCGTCACATCAAATGCAACCGGAATAATCTCTGCATTATATTTTTGTGCTATTTCATTTGTGGTTTCTTGCAATTGATCACCGAGTATATCAACCGCATACACAACTGCACCGTTTTGGGCAAACTGCTCCACCACGGCCTGACCAATACCTCTTGCAGCTCCTGTTACAAGCGCAACCTTTTCGTTCAACATTTCCAATACCCCTTCCTTAATGAAATACCCCATTTTCATTGCTCTTCATCGCACGGGCAGGATTGCCTAATGCAACTACATTAGCTGGAATATCTCGTACCACTACGGAGCCCATTCCAACGATTGAGTCATTTCCAATAGAAGTTATTTCTCTAACCGGAACATTAATGCCAAGATAAGCTCGCTCACCAATCTTACAAGTTCCTGAAATAGCCACAAAAGATGAAATAACCGAGTCCTGACCAACAATACTATCATGACCGACTGTTGCATTTGGCTGAACTACCACACTGTCTCCAATTTCCACATTGCAAGAGATAAAGCAACCAAATTGAATTATCACGCCATCTCCAAGCTTAGTTTCTGCACCAACAAAGGCCGTCGGATGAATCAGTGTCTGAAGCGTGTAACCGCTTGCAATCACCTCTTCACGCAACGACTGACGAACCTTAGGCTCACCAACAGCAATAACCAGTCTCGCATTATTAGTATCAAATTTAGCTTTAAACTCATTAAATGTAAAGATGTCAACCCCATTTTTGGTTGCCTCTTTCTTAAAATCCGCAACAATTACTATTTTCTCCCACTGTTCTGCCCTTTTATTAATTTCCTGTGCTAAATCACATACTTCACGCGCAAGTCCACCGGAACCATAAATTCCCAAAATCATAATATCTCTATCCTTTCCTTGAATAGACTTTATTATAACTCAATTAAGTCATCTACGTCAAAATCCTTTTTTGCTCTTGATCCAATTACCATATCCCAATTTTTAGGTGATATTCCTCCTTGCGGTCTTTTCGGGGTAACATTTTCCGCTGTAAAAACATCACCTTTTTGAATCGGAGTCTTAGCAACAATACTTTTTCGGACAATTGGTATATTTCCCGCTTCTGAAGCCGTCACTGTTTTTATTCCACTTCCCATAGCTTTTTCTATATTTCGAATTGCTTTTACCATTTCTCCTAGTTCCTCTGGTGATAAGCTGGCTTGATGATCAGGCCCTTCCATTGATTTGTCAATCGTAAAATGCTTTTCGATAATAGTAGCTCCCATTGCTACCGCTGCAATTGCCGTTTCAATTCCTAATGTATGATCCGATAATCCTACTGGAAGTCCAAATGCCAGTTTCATCATTGGAATCGCATTTAGATTCGCATCTTCCATTGGCGTAGGATATTGGGTAGTGCAATGAAGCAGCGAAATATCACCACTCCCCGCCGACTGTAATTCCTTTATTGCAAACTCAATTTCTCCCAAGGTAGCCATACCAGTCGATAATAAAGTCTTTTTCCCACACTTACCTACTTCCCTTAGAAAAGGTACATTCTCAAGTTCACCTGATGCAACTTTTAAAAGTGGAACGTTTAAGTCATTTATTAATCTGATTTTTTCAAATTCACCCGTTGTTGTGAAAAATAAGATTTGCTTATCCTTTGCATATTTTTGTAATTCCAAATGCTGTTCATAATTTATTTCCAACTTTTTAAGCATTTGGAATTGATTCTCGTCTTTGTCGGATTTTTTTTGATATTCTGCTTTTTCTGCATTTCTCGTAACGGTATTTTCGGCCGTAAAAAATTGAAATTTGACCGCATCAACTCCTGCTTTTACTGCAATATCAATTAACTTTTTGGCCAGTGTCATATCCCCATTATGGTTCACACCTGCTTCACCGATAATAAAAGTTTTATTCATTTTCAGCCTCCCTAATTAATTTATGTTTATATAGAGCTTCCGCACAAAGAAAATCAAACTCGTCATCAATATCAACCGATTTTTCTTTCGCCATAATGTACGCATGACACCTGTCTTCATAAATATTTTTGCAACTAGTGAAATAATCAACCCTCAGAGCATAAATTGCTCCATTAATCCGGTAAAAGGTTTCATATTCCTGTCTCCTGCTGCCTGTTCCATTAGAAAAGACTTTCATATCCATATCATCAGACAAAATTTGTGCCCATGCTGGAACATGATCTTCTTCACACACAGAAATAACACCATTGTACTCTTTTTCATATAAGAGCTTTATACACTTAACAATATCATTCTTATCTCTTAAAGGAGAAGTAGGCTGCAGTAAAATAAAGCTATCAAATCGTTTCCCTATTTCGCCATATTGGAATAACGCTTCCCTAACAACATCCCACGAGCCAGCAATATCATTTGATAACTGTTCACTGCGCAAAAAAGGAACCTCCGCACCATAATCAAGAGCAATTTGCTGATATACTTCCGAGTTTGTCGACACAAAAACTTCATCAACTACTCCACTTTCTTTGGCCGCTTCTATAGTATAGGCAATTAATGGCTTACCACAAAATTCCTTAATATTCTTATCCTTTAACCCTTTTGAACCACTTCTCGCCGGTATGATGCCTAAAATGCGCTTATCATTATACATATTTGGCTCCCATCTGTGCTTATCTGCACATGCAAATAAGGGAACAACGTTTTCTCGTCTTTCTTCCCTTAAACATCATAAAATTTTTTATCCAGCCTAAAATTCCCTAAAGCTAAATACTCCTTAACTATATCGTAAATATTCTGACTAGGGTTTACACCCTCATAGGGATTATTAACCTTTGCCGAAAAATCGGAAAACTCCTGACTGATTGCCTGATTAATGCTTTTAATAATATCTTCACTACTTGCATTGCAGTTAATAACGCTTTCTGCTTGCATTCGTCCTCTTTGCCGGTTTCCAATATTAATCGTTGGCTTTCCCAAGCTAGGAACTTCTATAATTCCACTGGATGAATTCCCCATAACAAATTTTGAATGTTTTACTGCACTAAGATACCTTACGGAACCTAATGACTCAAATACAGCAGCATGACCTTCATGCTTCTTCACATAATCCTTTAATAACAAATTAATCTGTTTTCCGCCCATATCAGCATTAGACATAGTAAAAATAAATTTAATATCAGGAAACTGTTCGCAAGCCTTTAAAAGTTCCATAACCTGAGCCGTTACAGATTCATTTTCTAATGTTACAGGATGAAATGTAACCAATGCATATGAACCGCTCAAATCAAAATCAAGCTGCTCTGATAATTCATTTCTTTCAAGCAAAACTATATTTTTGATAGCTTCAACCCCTAGTGCTCCCACACAAAATACTCTTTCTGGATCTTCGCCAAGCTGAACCACCCTTCTTTTATATTGTTCCGTACCAACAAAATGCAAATAACTCATTTTAGTAATACTGTGGCGAATAAATTCATCTATTGCACCTTCTGTTGTCTCTCCTCCGCCAATGTGAACAATCGGAATTCGTTCATTCATAGCTGCCATACATACTGCTATTGTTTCATAGCGGTCACCATCAACAATCAGTATATCTGGTTTACTTTCCGCAAAGTATTCAGCAAAGCTAATCATAGCTAGTCCCATGGACTTAGATATGGAGCTATTATTATTTGAACTTAGCAAAATATCAATCTTTTTATCAATCTCAAAACCATCACCTTCAATTTCCTTGTATGTCAGGCCATAATCTGGCGACAAGTGCATTCCTGTGGCAACGATTCTAAAGTCAATCTGAGGGTCTTCATAAAACCGTTTAATTAAGGAGCGCATCAGACCATATTCAGCCCTGGTAGCAGTCAGCAAACAAACTCTTTTCAATTCCCATCACCTCTATGAAAGATTTTCCTCTAATATTTTTTTCACCTTCTCAAGCTCTTCCATCTGCCCGATATCCAACCATGAAGACTCGCTAATTGGGTAAGTCCCAACCTTTTTCTTTAAATCTAAACACTGCTGTATCACATCTGTTATATGAATAAAGGTATTTGGCGGAATTATTTCTAAAAATTCGGGTTCAATAATATAAAAGCCTGTATTAGCCAAAAATGAAAAGGTGGGTTTTTCAATTAATTTATATACGCTTTCGTCATCCGATATTTCAAGCGTTCCATACGGAATTGTCACATTTTTCACAGCAGTTACAATGGTAATAAGATTCTGATTTTTTTTATGATAATCCAATATTTTAGAATAGTCTTCATCCACAATAATATCACAGTTTGTCATAAAGAATGTAGAATTTATTTGTCCCTTTAATAAATTAAGACCACCACCTGTCCCTAAATACTCTTTTTCGTCCGTAAAACGAACCTTGTATCCATTATTGTCTTCCGTGAAAAAGGCTTTAATCAAATTCTTTTTATAGTTTACTATCAAGTTAAACTGCTCGCAGCCAAATGCAATGAACTTATCCATTATATGTTCGGTAATCGTTTTTTCACCAATTGGTATTAATGGTTTTGGCAATATATTGGTATATGGATGTAATCTCGTCCCCTTCCCGCCTGCCATAATAACCACGGGAATCCCTAACTCAGGTTTACATTTTTCCGATTTCTTATATAAAAATTTTATTTCTAAGATTTCCATCTTATCATTTACAACCGGCACTGCTATAATAGAGTTCTTTTTCATATATTCCATCGCGTCAATTTGCTCGCTTTTTTTTACAAAATGGGGGTTCTTATTGGCAATATCTCCGATAGACTTATTTAAATCTCCATTCTTTATAATATACCGCCTGATATCGCCATCTGTAACAATAGATTTTAATTTCTTTTCATCACAAATAAAAGCAATTCCACTAGCATTTTCATTAATGAATTTCATTGCATTGATTACCGAAATATCTTCTTTAATTATATAATCTTCTGTTCTCATAATTACCACCGTCTACTATAATTATTAATTATTTGAGATATAAATTCAACATCTGTTTTAGAAAGGTTGCTACTACAAGGAATATTAATAATTCTGTTATAATAAAACAGAGCTTTTTCAATCTTATAATGCTGTGACGCCTGATATGGTTTTAGAGTATGAATCAATTTCCATACTGGTCTTGCTTGTATCTGATTGTCCCCTAAATGTTTGATTAGCCCATCCCGATCCTCGCTCAGATAGGAGTAAAACCAATAATTTGGACGAATATCTTTTCTAAACGGAAGTAACTTGATACCCCATTCCTGATAATATTGAAAATTCTTCTGCTTCATATCAATAAACTCTTCCAGCCGTTCTAACTGTCCCAGTCCTAATGCTGCTTGCAAATTTGTCATTCGATAATTATATCCAATTTCATCATGAACAAAATATAAATCATCATTTTTTGCCTGTGTGGATAAGTATCGGCAATAATCAAGAAGCTTTCGATTATTGGAGACAATCATACCGCCTCCTCCGGTTGTGATTATTTTGTTTCCATTAAAGGAATAAACACCGATATCACCAACGGTTCCCGCAAATTTTCCAGCAAGCTCACCTTCAAGATAATAGCTTCCCAAGGCTTCTGTCGCATCCTCAATCACTTTTAAATGATATCGCTCCGCTATCTTACAAATTTCCTTTAGATTTGCCAAATTACCAAATACATGAACTACAATTATTGCTTTAATCTGCTTTTGTGTTTGCTTATTTATTAAGTTTTTACCGTCATAGAAACATTCTTCTTTGCAAAACTCATCCAGCTTAGTTACATCTAACATCAAATTGTCATCACAATCCATAAAGACAGGTTCCGCACCTATATACCGAATTGGGTTCACCGCTGCGACAAATGTTAAGGTTGGCACAATAACTTCATCATCTCGTTCTATATTGCATGCTAACAACGCCAAATGCAAACCTGCTGTACCGCTTTGGCAGGCAACAGCTCCTGCCACTCGTGTATATTGCATGATTTTGTCTTCAAATCTGGTTATAAAAGAACCAGCGGTAGACACCCACTCTTCCTTTAAGGCCTGCGTTACATATTCAATTTCATTTCCTTTAATATTGGGTACTGAAAGAGGTATAAACTTACTCACAACACACTCCCTATTCTTAAATATTATATATATCGGGTTTATAAATATCCATATTTTCTTTCATCCAGTGAATGGTTTCCTGTATTCCCTGCTTAAAACTGTAATCTGGTTGCCAGCTGGTTAACTTCATAATTTTTTCATTACTTCCCAAAAGCCGATTTACCTCACTTTTTTCGGGGCGCAGCCTTTGTTCTTCACAAACAATCTGAGCACTTGGATTAATCTGTTGAATAATCTCTTTTGCTAACTCCCCAATTGAAATTTCATTTTGTGTCGCTATATTGATTTCTTCACCAATGGTCTGGTCTGATTTTGCAATTTCAATAAATCCCTGGGCGGTGTCCTTTACATAGTTAAAGTCTCTTGTAGGAGTTAAGGAACCTAATTGTATCTCATCTTTTCCTGCTAATAATTGTGAAATAATGGTTGGTATCACTGCCCGAGCTGATTGTCTTGGCCCATATGTATTAAATGGTCGGACAATGGAAATTGGCATATTGAAGCTTCGATAAAAGCTTTCGGCTAATCGGTCTGCTCCGATTTTTGTTGCCGAATAAGGCGATTGCCCTTGAAAAGGATGCTTTTCATCAATCGGAACATACTGAGCCGTTCCATATACTTCGGAAGTGGAGGTAACTAAAATACGTTCTGATTCCAGCTTTCTTGCCGCTTGCAAAACATTTAACGTACCTTTAATATTAGTATCCACATAAGAATCTGGGGAGTGATAGCTAAAGGGAATGGCAATTAAAGCTGCTAAATGAAAAACCTGTTCCATGCCTTTCATTGCTTCATAAACACCATTTGGATCACGAATATCGCCACTAAATATTTCTATTTGGCTTAATATTTCTCTGGGAAGAGTGTCTAACCATCCCCAGTTATTAAAAGAATTATAATAAACAAATGCTTTTACATCATAGCCCTGCTTTATCAAGCTTTCCGTAAGATGACTTCCAATAAAACCATCTGCTCCGGTTACTAATACTTTTTTCATGAATTTCCCCCATTCTAATCAACCTTCCACTTTGCCTTACCTGAATTCCATAAGTCTTCTAAATACTCTCTATCGTGAATCGTATCCATAGGTGACCAGAAACCATCATGCATATAAGCTGACATTTGACCTGCTTCCGCCAACTGTTCAAACGGTGCACGTTCCAACATTGTGGTTCCATCACCGAGATAATCAAAAATCTCCGGATTGAAAACCATAAATCCAATATTTACCCATGCCTGATCTTCTCTTGCTTTTTCTTTAAATCCCAAAACCTGATGATGCTCATCACTGATTTGAATCGCTCCAAATCTACCTTCGGGCCTGGTTGCAGAGATAGTGGCTACTGTTTCCTGTTTTCTATGAAATGCTAACAGGCTATCAAGGTCTATATCCGCTACACCATCTCCATATGTAAGCATAAAAGGCTCTTCTCCAAGATAGTCTCTCACTCTAAGAATTCTTCCCGCTGTAAGAGTCTCAAGCCCCGTGCCTACTAATGTAACTTTCCATGGTTCCACATCTTCAGGCTGCGAACTATACCCATCCTGCTTTAAATCCACAGTAAACATTCCCTGATAAATTGGGTAATGAACGAAATACTCCTTTATCATATTGCCTTTATAGCCACAGCATATAACAAATTCATTAAATCCAAATTTAGAATACCATTTCATAATATGCCATAAGATTGGTCTTCCACCAATTTCCACCATCGGCTTGGGACGCAAGCGAGACTCTTCGCTGATACGCGTTCCTTTACCGCCTGCTAAAATTACTACTTTCATTGAAAGTACTCCTTTATCTGCTGTACCATACATTCCGCCAGGTTTTCCTGCTTTTGATATACCTTAGTCCACTCTACTGTCTTTTCTACTGCTTTTTGAATATCCCATTTAGGCTTCCAATGCAGCCGCTGTTTTATCAGCGAACAATCCAGTTTTAGGAATACTGCTTCATGAGGACCTTCTTTTGCCTGACTTTCCCACTTGGCTTCATCACCCCAGCATTTACAGAAAAGTTCTACCAGTGCTCCCGTCTCCAGACAATCGCCTTCATCTGGTCCCACATTATAATACCCCTGTACCTTTTCTTTCTGAAGCTGTTTCTCTGCCAGTAACAGATAAGCGCCTAATGGCTCAAGTACATGTTGATACGGACGTATCGAATAGGGATTTCTTACGCCAATTTTCTCCTCGTTAAGTGCTGCTCTGACACAGTCCGGAATAATGCGGTCTTTTCCAAAATCTCCGCCGCCTATTACATTTCCTGCTCTGGCTGTTGATACCTTTACTTGCATTTTATCAAAAAATGACTTTTTATAGCTATGAGTTATTAATTCCGAACAGGATTTACTGTTTGAATATGGGTCAGCGCCATCCAATGGCTCATTTTCCCGATATCCCCATGACCATTCTTTATTTTCATATACTTTGTCAGTGGTGACATTTAATACAGATTGTACAGAGGGGCAAGTGCGTACACATTCCAACAAGTTAACTGTTCCCATTACATTTGTTTCATATGTGAGAACAGGATTATTATAGCTTTCCCTTACAATTGGTTGTGCCGCCAGATGAAACACAAACTCAGGCTGATATTGAAAAAATACGCCCTTTAGCTTTTCCAAATCTCTGATGTCACCTTCAATGGACACCATTCCGTTTTCTACTTGAGCCAATTGAAAAAGATTAGGATTAGTCGGCGGATTTAATGCATAGCCCACTACACTTGCGCCTGCCATTTTTAAAATTGTACACAGCCAGGAGCCTTTAAATCCTGTATGACCAGTCACCAATACTGTTTTACCCTTGTAGCATTCCAAAAGCATGATGTGCCTCCTTACCTATGTTCTTTTGTAAAAGAGATTATCTTATCAATCATATAGTCAAGTTTTTCTTTCACCATTTCTGGATAAACACCTAGCCAGAAACTTTGGTTCATAATACAGTCTGTGTTCTTCAAATTTCCAATCACTCGATAACTTTTCTCATCACTTCTTATTTCGTCAAAACAAGGATGCTTTATTATATTACCGGCAAAAAGATTGCGGGTTTGAATATTATTTTCTTCCAGATAACTGGTTAGTTCATCTCTGCTGAAAATAGTCGGTTCAGCTACCGTAATCAAAAAGCCAAACCAACTTGGCTTTCCATTTTCTACCGGTTCCGGCAATATCAGTACATCTGCCACCGCCTTCAAACCAGCTCTTAAGTATTCCCAGTGTTCTCTGCGAAGTTTAGTAAATTGATTCAATTTCTTAATCTGGGCACATCCGATTGCTGCCTGCATGTCTGTTGCCTTCAGATTATATCCAAAATGAGAATATACATATTTATGGTCATAGCCCTGAGGAAGTTGACCATATTGTCCGTCAAAACGATGATTGCAGCTGCCGTCTTTTCCGGGTGAACACCAGCAATCCCTTCCCCAATCTCTGAATGAATTTACCAGTCGGTGGAGCAGCGCATCATTTGTATAAACTGCCCCTCCTTCACCCATTGTCATGTGATGAGGCGGATAAAAGCTGGATGTCCCAATATGTCCTATGGTTCCTGTTTTTTTCCATTTCCCTTGATATAGATATTCAGAACCCAAAGCATCACAATTATCTTCAATCAACCATAATCTATGGGAATCACAGAACTCCCTTATAGCACTTAGATCAAAAGGATTTCCCAGCGTGTGGGCAATCATTACAGCCTTAGTTTTAGGAGATAGTGCTTCTTGTAGTTGTTCTACGTCTAAATTATACTGAGGGATCGTTACATCCAAGAAGATTGGAACTGCACCAAATTGAATAATAGGCGCAATTGTAGTTGGAAAACCGGCTGCAACAGTAATAACTTCGTCACCTCTTTTTATACGCTTTTCTCCCAGCTTTGAAGATGTAAGTGCCATAAACGCAAGTAAGTTGGCTGATGAACCGGAATTAACCAGGGAGCAATAGCCAACTTCTAAATATTCTGCCAAATTTTTTTCAAATTCTTCGGTATAGCTTCCTGCTGTTAGCCAGAACTCTAACGAAGAGTTTACCAAATTAACTAATTCCTCTTCATCAAAAACTCGGCCTGCATAGTTAACTCGTTCCCCAGTACGATAGGGAGTAGTGGATCCGAATTGCTCTTTATAATATTCCTTTGTGAGTTGCAAAATTTTTTCTTTTATTTCCTGTGAATTCATTTTAATCTCCTGCCCTACTCCCAAGTCTTCCAAGGAGCTCTCTTCTCTTTCCACATTTGTTCTAACATTCCGTAATCTCGCTTTGTCTCTATCGTGGACCAAAAGCCATTATGGCAATAGGACCCTAATTGTTTTTCCATGCAGAGGCGTTCAAATGGACCATTTTCTAAAAGAACATCCTCCGGTTTAATATATTGGAAAATTTGTTTCTTTAAGACCATTATCCCTGCATTCACCCATGCATTTTGCTTTTGAGACGATTTCTTCTCATAAATCAACTCTCCATTTTCATCAATTGGCACAATCGCACTTCGACCAATGGGGCGGGCAACGGTGGTGGTTGTAATTTTCTGATTATTACTATGACACTCGACAAGCTTATTTACATCCACGTCGGAAAGGCAGTCTCCATAAGACAAAATAAAAGAATCCTCCTTAATTAAGTCTTCAATCATACCAATTCGCTGACATATACTAGTTTTTAATCCAGTATCTATTAAAGTAACTTTCCAGTCCTCTGTATTCTTCCGATGAACCTCAATGTGATTTGTTTTTAAATCCACGGTGATATCAGATTGGAATACATAATAATCCATAAAGTATTCCTTTATCAAGTTCCCTTTGTACCCTGTACATATAATGAAATCATTATAACCATAATAAGAAAATAATTTCATTATATGCCATAAAACAGGTCTACCGCCAATTTCAGCCATAGGTTTTGGAATTTTTTCAACTTCTTCTGTTATTGTACTTGGTAATCCACCCGCTAAAATCACAATCTTCATGTTTTCCTCCTACCCTGGTGATAACATCCGCATTATTTATCTTTTTTGCAAATATTTTACTTCTCCTAATATGGTATCCTTAGAACTGTATATAGGGTTACATATATTTTTCTGTTTTTTATTGTTTGAATAATAATATTTTTTATCCCCAGAGGGATTCTTAGTCGAAATATTTTCAATATATTTAACTTTTAATCCACATTCCCTTTTCAATAGCTCTATGATTTCCATCTTGCTGATTGGTTCCTTGCTATATAAATCAATGGCAAAATTACAAGGTGACATTCCAATAATTTGTTCTATAGCATCAATCAAGTCTAGTGGATGTATAAAGTCGCGCACAAAGTCTTCTTTTGATGTGATAAACATTTCTTGATTTTGAAAACATTGAACCACCTGCGCCATAAAGTAGTGAGAACTTAATGGAATGAATCTGCTAAAAAAAGCAAAAAGTCTAAGATCCACAATATTTAATTCAGGAAACATCCTATGTTTTAACTCAGAATTTAATTTAATAATCATAGCATGGTATTCTGATGATAGCTTATTTGCGTTGATTTGGGTAATCGTATCACTTCCAGCACCTGTTTCAAAAGAATTACCATAGACGGCTCCACTGCTGAAATTGATATAAAGTGCACTTCTATTTTGCTTTAAATAATTCATGACTATGTTATCAAATCGTTCTGTCAATTCAAACAACTGACAAACAGGAGCATTTCCAATGCCAATGCAATTAATTATAATCTCATGATTATGCTCCTCAAATTTTTCCAGGGTATAACCAAGCACATCCTGGAGTTCATGTGCTTTTATAAATGATTCTGTTTTCTCAGCATCCCTGGCATAGCATTTCATAATATATTTTTTTGTCTTCCCTAAAAAATACACCAGATTCATACCTAAATGCCCTGTTGCGCCTAAAATTGTAATCTGTCGCTTATCTACCATAATCTTGCTTCAATCTCTCTATTTCATTGGTAATCTGGTCTTCCGGAAACATTCGATAGTTCATGATATTACATTCCTTACATACTCTGCATACGTTTCCTCTTCCATCCAGCATTCTTCTTCTAAAATCATTGTATTTCACTCCATTCCATATGTCTTGAACGGATTCATTATTGCAATCTCCAAGAATCTCTGGATAATATACCGAATAGCACCCCACTACTTTACCATCCGGATTAATCTGCAACGAGAAAAAGGGCTGAGGACATATAGGTGAATTAACTACATCCAAACCAAATTGAGTCACATTCTTCCCTTCCCCCAAAACGTCACTATAATCTACTCCCGGAAAAATCGGTACGGCAGTCTCAATTCCTATGGAGTCACAAATATCACCAAATACTGTAAAAAACCTTTCTTTGTCATTTTCATCCTCCAGTGCAACATCCACCACTTTTATATACACATGGGTACTCTTTTTATGTTCGTAAAAGTATTTAATATTTTCAACGAATTGTTCAAAATCCAATGCAAATTTAGATACTTCTTCATATTTTTCCCGTCGAGTTCCCTGCAAAGAAATGACTAAACGATCAAGTCCAGATGCTATAATGGCATCTGAAAGTTCTTTCGTCAAAAGTGAACCATTTGTAAGGACTTCAACCCGCTCCGCAACTTCCATTTTTTTTGCATAGCTAATCATATCTGGTAATTGCTTATGCATTAAAGGCTCTCCCATTCCAACAAAACGAAGCGTTCGAATTTTTTCCGGAAACTCACCTATGTCTTTTATGCACTTTTCAAATAAGTCATAATCCATGATAACTTGATCCGTTACAAACTCTCTTTGAGTCCTCGGAATCGAAAAATGGCAATAACTGCATGTAAAATTACAGGCATAAATCGGAAAAAACTGTAATACATATGGCGTTGATAAGGGAAGGTTCGCCTCTAAAGGAGTTCGCTTTCCCCCAGGCGCCTGATGCTCTATTAATTTTGCTTTCATCAACTTATCCTCAATTTAGACTTTCATAAAATGGTTTCTTTACTTTATCATCTTCCGTAAACACTTCATCATACATTACTGGAATTGGCTTATCATAAATCTTAGGTTCAAGATACCTTTTGATAAAGTCCATATCCTGAGCAATGGTACATAACTCTACTTTTTCACCAAAGTAATTAATCTCCATTGCGCGCTCAATAATGTCCTTCAATTTTTCTTCAAAAATATTTCCCATCGAGATATGCATATAGGGACATGGTAGAATATCACCATATTGTGTGACAGAAAACATACCTTTAACGGCAATACATCCCATATCCAAATCATACGCTGGTGTTAAATGCGAAAAAACATTGTATTTCTTTTCCATTTGTTGGAAATACTTAAGATCTTCTTCATTAATCAAATTATCATACTTTCTTTCCCATGCACCAACTGGTTTTGCGAAAGAAACAAATACGCCTATACCCCTATTATTAAAATATTCAATAAAATTAACAAATTCCTTTGAATATAAGCGTTCTTTGGTAACAACCGTTTGAATAAATAAGTTCATTCCTACTTCCTGGCAGGCATCAATCGCTTCCATTGTACGCTTGTACGACCCTTCTTTTCGTCTAAATTCATCATGCCCCTTTTCATCAAAGCTATCAATCGAAAGCTGCACTCGGTCAACTCCGATATCTTTTAGGTGTTTGGCTCGGTCTCGATCTAAAAACCATCCATTGGTGTCTACATTAATATAAAATTTTTTAGGGTCAATTGCTTCAACAATTTCGTCAAAGTCCTTAAAAGATAAGGGTTCTCCTCCGGTAATCACAAAACGTGCAAGTCCCATTTCATCCGCTTGCTTTGCCAGTTCCCTGACATTATCAACCGTCATCTTTCGCTGGTTTTTCACACCTTGTAAATGCTTAACACAGCAATGCTCACATACAAAATTACATTGATAATTATACTGCATTTGAATAATTGCTATGGATTCTCCTCTTTTAATTTTCTCATCAAATTTCAACATTTTTTCATAAACCAGTGGTTTTGTATCTTTCAGTATATTTCTATTTTTGCTTTCTGCTACTGTCAATCCCATTTTTTATCCTCCATGATTTTCTATATTAGTGGTTCCAAATCGAAGTATTTTGACCAGTCTAGCCAAAATGCATACTTACTAATCATCTCTTCATATTTACCCTTATATAGTAAATATTTCTCATTTAGTCTGAGCTCTTTGGCACAAATAGCAGCATAATAATATGCAAATGCGTGAGTATCCAACACATATAAAATAATTCTTTCAAGCATCATCAATGCAACCGTAAAATTACCTATACGTATGTCGTAATTCTCCACAAAATTTATATACAGATTCATTTCATATACTTTCTTTTCAATATACTCTGGCTCAAATTCCTGTGTTCTGATTACACACTTTTTAAAATCCATCCGGTAGCTGTCAGTACCTTCTTCAATGTAATTATTTTTCTTACATATCTCATACAATTCACTCCCTGGAAGCGGAGCGGCTACAAAGATAGAATACCAGTTACATCCTAGATTGAGCATTTCCTGTATTCCTTTTTCGATTGAGTCCTTTGTTTCTCCTGGCAATCCAACTAAAATATTTGATATAACAACAATCCCGTCACTCTTCAGGCATTCAATAGCTTCCTTGGCTCGTTCAAGATTCGCCGGTTTGTGAATTATATTTTTTAATGTATCTTCATTTGCATTTTCAATTGTAATGAGAGTAGTCGTAATACCCGCTTTTTTCATTAGCTTCGCAATTGGCTTATCAACTGAAAAAAATGCAATATTAGCAATGTCCATAGGAAATTTATTTTCTATCATAAACTCCATAACTTCCATTGCACGTTTCTTGTTTGACAGAAAATGATCGTCATAAAATAGAAAGTGATCAATCTGCCATTTTTCTCTGTAATACAAAATATCCTTTTTAATTCTATCAATGCTATAGCTTCTAACACGATGACCATGAACATATTGTGATGCACAAAAAACACATTGTCCTGGACATCCTCTTGTGGTAAACATGGCAAACTGTCTTTTGGGTTTATCATCTACAATGGAAAATAAATCGAAAGTATAATTTACATTAACATCACGTTTAATAATTAAATCCAAATCATATGGTGGTATTTCATCTAAATCAATAATCAAATCATTTTCAGGAACAAACTCAGGATTTTCACCAATTTTAATCTTTGTTATAAATGATGAATTTTCTACTAAATAATCTTCTGTCTTTCCTTCTGTTGCAGCATTTACCAATCCTAAAAACGGTTTTTCTCCCTCGCCAAAGATAACTGCATTAATGTTTTCTCCCGCCGCAAAAATATCTTTATAACAAGTAGAGGCCAAATGTCCTCCACAAACAATCAGCGAATTCTTAAACGCCTTCTTTAATTCATCTGCAAGAGGATTTAAATCATGAAAATTACTGCAAAACAAGGCAGAAATCCCAATAATATCAGGAATAAAGTCTTTTAGTTCTAAAAAGCAAAACTCCCAAAATGATTCACGGCAAATGTCTCCGTTATACTTATCAGATATCTCCACGTAATGGCCAATTAATATATTCAAATCAAGAATTTTAATATTTACCTGATCTGCATTCTTTTTTACATAAGCTCCAATTGATAATAACCCATTTGGATAGGTTAAATTCAGCTTCTTAATTCCTTTTATCCGGCTTTTCTTCATTTCCCATTCATTAATCTCTTTTATCTCAACAATATCATGAAAATCCTCATACAGTGGCATGATTAAAAGAATATTCATAAAGTGCCTCCTTTATTTATTAATTTAGGCATTATTCCTCAAATAATTTGTCCATTATATCCAACGTAATTTTCTCCTCAAATTTATGCATAATACTGATTGCGTGATAAGCATTCTCTTCTTCAATTTTATCCCATATAATCTTTGATATAATGAGAGCATCTTTTGCATCTTCGAAACGTTCATACAGTAATGCGATTGCAGCATAAAACAATGCTCTTTTTCCGTAATTCACTTTGATTTGTTCGCATAGCCCTTCCTTGCCTTCCATAACAGGCATATTACGGTAATCTGTTATTACGGTTACATAGTCTTTTAGCAATATTTCTTTTAAGCTATTCGGAAAGTAATCGACATTTACAATTCCACCTCTCTTTTCATTATACACGATATTCGCATAAATTCCAGTAGTGTTACACCATGCTACATTACACCAGTCCGTACTACCATATTTATAAGTTTCATCCCAACGCCGATCACCCCAGCACAAATCTTGTAAAAACTCCGCAGAATACATCATAAGTACTTTGTGGCGGTATCCTTGAATTGCATATTCGAATCGTTCTGAACCATGCATTAATATCCGATTTTCCATATAAAGTGATTTTTGTTTATGCACTACATTTTCACATAAACTCATATCCACTTCGCTTACGATTGCATGAATCTTCTTTTCTCTATTATGATAAAAAAGCTTTATACATTCTTCGAAGAAACCTTCATATACTTGGTCTCCAGGTCTCAATATCAAAACATATGTTGTTGTATCTAAAAATTTATTCGCATATGGCAATAGCTTCGCTGCTGCCGGAATCATTTCATCTTTTATAACCTTCGATTTCAACTGATAAACGCCCACATTTTTATCAATGTAGGATAATGCCTCTTGATAAGTTCGGTCATTTGAACAATTATCTACAATCACTATGCTAATATTCTTAAACGTTTGATTAAATATACTTTTGATTGTCTGTTCAAGCCTTTTTTCATCATTATCGGTCGGAATAAGTACAAGAATTTTTTCATTTCCCAACATTTTATTATACCTCAATACTTTGAAATCCCATAGGTGGCTCATAATTCCTCTTCTTTTCAAAGCCAGCCTTCTCCATATCAGCCAAATAATCCATATCTACTGTTTTTGTATTCTGCATTTGATGCAATGTTTGAAAACATTGATTCTCAACAATCGTATTATTAATTAACTGGCAAAATAATAAGTATTCGTTTGCCTTTGTAAAATCTCCAATAACCAACATTTCTTTACAATACTCCAAACACTCAACAGAAAATTTCTTCAAAGCTTCCTGTTCTCTTTCCAATACCTTATGGTATCCTTTCAATCTTGAATAATCCAAGAGATTTTTTATCGTTAAATATACTAAAATTGGCATCTGAAAATTCTTTACTGTTATACTGCTTTGCGTTTCATCGCCAATATGAAAACAGACTACCTTTTCTCTAATGTAAACATAATCAGAAACCGTTGATAAGTAAAACCAAAGAGTTTTATCCGCACTTAAGTGAGGTATTACAGCGTCATATCCCTTTATTTTATCAAAGCTGCTTCTTCTTATTATCCCTTGAGAAGGCATAGCAACAGGCGTCATCAAATAAATCGGAAGCATTTCTTCGCCCTTTGCCCAAAAACTGCAATTAAAAAATGGTTCTATTTCAATAATATCACCACTTTGGTTTATGAAGTTCCGTTCACCATGTACATAACCCACATTAGGATACTTTTCCATGACTTTTACAGCCTTTTCTATAAAATCCGGCATAATATAATCATCTGCACATAGTAACATCATATATTTTCCACTTGTCAAACTGGCAAGCACATCATAAGAACGATTGGAGATATTTGTAGGATTTTTTAATAAACGTACTCCTCGAGAAATATACTTTTTTATTACGCTAATAGAATCATCCTCCGAACAATTGTCAAGGACAACAATCTCTACATTTTCATATGTTTGATTTAAGGCACTCTGAATGCATTTATCTAAAAATCTCCCATGATTATAATTTGGTATCATTATCGATACCAACTCGCCTTTTACGCTCATTTACACCTTCCCATTCAGATTGTACATTTATTTATTTGGAACATATGCATAGAGCTTTTTCCATCTATGTTCTATTACATAATTAGGATTGATCTCCAAAATAAGTTGTTCCATCACTTCTGGATCACCAGGAAGATGATATGTGCACAATGAAAGTTTTGGTGCAAATTTTTCCAGCGTCTTGCGTGCACCAACCAGCATATCGCGCTCTGCTCCTTCAATATCTGCCTTAATAAAATCAACGCTCACCAAATTATTTTCTTCTACAAAATCGTCAATAGAAATTGCCTTCACGTGCGTCTTTTGTGTAATTTCACTTCGATGAGTAATGGAATTCATCCCTGAATTATAATCACCATCTAAAGGGTTAATATAAAATTCTGTTATACCCGTCTTGTCACAAACTGCATATTGGCAAACATGGAAGTTATCATAAAGCTTGGCATTCATTTCCAAAAGAGAGGCTGTATGTGGAGTCGGTTCAAAAGAATAAACATCGCACCCCTTAGATGCAGCTACACAAGAGAACATCCCAATATTTGCACCTAAATCAAATACAACATCTCCTTGTTCCAGTACCACTTTATCCAACTCATAGGCACCTTCTGTCATACAGGAATAATCATTAAAGATAGATGGCGCAATAATATCATTAAACTCCCCTATTAACATTGTTGAATATTCCATTGGCTGCTTCCAATAATTCACAATTCTAAAGTTCTTATACTCCAAAACTGGAGCATTACTATAGTCTTTTCCTGTATAGTTGTATATATAATGATTAAATGTAATCACCCGCAAATCCCAATTTGTTTTTTCCCATTCATCTGCACAATAAACATGATTAAAGCCATTTTCCTTTAAAATAGCACGTATTTCATCATTATACTTCTCATTAACAGCCACAAGGATATCATATTCTTTTTTGTCATCATCGGCATCTTTTACAAAATACATTGGTAATTCTTCTTCACCAGGAAGTATCGGATATCGGGTTGCAGATTTTTCAACAAGTAAAAAATCAATGGATAAACCACATTGCATCAACAAATCCCGACATAATCTAGCCTGTGCTCCCGCACCAAATAATGCCTTTTTTCTGTTACTAGCGAAAAGTGCCTTTATATCATCGCAAATTTCACTTTCATTTATTTGATTAAATAATTCATTATCCATGTTTCATTCTCCTTCTTTATCACCACAATATTTAAACTCACATATTTCCAGCAAAATCGTTTCAATATCATCATTACTATAAACAGACTCGTACTCAAATGTGCCATTTTTCAACAATATCTTTTTTCGATAACGTAGCATTACATTTTGTCCATATCTTGAAGATACACATCCATCTTTGTATAAATGAATCTCCCGAACAGTGACACTTTCTAAGGCTTCTAATTCCTTCAATTCCAGCTTGGCATGTGGGCGTAGTGTAATACCCTCATGAGATATGTTGTCAACATCATAAATAATATTTAAAAACTGATCTTCTTTCCCAATAGGATGCTGTTTATAAAATTGTTTAAAAATAGGATTGTCATCATAAGGTTCAAAGTAATTGTAATTCTTTTCAATTTGCTTTTCAATTGTATCAAACAATTCTCCTTGAATCCCACAACGCACTCCAATCTGAGCCGCCTTATTACTAATCTTTTCAATTATTGCATGAATTTCCTTCTGCTCTTCTGCTGCCAGCTGAGAAACGGGCCGCAATATTTTTTTCTGGTATGCAATTGTATTGATTCGTTCTTCATAATTCCCAATTTCAATCGAATATCCATTTTCAAAAGCAAATTCCGCTATCTCTTCTAAACTTCTCCACGATAAGCTTGATAAAACAACATGTAAGGTAATAAAAGGTCTTTTTACATTTAGTTCTTTTACCTTCTCATCAATTTTTTTTAAATTATCCAATAAAACTTCTAATTTTCCATTTACTCGTAATTTACTGTATAATTCAGGATCAAGGGTATCAATACTGACATCTAATAAGGTATATTTCAGCAAAAGTTCAACTTCTTTATCGGTATACTTTCGGTTCAAATTTGTGGTCATCCGCAATTTAATATCAGGATATTTTTCATGAAACTTTGAAAATAATTCATACCAATGTTTATAAACGGTTGCCTCTCCTTCCACACAGGTGGAAAATCTCGTAATTCCCTGCGATGCAAAATAGTCCAATGTGCTCTCTGCATCTTCGTAAGGAAACTCCATTTTAAAATATGGATTAGACTCCTTATGTACAGACTGCACACAATAAATACAGCTTAAGTTACAGCGATTGGTAAAGCTGATTGCCATCCAGCTATAGGCATATACTTTTCTTAAATCTGCCGTTTCTAAATCCATTTCTGGTCTTCGTTCCATTAGATATTCTTTAAGACGCTGTTCGAATTCTTTGGTGGTAATCAACTCGTTTTTAACAAAAAAGCAATTCCTACACATTGTTCTTAAATTTCCAGTTAAAATCCCTTCCCTAACTGCTTGTAATCCCTCGCTGTTAAATGGATCAAAGGGTTCATTATTATGAACTTTATCGCAATAATCCAGCAACAAATCTCCTAAATCTGTATCTGGTGCCACGGGACAGCATTGCATCATCCCTCCCGCATGCACTTGCATGAATCTCCATGGCAGCATACAAAACTTTGTCAACTTCATAAGTTTTTCCTCCCTGTAATCAACTTTTGTTTACTTCAGGTAATTTTATAAACCAATCTTCGGGCTGCATCTTTTTCTTAAGAATACAGTCCCACTCCTCATAATAATGATCCCGAGCACAACAATAATCACATAGTTCAAGTGGACTTTCTAATGCCTCAATTAATTCAAGCCCAGTTTTCATTTCAAAAATATCAACTCCACTCGTAACTGGTAAAATATCTCCATAGACGTTATTAAAATAATCCGTAAACATTCCTATAGGACAACGGCCTATATATTTCCCTCTCATGCAAAAATCATGTCCGCAACGCTTTGTAACTTCTTTACCATTAAAGGCTGGATATGGTATTAATCTGCGTTCAAATAACTCACACTCTTGGATATGGTATTTTAGCTGTTTTTTTTCAAAAAAAGTCAGCCAAGTTTCTAATTTCCCTTTAAACGGAGGATACATAGATACAATTACAATGATGTCATTTTCTTTTATTGCTATTATTAGATCGTCCTCCATATCACAAAGTTTTACACCATTTGTACAGATACTAATCTCAGCGTGAGGATAAGCTATTCTAGTAATTTTTATTAGTTCTTTCAAATCAGGATGTAGTAACGGTTCCCCTCCAAGAATTGTTATATCCCTTATTCCCGGAATAATCGTTTTCAGCTTAGTTAAATTTCTTTCCAATTCGGCACAAGAGAGCATTTCCGTCTTTGAAGCTAAGGTAGAAAAATGCGCACAGGCCTTACAATTAATATTACAAAAATCCAAAATATGAATATCCAAATGACAAAATTGTTCTAGTTCATAATAATGCGTAAGAATTTGGGGAAATTCATTTTCTTCTATTGTCTCTTTTCTCAAAATATTTATGGGCACCGCAAATATATCTTCTTCCCTTATTCCTACTTTTTTGCAATTATTAATAATATCGTTTAAATCGAAAATATGATAAGATGTTGGATAAATAACCATATTTATTTCATCCTTTTTATATTTTTCAGCTAAAGTGTTAAGTGAGATGACCTCCAACAATGCATCACCTTCCCCCAAGCACTTCATCATAGTTCCAATTTTATTAAATTCTTTATTCTCAATTGCATAGTAAACGCCAACATCATTTAAATATTTTGAAATAATTTTTTCCGCTTCTAACGACTTATTACCCGCACCATAAACCGCTGCAACCCTCTTTTTCATAAAAGCCTCTTTTCTACCGGATAAACTAAACCAATTTGTCTTCTTACCTCATCCATTATCTGCATGGTAATGATAGTATCTTTATGAGTACGTAATGGCGATTCACTTAAGCATTGTCTAATACCTGTTATGCATTCTTCAAGCTCATATTGATACCCACTTTCCAAACTATATTCATCAATAATCTTCCCCTGTGGGTTAAACACTTTTATATTTCTATATTCATTTGCATCTTCTACTAAAATATAACCATTATCACCATAAATTCCTCCCATCCTATCGCTACATGCAGTTCCCCCACAGTTTAACGTAGCCATAGCATCTTTATATTCGAGCACAATTGTTGTTAATGCATCACACCCGTCTTCATACAATTTTCCTATTCCGTGAATTTTTTCTACTTCATTACCCAAGATTAACAAGGCAAAACCAATTAAGTATACTCCACTCTCCATTAATGCGCCTCCTCCAAGGTTTATATCTCTGGCTCTTGCTGTTTTGGGCGTAGGATAGTGCTGATTTGCATTTACCACTTTCACATTTCCAATTATCCCCGACTTAATAATCTCTGTAATTTTTTTAGCCATAGGAAGATACCATGGCCACAATCCATCCAAAAGAAATAACTTGCGCTCACGCGCAATTTCAATCACCTCTTTTGCCTGTTCAACATTAAGCATAAATGGTTTCTCACATAAAACATGCTTATTATTTTCAAGACACATTCTAACATGTTCATAATGCAAACTTGCTGGTGATGATATATAGACTAAATCCACAAGTGGATCTTGAACCAATTCTAAATAGGATCCAAATGCTTTTTCAACACCATGTTTTTCTGCAAATTTCTGCGCTTTATAAAAATCACGTGATGAAACTCCATATAGTTCAGCAGATGTAATTCTCTTCTTAATAGCGTCAGCTATAATTTCAGCTATAAAACCTGTTGTTAATAAACCAATTTTTAATTTTTCTTTATTACTTTCCACAACCTTAATACTAGATTTACAAATCGTTCTATCTGTTATAATATTGCCATATTGATACAGTCTATATTTTATAATATAATCATCAGAGTATATTATTTTATCTTGCGAGATTTCATTTTGAGCTAAGGTTTGTTTTATACTTTCAACTACTTTTTCATCGCAAGATGCAATCACAATATAATCATACTCTATTTTTTTGAGATTTTCTATTTTTATTCGAGGATATTCCAAGTTTTGGTCAAATGACCAGCATTTATCAAGCCAACCAACCAACTTACAGTAATTGCACCTTTTTATCTGCCAGTAAAATGCCTGTCCAACATCTCCTGCTCCATATAAAACGATCTTGCTGTTTTGTTTAATTTTTTCGAATGGAAATACTAAGCATTTTTCTTCATTCATAATGTTCACCTTTTTTCACTGGCACATAAGCATACATTCTTCTCCATCTATATGTAAATTGGTAATCCGGGTTTGCTTTAAGGATTAGTTTTTCAATTTCTTTATAATTATCCAACCCCATTGCCTTTTGTGAGTAAAAGGATAACTTCGGCGAAAACTTCTTTAATATATTTTGAGCTCCCATTAACATAATATCCTCTGCGTATTCTGTAAAGGACTTTATGAAATCAACTCTTCCAATATTATTTTTCTCAACAAAGTCATCCAGTGCAATTTTTTCAACCATTGTTTCTTTAAAGGTTGGCTCAAAATCACGATGAAAAGAATTTCGACAAGTATTTTTATCCACCGTTAAATCATCATTATAATAAAAAGGCACTATTTCATTTTTTTCACCTACCGCTTTATCAATAATAACAATTTTGTCATAAAGTCTTGCATTTTTTTTCAAGTATTTTTCAACAGTAGAAACCGTTGGCTCAAATGCATATACTTTTTTTCCTTTTGAAGCAGCAACACAAGCAAACAGCCCAACATTGGCACCTAAATCAAAAACAATATCATCTTTTTCAATCATTACATTTTCGTACTCATAAGGGCCTAAACAAAGAACAGAAAAATCATTAAATATGGAAGGCATTACTATATTATTAAATTCTCCCCATACGTTTGCCTCGAAAACCTCATCATCTGGGTAAAATAAACGAAAGCTTCCTTCTTCTAAATGATATTCCAAATATCTTCCCATTTCGGATTCTTCAATAATTTTCACATCATGATATCTCAAGTATGTATGATAAAATAATCTTCTTATCTCATTGTTTATACTGTTCCAATCTTTTACTGCAAAGACATTTTGAAACCCCTCACTTAATAACATTTCACGAATTTGAGTACTACCAGATCCCACTCCGATTATGATGTCATATTGACTTTTATCAAGCTTAGGGGGAAACTCTTTCAATAGATATAATGGAAGTTCCTCATCTTTTTGTGGAAGAAGTCCCCATCGATTCTTGGATTCAGTGGTAATTAAGCATTCATACCGTTTTTGAAACATCATACAAAAATCAATTACTAACCGAACCTGTCTTCCTGCACCAAAGATAATTCCTGGTCGAGATGACAGAAGAAAATCTTTTATTGGTTCTTCAATGTCAGAATTAATAAGTTCTTTAAGCAGGCATTCTTTAAGTAAATTCATCACCTTAATCTCCTTTATATCGAAACTGAACCTGCAGGAATTGGCATCATTTTTTCATCTATGAATAAACCATTAATTAATTCCGGATTAATAAGACTATTATTAATTAAACATTCTTTTATTGCCTTAAACGCTTTAACATCCGCAATTTTTGAATATATTATTTCTGAAAACATAAGAAAATTTTCTGCTTCCAATCTATCTCCTCGCTCTAATTTCAAATAACTATTCCATAAGGCTTCATAGGCAAAATTTAAATACGTTCTCTTCACACAGGATTCATCTAAGTGACGCTCGTATTGCATGTCATAATACCGAAAAAAAGAAATCAAATTTCCATAGTTAGCTATAACTCTTGAAAAATCATATTCAACTTCATTCATTATACATCCCATTGTCTCTTTTACATATAACGCATTTGTATTCATATTGGTATAAAAACGTTTATTCCAGTTTTTCAAATCATTATTTTCATGAACATGATATCTTCTTCCTTGCCAACCTACATATCCAAAAGTAATTACTCTATGCTGATAGCCTCTTTTTAAGTATTCAAATTTATCTTTTTCTCCGTTCAAAATAAATGATTTTTCAAATAGGGGAACTTGTTTTTTAAGTGAACCATCCTTTAAGTATATATCTGCTTCACACATAACCACATTGGGATAGAAAGAAATATTCTCTGTCAATAGCTGTATGCAATTTTCAATAAACTCTGGCACAATTGTGTCTCCCGCATCCAAAAGAAGATAATATGTTATACCACCAAATTGCCCAAAATTCATAAACTCCATTGCCTTTGCCTGACGTCGTTCTTTTTTTATGTTCTCTTTTATTTGATAAATTCCCAAATGGTATGGATCATATGCAAAAAGCTTTTCACAAGTCCCATCTGTGGAATTGAAGTCCACAATATTTATATACAAATTCTCCATTGCATAAGTTTGCCGGTAAATGCTTTCCAGCGTTCTATCAATTACATCTGAGGAGTTATAGGCGATAATTGAAATCCATACTCTAACTGTATTATTCATTTGTAACTCCCTTCTGCATACTGTTGCAGATGCAACTCAAGAGGAATATAGTCTTTGGGCGGCTGATACCCTCGTTTGCGTCTAAACTCATTATTGTGAATTGCTTTTAAGTATTCTTCATCCACTTCTTTTGTTTCCAGCATTTCAAGTAGCCTTTTATACATCTCTTCATTCTCAACAGCCCGACTGATAATTTTACAGAAGAGCATGTACTTTTTGGCCAGTTCAATATTCCCCATTGCAATCGCTCCTGCGCAGTGATTCAAGTACTCTCTTGCATACTTATCTAAAGCACACTCTCTCCGCTCTAGCACTTCATCAAAACCGTTCCGTTCAGCAAAATCAATAAATTCCAAAATTGACATATAGGATAAAATAGGATGTTGAAAATTTGTTTGGGTGATAAAGGTTTCTGTATTTGCTCCCATACGTATACAAACCAGCTTTTCACGCAAATATGCATAATCACATACAGATGATAAATAAAACCATAATGTGCGATCAACATTGAGATGATCAACCACTGAATCATATCCATATACTTCTTTAAATGCAGTACATCTAAAAATCCCTTGGGCAGCATGAGCCATAGTTGACATCATATAAATTGGCATTACGTTTTTACCCTGAGCAATAAAATTGCATGTGTAAAATGGATCCAACTCAATTAATCCTCCATCATCTGTTACAAAATCTCTTTCTACATGTACATAACCTACATTAATATGTTTTTCCATTATTTTCACACACTTCGCAACATATGTTTCTTTTATATAGTCATCAGCTGGCAACAGCATCATATACTTACATCTGCTTTCTGCTAAAATCTCAGATAGAATGCGATAAGAAAAATTAACATAGTTATAAGCATTCCTGCAGACACGCAGTCCCTGTTCCTGATACTTCAAAGCCACATCTATCGAGTTATCCTCTGATTGGTTATCCAATAAGATAACCTCAATATTTTTATACGTTTGTCCCAATGCACTCTGTATAGAAATATCTAAATATCTGGAATGATTATAATTAGGGATTAATATACTAACCAATGGCTCCGTTTTCACAATACAAAATCCTCCAACATTTCTTTTGTAATGTATATTTCCGTTTTCCTGGGATTATCAAAATCATCAAATTCATAATACGAATCCCCAGAATAGTGAGTTGTAGATATTTCTTCAAATACACAACCTGTTTGAGAACAAAATCCATGATTCACACCTCGCTCAACTACCATAGACTCACCTTTTGCTACTTTAGAAATTAGGCCATTACAATCAATTTCCAACTCGCCATATAATACAGTAAATGTTTCTTCTTTCATCTTGTGAATATGCCGTGGATGGTTTTGGCCTGGTAATACTACTAATATTTTTTTACAATACTCCCGATTAATACAGTTAATCATTGTTACACCTGTTTCATAAAAGTTTTCTACGCCATAATGATGAGAGATTTCACATGTACTATCTACAGGAATAACAACGTTGCTTTTCTTTAAAATATCTAATACTTTAGCAACAATGCCTTTGAATTTCTCCACATCATTTATGATTTCTACATCTTCCAACATAATCGGCTTATTTTTAGCTACTGATTTGTTTTTTAATTTTACTGTTGTATATTTTGATAAATGATTTGCTAATAGTTGTCCCTCTTGACAAGGAAATGCCAAAAACAAATCATCACTTTCGACTTTACCAGCTGTTTCCAAGTCTGTCTTAGCAAATGCCCCTCTCCGTAAGGCGGTTAGGTCTTCTACTTCCTTCGCATTAGGTTCATATCTTTTATTTTCTACACCACACATTTTCCATGTATTCAAGGCAGCCGCAAGCCATTGTCCCACTTGTGCTGGCGTGGCGGAATAAGCATTTAGCGAAATCTCATCCGTCTCTACTCCCACATGTTTTTCTAACATAACTGCCCCTTTTGCTATGGCAATCTTAACTGGTTCCATGTTATCAGGACTTTCATGGGTAGAAAAACCAATCCGTATGTTATTAAAGTTCTTTTTATAATAATCAATCTGGTTCATTTGTAAGTCTTCGTCCCTGGTAGGGTATTCAGCAATGCAATGCATCAATGAAAAATCAACCTTCCTGTTTTTGAAAAAATTAACGACCTTGGTAATATCATCAAAAGAACTTCCAGCAGCAGATGCAATAACCGGCATACCCTGTCGCCCTATCTTTTCCAACAATTGCCAGTCAGTAAAAGAACAACTGGCAATTTTAAGAACATCATATTCATGCTTTTTAATGAGTTTCACTGAATCTTCATCAAAAGGTGTACAAATTGTATAAAACCCTTGTCTCTTTGCCTCTTCCTGAAGCTCCTTCATCTGCTCCACCGAAAGCCTCGTATCCTGAAAACGCTTTACATTTTTAATGTCTTCTCTGCCTTGATAATCAGGGTGAATAAAGGTATCTAGATTACGATATTGAAACTTAACAGCAAAATTAAAATACTGGGTATAGTTTTGACAAACTGTTTTTAATTCTTTCATAATGAGCTTGCCATGCTCTACACTACCTTGATGATTATTTGCCATTTCAAAAATAAATAAATGTTTGTCATAAATTTGCATAATACTTACCAGCCTTTCCACTATTTAAATCCTACATAATTCTTCAAATATGTTTTCCACCACTTGCTCATCTAAAAATGGGTATGGATTTTCCAATAACGCTGACTCTCGCTTGCCATCTTTATTAACAAAAGAAATACATTTTGGTATTTCATCAAAAGTCAAATCGCCAGCCAAATCACAAATCACCGCACCTTCTGTTCCCATAACTTTGCCAACAATCTCATCTATTTCACAGTTTCCCTCGATCTTAAAATATGATATCCCATATGCATACGCTATCTTTTCCAAATCCGGCATAGTCACGCCACTAGCCTCATTGCTTCCAACATAATGACCGTCAAAATTACGTTCCTGCATGGTTGTTATTGCAGCATAACCATTATTATTAAACACAAAAATCTTGGCAGGAATATGACAGGCATTAATTGTTTGAAGTTCTTGAATGTTCAGCTGGAAGCTTCCATCTCCTTCAATAACAATTATTCTCTTTTTTCCAGACGCATAGTATGCTCCAATAGCAGAAGGTAAAGCAAATCCCATCGAGCCCATTCCCATGGAGGAAATTGATTTCTGCCCACTCTTTCTTGCAAACGCAATGTGCCCCGCTGTATTGCATCGACTTGTAGATGATATTACAATTGCATCCTCCTTTTCGCTAGCTAGCGATATTGCCCTCACCGCTTTATATAAATCTAACGAACATTCTTTTTCCTGCCTTTCTTCTCCTAAAGGAAATCTTTCCTTTAGATGTCTGCAATCGTTTCGCCATTTATTAACACTCTCTAACGGTAATGTCCTTACCCGAGCACGCATCTGCTCCAAAAATAGTTTCACATCACTGTTCACTTTAATAGACTGCGGTACATTAAGCTTTTTCAACTCATTTTCATCGATATCAACAAACACCTTTGTAGCTCGAAAAGCAAATCTTTCTTCATTAAATGCCGTTATCATATTATCCAAACGGCTCCCTAATACGATTAACAGATCACATCCCTGCATAATTAGATTAGAATATCTAGGGGCCTGTAGTCCAGGACTTCCAAAGAAAAGTGTATCTTCTGTATCAAAAATTTCCAGTGCCCGCCATGTTCCCATCACTGGAACTTGCAAGTCATGTACAAAATCTCTTAATGTTTCTTGTGCTCCTGAAGAAATAGCTCCATGTCCAGCTAAAATCAATGGACGTTTTGCCATTGCAAGCAATTGACTTATTTCCTCTATCTGCCCCTCCATGGTTGGCAATCTCTTTTCTTCTTCCTCGTTATATCCTCTTAAAGCTTCCTCATCAATCATAGTGGCTTGTACATCCAATGGAATATCCAGCCATACTGGTCCTTTCCTTCCATGGGTCGCAAGATAGACCGCTTTTTCCATATGATATAAGATATCCTGCGGTTCCATTACTGTTTCGGCATATTTAGTAACTGGTTTTGCCATAGAAATGATATCATTCTCTTGCGCACCAAATTGCCGCACTCCTCTTAAAGAAGCAAAGTCCTCACGTTTCACCTGCCCCGATATAAATATCATTGGAGTTGAATCGACATATGCTGCTGCCGCTCCCGTCAGCGCATTTGTCCCTCCTGGACCAGTAGTAATCAAACAGACATTTAGCTTCTCATCATACATCCCATATGCCTGCGCTGCAATTGAACAAGCTTGCTCATGATGGCAACAAACATATTCTAAAGAACTGCTTCCCACTGATTCGACTAAATGCATGATTCCACCACCAGTCAAGGTAAACACTGTGGTAATACCAATTTTTTCAAAGTACTTTATCATATAATCGGACAATTTTATCATGATGATTCCCTTCTATAAAGCTACTAATTTTTGAAATAATTCACAAGCCTCTTTGATATTCGTCACCTCATATTTTGAAGCATCCAAGGTACCAAAACCTATTTCTTCTCGATATGATTCTTCATAGGCTTTTATATCTCCAAGTTTTTCAGGCTCTTTCTTTTTTATATATACCGGCTTTGTTAATTGATTATAGATGTTTTCTATAAACCAATTCTCGTACTTGTCACCTAGCGATTTTGCTGCATGCATCCCATGGCGTATATAAATATCTAGCTTTTCATCCGAATAGGAGCACCTTTCAAAGCACTCTTGAAACATTTTCTCAAACCGAAATCCTTCCAAAATCACTTCAGAGGACAAAATATTTTTAGAATATATACGCAAAATACATAAATATAACCATGCAGTATCTACCGAAATAACCGGAACCGTATTTTCTAGGGAGGTCATATTATAAATACCAACATTATCCCCCATCCATGAAGATTTAGCAATTTTTTCAGATTCTTGATTTACCTTCTTATTAACACCTGTTACATATCCTAAAGATGTATTCGACATCCCTGCTATTGTAATGGGATATTGAATATTCAAGATTCTGGGGTGAATTGCAACATTTAAAATTCCCATGTACAAGTCCTGATTGCATCCATCCCACATGCCCCCAGTTCTTTCGTACATGTATTTCATATTTTCCCTTTTCATTCCCGAATTAAGGTACATATTTGGTAAGTTATACATCAATTCAGGTTTCGTGTAAATTTGTCTTATATACATATTACGTTCCATATAATATGCCCCGTAATTTCCTTTGATGTATTTATTGGGTATTGTAAACTGGTTCTCCTGCGTTCCATTAAAGCCCGGCCACGCATAAAATCCTCTCTCCCACTGAATTACCAGATCATCAGGATATTGTTGCATTACAGCCTTTAATGTTCTTAACGCCCACGGTAATACAGCATCATCTGCACCAATCGAAAACAAGAACTTACCTCTGGCTTTTAAAAAGGCAAATTCAAAGCTCTTAGAAAGAGGCAAATTTCTTGGTGTTCTGACATATCGAATCTTACTGCTATTTATTTTGGTATATATATCATAAATGTGTGTATTTCCCTCAGTAGAATTGTCACTTAAGATAATTTCATATTCCCCATCATAATCCTGATCCAAGCAGGTTAATAGTGTATGTTCCAGACAATTGCCATAATTTCTTGTTGGAATTATAATTGAAAAGTCACAGGACGAAGGGTAATTCATGTCTTCTCTTACATTACATTGATAGATTTCGCTGACATAAGACAAATAATCCCCTGTCCAACCAAAGTCTAGTACCTCTGCAAAGTAGTTTTCCATTGGAGGGGATAATCGTTCAATTCTATTTCTAATTTTCGGACAGTTCCGAAGACTGTCAAACATATTTCCGCTGGTTAAAACTACTGCCAAGTCATTTTTCGTTTCCTCTCGACATATATAGTCAATAATGTATTCTCTATTGTCTCCCTGATCCTTTCCTTCCAGAAAAATCCGAACTGGTGGGATAATGCAAGTATCGCCATACATTATTGCGTTTTCCAAGCTAATTCGCAATGTATCTTGCAGATTTACAACCACTTCAACATCAATCATCACTGGCTCTTGTACAACAAACACTTTATGCCCAAACCTCTTACCTAGAATACTATTTAAAATATCCGCCTCTATGCCAATCTGATTATCTGCAACAAAAATAAATACTTCTTTTTCGTTTGATGTAACTTTTTCTTTCAAGTAACCATAATTCGGGAGACCATATAACCAAGTTAGCCGACTATCAATCGATATCTCCCTTTCTTCCATTTCCAGCATAAGCAAAAAAGACATAACCAAGTTATTTGTTATGTGATATGACCAACATAAATTTACTAAGTTCTCCGAGCTTTCATCATTAAGAAAAGATTTAATTGCATTATTAACAAGCCCCATTTCTTCACTTAGAACTTTATTTTGCATTTTATTCAGATAATAACGACAACGTCGAACCTCCTCTTGATTATTAAGTCTTTCATAAATTTTTGTCCTAATCTCCCAAAATTCTTCCATTCCTGGATAAGAGTACATAAAATGAGACTGAGTTTGAAGTAATTCAAATGCCGCCATTGTCTGTCCAATTTCAAATAAATATTCAACTTTAGCTACATACCATAATAAACGAACCGGTTTATAATCAAAAAAATCGTCCAGCTCATTCTCAACTGACTCTATATTGCTTTCTTTAATCTTTGCTCTTATACGATTAATCTCACTAAAATACTCTTTTTCTGTCATCCTTGGCTCCTTGAGTAAATTTTATAAACACATTTTGATTAAATCTTCAATCTCTTCGTCATTTTGAATCATAGCCTGCAGTTCTCTCAGCATTCCTAACGCCTCTTTCTTCTTATCATGTCGAATCAAATCTTTCACAGTATTCTTAAGCTTTTCTGCAAGAGCAATAAACTCAAGATTATTATGTAAAGAATTTGCATTATTTTCTTCCTTTAATGTATTTAATATTTTTTCATAAAGAACCAATGCAATTGATTCCAGCTCTTTATATAATCCTACAGACTCTTGAAGTAATTCCTTTGCTTTTCTCACCTCACCGGCCTCAAAACATTCCTTAGCTTCTTTAAAGATTTTAATAGCTCTTTTCTTTTCCATTAAAGGTGGATCCAAACACTCTGTTTCCAAATATTCAATTCTGGCAAATAAATACTCATTCAAATGCTGAAAATAATTCTCTTCAAATTCAAGATATCTTTCGAGAAAAATCATCTTTATATAAGTGAACTTGTTTTTTTCGTGAATCATTTGCAATTCAAGCTCTTTCAACAATAAATCTATTTTATCTAATCTTATTAATGCACCTACTGTATTTGCTATTTCCACCCAATTTGAAAAATTTATATTAGCAGTTAATTTTTTCAAATCCACCTTAAGTTCAACTGCAAACAAAATATTAGCAACATTACAAATTGGTTTTCCATCCAATTCATTAGCATTCTGCTTTTTCATCACCTCCAGAAGTAATTGTGGTGGTACCTTTTCATGTTCTGTCACTTCAACCAGTTTCCATGCCAGTGTGTCTTGAGAGTTGTCCCTATCCAAAATTTTTTCAATTACACTCTGAAGCTCATCCACTGCATTTGCCTCGTCAGCGATCAAGTACAGTTTTTCCATTATTATAAAAACATTATTGCTTAAAGCTTCCCACCTAAACTTCTTTACTATTTCCCATGAGTCTTTCCACCTCAGCCCTCTAGCATATATTTCAATCATATAGGCCTGGACATCAGAATAATAAATCAACTCAATGTAATTTGCCATCCCCAAAAGATTCGATGAATGTAGTTTTTCTTTATCCTGAATAAGCATATCAGCTAATGCCAGGTACTTTTCTCCATATTCAATGCCTAATCCTATTCTATTAACAGAAAAAGCAGCCATCATGGCATCACCATATAGTCCTGCCCTACATAGTCTATTGGGCAACTTATGGTCACTCCACTTTTCCACAAAATAAAGCAACTCATCAAATTTTTTATATTTTTTCAAAAAAGCGGCTTTTGTAATCAAAAACCAGGAGATATGCTCTTGTTCGCCGAATTCTTCACAAACTGCAATCCCCTTGTTAACCACATTATCAGCCGCTTCAAAGTCTTCCATAAATAAATATTCCTGTGCCATCTGAAGCAATATATGTGTATCTTTCGGCTTCTTCTCATTTTCTATTTTTAGCAATTCCATATTCCGGTTAAAATGCTTTACTTTTTCTTCCTGGTTTTTAAAAGCATATCCATAGTGGTGAACAAAATCATTTACAAACTTAATCTCACCACAAGCTGGCACAAGCCTCTCATGTACCTTACCTTCAAACCTGAGTTCTTCCGTTCTAAGACTCATTCGATGGCATATTGCTTCATCATAGGTTGATTCTTCACCCAGATAATGATAGTTTCTTACCTGATAACATAATCTTTCATATGATCCAGTTTCTCTCTGTTTCAAAAAAGAAACAATTTCCTCGGTGCTCTCAAACCATTCATCATCATCAATAAATAAAAACCATTTTCCATTAGCTGCCTTCAACCCAGTATTCCGGGCTGCTGCGAAATCGTTACACCAGGGAAATGAGATGATTTTATCTGTATACCTTTTAGCTATATCAATGGACCCATCTGTTGACCCTGTATTTACTATAATCAATTCACTGGGAATGGCTTGCATTAAAGGTTCCAAGGATTTTAAACACTTTTCCACGGTGTCTACTCGATTGGATATTAAGATAGATATACTCAATATAGGCTGACTACACATTTAATCGTTCCTTTTCTCATTTATTAGACAAAAAATCTAAAATTAGTATACTATAACCAAATGAAATAGGCAAATTTTGTTTTCTGTCTCTTTTTTCCACTTAACCATTAGAACTGTAGTACCTCTTCCTTTAAACAGGCAAAGCTTTTTTTCATATCGTACAATAAGAAATCCGCTAAGGCGGTATAATCTTTTCTTTCAAAGCAACTTTGCATGGTCAGCAACTCTTCATCAATCTGTATATTGTATCCCAGTTGTCCCATTTCTGTAATACACTGGAACAACGCCTCTATTAATTGCTGAAAACCTTTGACTAAGTTGCTTTGGTCCGGATCATATATTTGCTCTACTAAATAATCAATTTCTTCTATTACATTGTCAATTTTATTCATAATTATAATCCTTTCATTCCCTAAAAAAATAGCTGACCCAAAAGAGTCAGCCATTTTTTAAAAGTCATTATTTCAATAAGGACAGTACGCCTTGAGTTGATTGATTTGCCTGTGATAACATTGACTGACCTGCCTGCATAAGAATATTACTCTTAGAATATTCTGTCATTTCATCAGCCATGTTAACATCACGAATACGGCTTTCAGCTGCCTGTAAGTTTTCTTCTGATGTATCCAAGTTAGCGATGGTGTGCTCTAAACGGTTCTGCACTGCACCCAGATTAGCACGCTCTGTTGATACCTTTCTTAAAGCCATATCATATGCCTGTATCGCCATGGAAGCATTGCTCTGAGTAGTAACATCAAGAGGCATACCTTGTGATTGAGGTGCACTTCCTCCTGTCAGGCTTGTAGTTGAAGTCTGAACAATCCCAATGTCTCTTGCTTTCACACTGTTAATAGATAACTGAATCTCTTGACCTGAATTAGCACCAGCCTGAACACGCAAAGACTCTTTTCCAGTCGCTGCATTTGCAAAGGTAAGCTGCTTAGATGTCGTAATGGTAATAACATCTCCTGCTTTCAGCATAGAAGTTCCTGTCAAATCAAAAGTAACACCGTTAGCCGTTATCTTGTCTTGAGTAGTTACATCTACTGTTGAACCATTCAAGGATTCAACCTTTATATCAGCCGCTGTAAGAGCCGCAGCCGTAACATCTTTTTGCAATGTAATACGAATAACGTCATCCTTTGATGCAGCCGCCAATTGAGATGCAGTTATTGGTGCCTTAACAGTAACCATACCATTTTTAAATGTACCTTCTACCGAAGCACTACCATCTTTCTTCTGAGTAGCCCCCTTTAAGTCACCATTTAACAACTTTTTAGTGTTAAATTCAGATGAGTTGGCAATTCGATCAACTTCTTCTGTTAATTGGGTGATTTCATTTTGAATTTGAGTTCTATCATCATTCGTATTTGTATCATTTGCTGCTTGTACTGCCAGTTCTCGCATTCTTTGAAGAATGTTTTGGGTCTCCTGCAAAGCACCTTCTGCTGTCTGTATTAATGAAATACCATCTTCTGCATTTGTAGACGCCTGACCTAAGCCATGAATCTGAGCTCTCATCTTTTCCGAAATAGCAAGCCCAGCCGCATCATCACCCGCACGGTTGATTCGATAACCTGAACTAAGCTTTTCTGTAGATTTTGATAATTTACTAGTTGTAATTCCTAATTGTCTGTTTGCATTCATGGAACTCATGTTATGTTGTACTATCATTATATTATCCTCCTTGTACTTCAGCTCTTAATCTGTATTCTGATCCTTGTTATACAATTAATTCTTTAAGAACTTGCCTCTTGATATATTTATCGTCAAGGAGAATGATTTCCTTAATAGCTATTGTGTACTTTTTTCATTTATTTTTTCTTTTATCTTTTCTTCTAAAAAATCAATCATTTCATCTATCTTATCCATGGTTGCCAGAGACGCAATCTCAACTAAATATAAAAAATTTAACTGCAGCTCCAAATTCCTTCTTATATTACCCGGTGTAATTTCGTTTCCAATCCTTTTTACGTTCATGATAGTTTGCTTGACCAATTGATGATAAAAACCCTTAATATCTTTTTCTTTTTCCATAATAAAGCCGACCAGCACATTGGTTTTCTCCATAATCATTAGGATATGATTTAATTCTTCTTCGGAAACCTCATCAAGATTTATTCCCTCATATTGTTTAATGTTCCCATAAAATTCCACTGCCATTTCCCTAGCACAATTTACCTTCTCTTTTAACTTTATCCCACTATGAATAATTTCCTCATACTTACCAATATAATCACTCAGCTCTTTATGAATCTCTTCTAACAGGCTGTTGAATTCGAAACCAATGTCTTTCGCACAATATTGCTCTATTGCTTCCTTGAGAGGCATCACCCTTGAACCAGCTATCCGCGCACCACCTTCTGTCGCATCAATAACATCCAAGCCAAAAGTCAATATCTGTATTTCAAAAAAATAGCGAAACAAATTAAACACCGAGCTGGTTCTTACCATGTTCCCAAAGACATCTTCTACCCATAAATCTTCCAACTCCATTTCCACCTTATTAATGGAATTTTCTCCTTCAAATATAGGATGAGCCAGTTCGCCATGAATTTTTTCATCCGTATATCCCAAATCCTGACCCATGAGAATAATCGGGCTACACCCAGCTGCTTTGGCAACAGCAAATGCCATAGTAGCACAGGAATGCCCAGTAGCTACAAACTGCTGATTATTAAAATTTTTGGCCCACCAATCTTCCATTCCCTCGTCTGTCTTGGCAACCAGTATCATTTTACCCTGAAAATTTGTATAAATCTCTGGCCACATTAAAGGCGGCCCTGCTAAGACTAATTCTTTATCAAACTTTTTTCCTTCATAAAAATATTTGTATATCAACTCTCCTCGTTCCAAACTAGCAATAACATCCGGCTTTACACCATTGGCCTTACAAGTTTCCAGACTGGCATCACAGGTAATAATTAACGCTCTCCCCTCTGCCTTTTTTAAATCAGCAATGTTTTTATCCAGCGAAGGGCCTGATGCCACGATAATGGCTGGGTAACCTTCATATTTATTCCGAATTTCCTGTAATGAATTTGCCCTAATACACGCATCTACATTTTGATAGTTCTGACTAAAACCAAATAACGTATCCTCAAGAGAATTCCCAATTGCCAATAACTCACTCGTTACTTTTGAACTAATAGTTTGTATGCATTCCATTCTAAAACTTTTATATACATGATAGTTAGGAAGAGAAATCACCTTTATATTATGAATCAAATTGTCCCAGTTCTGTCCTAAATAAGCATTAATGGTTCTGTCAATATTCTCTTTTTTCCCTAATGTAAATACTATTTTTTTAGACAAAACTATGTTTGTAAAATCAAAATTTGTAATCATATATTGAAACACCAAAACATTCGGCTCAAATACCATAATTCTTGTTCCTGGTGATGTTTCTGTACAAATTTTCTGTAATAAGGATATATTTCCCATTCCAAATAAGGTAATTAGATAATCTCGATTTTTATCTAACCCTTTCATTAACAATTTAGCTTCTTCCTCTTTTTTTATACTGTGAAGCCTGTAATTCTGATTCTCATAATTGAAATAAAGAATTCCATCCACACATTCCACATTGTTTTGATTATATTCACTTTCATCTATGTTAGTTAAGGACAACTTTATTAAAGGATTTATTTTTTCCAGTATTTTCATATTTTTCAAATATAAGCTCATTTATACCTCTCCCATCTAGAAATGGCCGACTCCTAAGAGCCAGCCATTTCAGGTAGTATTTACATACACATATTATAGCATTATTATCTTAATAAAGATAATACACCTTGAGTTGACTGATTTGCTTGAGACAGCATAGATTGACCTGCCTGTAACAAAATATTGTTCTTTGAGTACTGGGTCATCTCCTGTGCCATGTTTACATCACGGATACGGCTTTCAGCTGCCTGTAAGTTCTCTCCTGATGTATCAAGGTTAGCAATCGTGTGTTCCAAACGATTCTGAATAGCTCCCATTTTAGCTCTTTCAGTAGATATCTTTTCAAGAGCCTTATCATAAGCCTTAATTGCCATTGAAGCGTTTGACTGAGTGGTAACATCCAGTGCTAAACCTACTTTTTGTTCGGCAGTTCCTTCAGCCATTTTTGTAGTTGAAGATTGAACAATACCTAAATCTTTTGCCTTCATACTGGAAATTTTCATTACAATTTCTTGACCTGAATTGGCACCAGCTTGAAGACGAACAGATTCCTTACCTGCTTCCTGTGCTGCAAAAGCAATCTTTTTAGTGGTGGAAATCGTAATAACATCGCCTGCTTTAAGCTTGTCAGTTCCTTCCATGTCAAACTTTACACCATTAACAGTTATGGCATTAGCCGCAAATGTTGCTGTAGAGCCTGTAGCATTCAAAGATTTAATATCTAAATCAGTAGCCGCTAACGTAGTTGTTGTAACATCTTTTTTCAATGTAATACGAATTACATCGTCAGCACTTGCTGCAGCAAGTGCTGAAGCTGTTATTGGTGCTTTAACAGAAACATAACCATTCTTAAAGGTTCCCTCTACAGAAGCTGTTCCGTCTTTCTTTTCAATAGAGCCTTTCAAATCACCATTCAATAACTTCTTGGTATTGAACTCGGATGTGTTGGCAATACGGTCAACCTCCTGAGTTAACTGGGTAATTTCGTTCTGAATCTGGGTTCTGTCATCGTTGGTGTTGGTATCGTTGGATGCCTGAACAGCCAACTCTCTCATTCTCTGCAGAATGTTCTGAGATTCCTGAAGAGCACCTTCTGCTGTCTGAATCATAGAAATACCGTTTTCAGAGTTTGTAGATGCCTGATTCAAACCACGAATCTGTCCACGCATCTTTTCAGAAATCGCAAGACCAGCAGCGTCATCGCCTGCACGGTTAATTCTGTAACCAGAGCTTAACTTTTCGGTTGATTTCTGTAATTGTCCACCACTAATTCCCAACTGTCTGTTGGCATTCATCGAACTCATGTTATGTTGTACTATCATACTAATTCCTCCTTGAATTATCAGCAGCATCCTTGCTGCCTAAAGATATTTAATTGGTTTCGTATCAAAGGTAAGGCCGTACGCTCCGTTCCTTTGATATGTGTAAGCAAGTAATCTTGTTACTTACTATGTATATCGACCAGATCAATATAATACTTTAGACCTAGATTGATATTTTTTTATGTTTTTTTATTATTTTTTACTATCGAGAAAATAAGATTGCCCCTGGTGCTTATCTGCCATGTTGCGATAATAGTTGGAAACAGTCTTGTTGTTTACATGAAAATCTTTAATTTCTTTCTTCTTTCTCGCAAAGTAAGCCTGCATCTGGTTATGGTTTCTTTGCTCGGAAGCTTGCAATGCAACGCTTTCTTCAGTAATTTGGGTAATCAACTTCTGTAGTCGGGGAATCTCTTCTCGATACACGTCTCCATGTTCTTCCAATTCCACTTTCACTCGGCTGTATATTGCCTCAAATCCATCATCTGCTGCTTCAATCTTAGTCAGCAATTCTTCTTTTCTGGAAATGCATGCTACAAAGGAGTCGCTATCAATCTCCTCTTTGCGAATCAAAACTTCCTGTTGCCCGGTGGCTTCCATCAAGCCTCTTAAGTATTGTAGCTTACTTTCCAGCGTCTTCTCCAATATATCCACATAAGAACGACTTGATTCCATAATTCCCTTTCTAGCCTACCGCCACATTGCCTTTGGAGTCCTTCACCTTCTGCATAACTTCTTTCCAGGTATCTCGCATTTCACGAATCCGCTTAAGGGCTTCATGAAGCATCTCAACATCTTTTTTCACATTGGCCTCTGTTAATACCCAATATATATAATCATACACCCGGTCAAAGTCTTTTGCAACCTCATATTTAAAGTCCAAAGTAGAGCGAAATTCCACAATAATGTTTTTGACTTTTCTAATATTAATGTTAACTGTCTCATAATCCTTTTTTTCCATTGCTGCCATCGCTATATTGCAAAACTTAATCGCCCCATCATAAAGCATTAATGTAAGTTCTGCTGGTGATGCAGTTGCTATATTATTTGTCTGATATGCTCTTATTGCATTCTGTTGCATAACGATACCTCCTTGTCTTCTATCCAGCTGTTACTAGCTGCTGGTTCCTAATAAGCTTGCCAAAGAATTGCTTTGATTTTGTAGTTTTGACAAAGCCGTTTCCATGGCTGTAAATTGTTTATAATAACGGCCTTCCAAATCAGAAAGCTTGGTTTCCCATTGCTTAATTTGCTTTTTGTAATCCGTGTCAGCACTAGTCATAATCTTGTCATTATAGAATTTCATAGCACTGCTGATACTGCTGCTTGCCATTTTTTCTGTCATTGTATCATAAAGATTTTTAGAAATCTGGGCCAGTGCCTTCATTGTAACTTCCGGATCTTCTTCCAGCATTTTTTTTAATTCATTGGGATCCGAAGAATAAAGGGAATCATCTGCATCACCCATGATATGAAGAAGTCCTCTCTCCGTATAATCCACCGAAGTCATAATTCCAAAGCTGGCCAGCGAAGCTGTCTTTCCATCTACGGATACCTGTCCCATAACAGCGGACTTCACAGCCGTAATCAGCATTCCCAGCGTACTATCTCGCCTCAGAAGAGAATCCTTTATTTTTGTTTCCCATTTTTCAATCTGATCCTCTGACATCGCCTCTTTTTCTTCATCGGTTAATGGCTCATAACCCTTTGCTTTATCCGCATAGTACAAATCATTCATTGCCTTAAGAACATCATTGAACTCTTTTACAAATCCTTTTACCATATTATAAGTGGCATCATTATCTTCCGAGACAGTAAAGGTCATCCCATCTCCTGCTGTAGCTCCTTTTAATGTAAAGGTCATATTATTTACTGTAAAGGAGTTACTTTCCTCTTCCATGGAAGCTCCGTCCAATGTAAACTTGGCATTTTTTGCAGCTACTACAGTCAGACCGCTGACATTTCCAGCACCTCCAACCGCTATTGCTTCGCCGGTAATCTCTGCCAAACCAATTTTAGTCAACAAGCTGTTTCCTTCACCGGTATTATTTGCTTCAATTTCTGCGCTGTTTGCCACATATGCTGAAATATTTTCTGTCACCTTCGTTGCTGCATCCGCCAGAGTTTCTTCCAAACTTCCAGCCAAGCCCGCTTTTTCCCGTACAAGCTGTAAATCTTCTGTTGTTATTGCTTCACCATATTTGGCATCCAATGAACTATTTACTTCATTACGAAAATCGTTGTATTTTTCATCCGAGTTTATCTCACCAATCGTCCGTTGCTCTGCCACTTTATAAGCTGCACTATAAGCTGCTTGAACCTCTTCTTCTGTGGCAAGTTCATGTTCATCAAACCAGGCTTTTCCCTCATCACTGGCAAGCCACGCAGTCTGGTTCTCATAGTCAGATCCTTCTGCGGTTAACACTTGATTTGCTTTCTGCTGGACTCTTGCTGTAAAATCTTCATTTCTAACTTCAGCTAAACCATTATTATAAGCGGTCTCATATGTCGATTTCGCATTTTTATCCGCAAATTCCTGAATTGTTGATACGGCGTCTGTATATTCCTGACTTCCTGCTTCTGCCGTTTTCAAAACACTAAGCGCACCATCTAGTGCATCTTTTTCTGTTTTTGACAACGCACTATAATTGGTAACTTCTTTTAACTTATTGGCTGCCGTAACGTAGTCTTCAGCAACTGCCGTTGTTGTGATGCTAAATCCCTGCTCTACGCCGCTTTTACTCGAGCTGATAAAAATTCTGCCCTGTTGTAAATCGTAATTGGCATTCAAGCCAGCCTTTTGCAATGAGCCGATAAAATCATTGATAGTCGTTGAACTATCTACTACAAGCTTCTGTTCTTTGCTTACATCGCTTCCCTTTATGGTAATTACTGTATTGGCGTCAACCCCCAAACTAGTCAGCGTTGCGGCACTGGTTACTTTGCTTCCACTACTATCCTTAATAACTCCACCCGTAAGATACTGTGCACTTGCTAACTGTTCCACCTGCAAAGTGTGTGAACCTTTCGGAGCACTGGCACCAGCTGTAATCGCAGCCTTCGTTTCATCAGAACTGGATACCTTCTTAGTCAGATAGCTTCCTTGTGCCCTGGTCTTGGTAAGCGTCCCAGTGTACAACGAATAAAGCTTGGTATTCAGCTCTTTCCATTTATCAACCGCCCATGTATTCTTAGTTTGCTTTTTAACTATCTTTTCTTTCTTCAGACTCTGTGCCGACATCAACTCTTTTACAAGCGCGTCGGTGTCAAGCCCGGAGGCCATTCCTGATAATTTAATTCCCATATGGCACCTCCTACAGCTTCTTGTCTACTAAAATCCCCGCAAGCTCCCACATCTTCTGGAGCATATCCAGACTCTTTTCTGGAGGGATTTCCCTGATAACCTCCTGGGTATCAGAATCTACAATTCGAATAGACACCCGGTTGGTGCCTTTGTGGACCGAAAATTCACAGTTTGTATTTTCTTGTCGGCTTATTCTCTGATTTGCCTGAGAGACAGCTTTTTCGATCTGCCTTTCCGTTGCAACTCCAGTCTCCTTATTCCCCTGTTCTTTGTTACCCATTCCGGTATTTCTCCCCGTCACTGCTTCTATGGTGGGGGATTCGGCTTTTTGCATTTCAGGCATTGGAGCATCTGCTTTTACGACCTGAGAAGTCTCTGCCTGCTTAACTGGGGCGGCATCTCTAAAATCTACACCATTCACTAACATAACTACACCTCCATGTGCTATAAGCTTCCTATGCGTTTCTTTGTGCTTCAATCTCTATATCGGCAGAAACGCATATTAAGTTTATAGCCATCACAAAAAAATCAAAACAAATTTTCCAGAGCCTTTACATCGGTCTCATTGCTCATCGCTTCTTTGTTTGCCTCCTGGATTTGGACATATATTTCTTTTCGATAAATCGGCACGGATTTTGGTGCGCTGATTCCGATTTTTACCTGTTCTCCTTTTACCTCTAAAACGGTAACTTCTATTTCATTGTCAATCATAATGGATTCATTTACTTTTCTGGAAAGGGCAAGCATTAGTTTTCCTCCTTTTCCTGCTTCATCGCCTGAAGCACATCGTATGCGTTATATCTTACCGGATAGTCCTGATTTTCCACAATCAGCTGACACCCACGGCGGGTATCGGAATTGATGACAAATGGAGCCTTTAAATTAACGGTCATTTTTGTCAGATCGGATGGTATGGTCATAGCCAGCAATACCACTACATTCTCTCCATCTATATTTCCCAGCGGTTTTAACAACTCGTCCTCAATCGTCGGATTATAATCCTCTTTTATTACAAGCGGATTTATAACCGGAATGGCAAGGGCTGGCTCTTCAATACTCTGTAACCAGGAAATGGCAGGACGTTTCTCATCTTCATTGTTAAACAATATAGTATACTTCTTAAAGTCTTCAAACCCCATAATTCCTTTATCGAAGGTCAATACCTTCTCCTCATCCAACTCAATTTCCCCGAAATACTTTGTCTTTACCAACATATTTTTATGCTCCTTTTTATTAAACTCTTTATCTGATATCGTCAATCTTTCATTATTACTTAATGCCTTTATCCGCATTATATATCTTTAATATAAATACTTAATGCCTTTACCGAATATAATCCAACAGCGTCTTCGAAACAACTGTAGATGCACAAGCCAGTGATGCGTCATAGATAACCTGTGCCTGTTTGTAATTGATGATTGCATCTTCTAAATCCACGGTATCGTTGTTATCTAATATCTCCTGGAAATCAATTTGCTGTGTTTCCAGCCTTGATTGGATGATCTCCAGTCTCAAATAACGGCTGCCGTGATTTGCCAGAGCCACATTCATCGTCTCTTCGGTCTTTTTTGCTACTCCCAATGCACTGGAAAAGCTTTGCTGCAGAACACTTTTCTTCAACGTCTGCTCTGTCTCAAGAAGAGATCTAAGCTCTTTCAGATTGGCAATCTCTTCTTCACTTGTTTGTGTTGCAATCAGCTTATCAACCTCTTTAATCCGGTCATCCATATGGAATACATCATTTACATGACGGATTATCTGGTCAATCTGGGTCGCCAACCCAGTTGAAAAAGAATCCTTTGCCAATGTATTTACGGTAAGTTTCTGGCTAAAATTAACCTCGTATTCTATCTTTTGAACCTGTGGGTTACTGTAGTAAATCTCTTCTTTCTTGTATTCTCCAGTAGTCGTATCAACCACAAGACTATTGGTGGTACACTCAAAATAGTGCTCTGGTCGAATGTCTGACTCTGCGAAATTGGACTTGGTATATTGAACATTTATATCGGAATACTTATGGGCCATATCAAAAGCCTTGGTTCCAAATACCAATTCACCCGTTTCCGGAATAAAAATAATCTCATTCGCCGCCGCATCATAACAAGCGCCCTGTACCCCTTCTGCAAGGGATTTGGTTGTGATTTTATAGATGGGAGGATCGGATAAATCCTTTGTTCTGGTTCCATCCGCTTTTATTTCATACACTT
>JAVBLX010000196.1:0-19359 GCA_031553075.1 Acetivibrio sp.
GAGTGGACAAGGATGTCCATCGAACTCGACCCGCAAAGGGCCACTGTCTAGTGGATTCGTCTTAGAACCCCTTAACCTGCGGAACTGGAGTGTTTTCCACCACCAAGTCTCTTTTCTGCGCCCTTTCCATTGCCCCTCATCCAGCGTACGGGTTCCATCACTCATTTTTTCAACTAAATCCCAAGAGAGTTATTTACAGGTGGAGGAACCGTACAAAAAAAAGCACAGGTCCAACAAAGGTATCTGTGCTTTCAGTCAAGAAAAATTCATCACTTCTTCTCAGAAGTCAAATTAGCATTTTTGATTACAACCGCCGAAACTGGCCCTAAATGATATCGCAAATATCCATCCTGGCTAATCAAAAATCTTGTAGCCATAGAGTATCCATCCTCTTCCGTAGTTATCAGCAGCACCATCGGTACTCCATCACCGATACCAAGCTGCCAGACCGGAATATCCACGGTTCTCTCGTAGCTCCCCCGATTTACTGCCACAACGAAGGACTCGTCCTGAAAAAATCTGCCGTAGCAAATGTAATCCTTTTCTCCACCCATAAACAGAAGAGACCCTTTCATCAGAGCATCATAGCTTTTATGAAGACGAATCAATTCTTTGTGTAAGTGAATCAGTTCCATATCCTCTTTGCCCCAAGGATAGGTCCTGCGATTATCCGGGTCGGTCCAGCCGCAGACGCCAGCCTCGTCACCATAATAAATGGTAGGTGCACCGGGCCAAGTCATCTGGATGACTACGGCTGCCCGCATAATTCCTTTATTAATTCCATCATTGGCGGCTTCCGCTCCTCGGGATGCAGTTCGTCCCACCTGATAATTGGTTCTGGTGAGGAAGCGGGAATGGTCATGATTGGATAGCTCATTCATGGCTGTATAAAGAGATTGAACATTATATTCCGTCATATGATACCGCATGGAGTCGAAGAAATTCTGGGCGTTTCCCCGCATTTCTCCTTTAAATTCATCACTATGCTTTTCCAGCCCGGTTAAAAACCAGGTCACCGGCTCCATAAAAGCGTCATAGTTCATCGTAGTATCCCATTCATCACCCTTCAACCAGGGAGTGGAATTACCATAGTTCTCAGCTAAAATAAGCGCATTGGGATTGGCTTCTTTGACATTCTTTCGGAATTCACGCCAGAACCTGTGATTATACTCTGGTGAGTATCCCAAATCAGCTGCCACGTCCAGGCGCCAGCCGTCTACATTAAATGGCGGAGAGACCCATTTTCGGGCAACTCGCATAATATCTTCGTATAACTTTGGTGACCTTTCATAGTTGAGCTTTGGCAAAGTGTCATGAGCCCACCAGCCATCATAGCTGCAGTTATAAGGCCACTGATTCTCATTGTGAAACTGGAAATAGGTCTTATAAGGGCTGTCTTTGCAGACGTAAGCTCCATCCTCATACCCTTCCTGCTTTTCATAAAGCCCTTCCCGGTCCAGCCATTTATTAAAGGAGCCGCAATGGTTAAAGACACCATCCAGGATAATCTTCATCCCTCGGCGGTGAATCGCTTCTACCAGTTCAATGAAGAGCTGATTGCTGGCCTCTAAATTAACCTTGTCGGTAACTCGGGTGATATACCGGCTGGCCTGGCGGTTGTCACAAACACCTTCGTCCGGCAGACATTCACCTTCGTCTTTCACAATCCTTCCATAATGAGGATCTACATAATCATAATCTTGAATATCATATTTGTGGTTAGAAGGCGAGACAAAAATCGGATTCAAATAAATAGCATCTACGCCAAGGTCCTGAAGATAATCCAACTTATCCATAATTCCCTGTAAATCGCCACCATAAAATTCCCTTACTCCCATGCTCGCCGGATACTTGCTCCAATCCCGAACCTTGGTAGTCGGTTCTCCTATATATATATATTCCCGATCCTCCACATCATTGCTGGCATCACCGTTGCAAAACCGGTCTACAAAAATCTGGTAAAAAACGGCGCCTTTCGCCCAATCCGGAGTTGTAAACCCTGGCATAATGGAAAAGTCAAATTCCCGCAGGTAGTAATCAGAGGGTCCAATGGCATTGTAATATACTGTCTGTTGTTCTTTTGTTATGCGAAAATAATAGCGTATTCTGTTACTTTTCAGTTCTATCTGACCTTCAAAGTAGTCAAAAAACATATTTCCATAGGACTTTACCATAGGCGTTTCTGCTCCATCTGAAACAATTAACGTCACGGAATCCCCGTCACCTTTGCCTACACGGAGTCGGACCTTTACTTTATCATACGGCTTTGGCTCTGATGGAATTCGAAAACCTTCCGTTCCATCACTGAATAAAGCATCCTTATTTATCATTGGACGAACTCCTTTTCTAACATTAATTACATTACTCAAAAATCAAGCTTTTGATTCTTGAATCATAACATATATCTCGATAAAAAGAAAGAGCAGCATATCCGAACGCTGCTCTTTCCTGGAGAAGGTATTTTTGTTACTTATGGGGTGTAGCAAAAACTATATAATGTATTGGGGTTTACGCTTATTAGTATAGCATCATTGAGCGTTTAAGTGTGCACAAACATTTAAAAAAACTAAATTATTTTTTGTAATTTTTGCCCAGTTCCTCAAAGACTTATAGTCTGCATTCCTCAAATTTTATCTAAAACTTAAGGGTTTCTTCTCCATTTTTTGTAAACAGCCATTTTATACTTTCTCTGGCAGATATCATTGAATATCCTCATGACTAAATAATGATTCAAACTCCTCTTTACTAATCCTATCCCTCTCTATGAGGAGATCAGCACATTTATGAAGCACCTCCATGTTGTCCATCAGGATTTTTTTGGCATCTTCATAGCAGGTATCAATGATTTTCTTTACTTCTTCATCAATAATCTTGGCAACGTTTTCACTGTAAGCTCTGGTGTGAGCCAAATCTCTTCCGATAAATACTTCATCATCGTCACTGGAATAATTAATCATTCCCAACGCATCTGAAAATCCGTATTTTGTCACCATATCTCTTGCTCTTCCAGTGGCTTGTTTAATATCCTGAGAAGCCCCTGTAGTAATATCATCAAAGACAAGAGACTCGGCAATTCTTCCGCCCAAGGTTGCTTTAATATCCTGTAACATCTTTCCTCTGGTCAGATGCATATCGTCTTTTTCAGGAAGCGGCATGGTATATCCTGCTGCTCCAAATCCTGTTGGGATAACGGATACGGTATAAACAGGTCCTATATCCGGAAGTAAATGGAACAAAATGGCATGACCCGCCTCATGATAAGCCGTAATCTTTTTGTCCTTTTCCGATACTACTTTGCTTCGTTTTTCCGGTCCGATTCCCACTTTGATGAAAGATTTCTTAATATCCTCCTGGGTAATAAAGGAACGGTCATCCCGTGCTGCCCCAATGGCAGACTCATTTAACAGGTTTTCAAGGTCTGCACCGGTAAATCCTACTGTCGTCTGCGCAATCTGCTTTAAATCCACATCCTCACCCAAAGGTTTATTCTTTGCGTGAACCTGCAATATCTCTTCTCTTCCCTTAGCATCTGGATGACCTACGGTAATTCTTCGGTCAAAACGTCCTGGACGTAAAATAGCCGGATCCAAAATGTCTACACGGTTGGTTGCTGCCATGACAATAATACCTTCATTTACACCAAAACCATCCATTTCAACCAGCAACTGGTTTAAGGTCTGTTCTCTTTCATCATGTCCGCCGCCAAGTCCGGTACCTCTCCGTCTTGCCACCGCATCAATTTCATCGATAAATACGATACAGGGCGAATTCTTCTTTGCTTCCGTAAATAAATCTCTTACACGGGAAGCTCCAACTCCAACAAACATTTCCACAAAGTCAGAACCGGAAATACTAAAAAACGGAACACCGGCTTCGCCAGCTACTGCTTTTGCCAATAAGGTCTTACCAGTTCCCGGACGACCTTCCAAAAGAACACCTTTGGGGATTCTGGCTCCTACCCTTACATATTTGTTCGGTGCTTTTAAGAAATCTACGATTTCCTCCAAAGCCTCTTTTTCTTCTTGCAATCCTGCCACATTTTTAAAGGTGGTATTTTTATTTTCATCCGTTGTCATTCTGGCACGGCTCTTTCCAAAATTCATCACCTTGGAATTTCCGCCTCCGCCTCCGGCCTGGTTAGACATAAAACTGAACAAAACCAGAATACCGATAAACACCAGAACATACGGAAGTAATGTCGTAAGAAAAAAACTTGGTTTATCAATCTGCGTAACCTGACAAGGTATATTGGCCTCATCAACCATCTTTTCAATCTCATTTACATCCAATGCTACAAAGCTCTTGGTTTCTTTCCCATTTTCAAACACCACCTTAATGGTTCCGGTAGGAATCTCCTCATTGGGAACAATCTGAACAAGCGTAATGTTCTTTTTCTCCACATTGGCAGCTACGTCATTGACAAATTCCTGACGTGTATAAGTATCTTTGGTCGGCGCTGTATTTCCTGATAAATACAAAGCCATAAAAACTAGCAATAATATGATGGCATAAAATCCATACCCCTTCATATACTTCACAGCCTAAATCCTCCTTTAGTTTTCCACCACCCCTATGAATGGAAGATTTCTTAATTTTTGTGAATAGTCCAAACCATATCCTACCACAAACTCATCGGGAATTTCAAATCCCACATAGTCAACCTTTACTTCTGTTTCTCTTCGGTCTGGTTTATCCAGCAAAGTACAAAGCTTAATGCTATTTGGTTTTCTTGCACTTAACATGTCCAGAAGAAAGGCAAGCGTCCTTCCAGAATCAATAATATCCTCTACGACAAGAACGTCCTGGCCTTCAATATGTTCATCCAGATCCTTTACTATCTTTACCCGCCCTGTGCTCTCCTGTGCGTTTCCATAGCTGGACACGGACATGAAATCCATCGTGATTGGCACTGTGATTCGCTTGGCCAGTTCACAGGTAAAGAAAACACTTCCTTTTAAAATACAAATCAAATGAACGGTCTTGCCCTGGTAGTCCTGACTAATTTGGGCACCCAGTTCTTTAATTCGTTTATCTACTTCTTCTTCCGATATCATAACTCTGATTTTCTCACTCATGCTGGTTTCCTCCAATCCATTTTATCCTGAGTATCTGCCTGGTTTGTTCTGATATTTTATACATTTCACTGATACGTTTTCCAATTACCCAAATGACATGAGGGCCATCGGTCAAAAGGGGAATCTGCTCCCTTTCTTCCCGGGAAATCTTCTCATCCATGAAGTAGTCCTTCAATTTCTTGGTTCCACCATCTTTTTGAATCTGTAAAAAATCGCCGTTTTTCCGAGTTCTCAGGTGAACAGTATTACATATTTTATCATAATCAAACCATTTCGTATAGTCATTTTTCGGAATTTCATTAACTTTGTAGGTATTTTCCACAATGTCCACTTCCAGATACCACTCCTGCCCCGGTATGGAATAAATTCCAGCTTTTTCAATGGGAATATTGTAACCTTCTGCCTTCTCTGTTGCTATTTGTTTTTTTATCAGCAGTCGGGAATATTCTTTTTCACCTAGAAGACCATAAGGGAGAGAAATTCGCTTTCCGCTCTCCATTTCCATCAGCTTCCTTAGGCTTTCCACATGAACGGATTCAATATCCTTCTTTTGACCTGCCAATTCAAACAATAGAGTGCGCAAAATACCTTTTTGAATCACTGCGTCATAGTCTTTGAAAGGCTCTATCTCCAATAAGTATTGCCCTTTCTTTCTGGTTACAACCCGCAGTGAAGCTTCTTTTACCGCTTTTTCCAGAAACGCCTCTGTTTCACGGAGCATCTCTGCCGTCTTACTCATGTGATCAATGGCTTTTTCATTTAACTCTTCCAGAACTGGTATTACCATATGGCGAATCCGATTTCTGGCATAATCATCCGTTAAGTTGGTAGCATCGGTTCGAAATGGCTGATTCTGTTCCTTTAAATAAGCTTCGATCTCATTTCTGGTTACTCCCAAAAGAGGGCGAATGATCTCGCCTCGCACGGGCGGAATTCCACAAAGACCTCCCACCCCACTCCCACGTGCCAGATGAAACAGCATGGTTTCGCCATTATCATTCATATTATGGGCAACTGCAATTTTATTACATTTATATTCCCGACAAACCTCCTCAAACACCCGATACCGAACCTGTCTCCCGGCCTCTTCCTCGGAAAGACCATGTTTCTTTCCGTATGCTTTTACCTCTTTTTTCCGGCTTATCACAGGGATGTCAAACTGGCGCCCCAATGCTTCCACAAAGGCCTGATCGGCATCCGCCTCCTCGCCCCGGATTCCATGGTGGATGTGAACCAAATACAGCTCCAGCTCATACTCTGCTTTCAGCTCCAAAAGAACAAAGAAAAGACAGACCGAGTCAGCTCCACCGGATACGCCGACCACGACCCTATCTTTTTTTTGCAGCATTTTATATTCCGTTAAATAATTTCTAACTTTTTTAATAAAATCATTCACTTTTAACTCCCATCTGCACTGCCTGTCAGCATGCAAAATGTATCTTTTGCATTATTGTACAACTCCTTTCCAATATTTTCAATATTTATCCCAGACTCCGGCTACAATTACTGTCATATCATCGGTAATAGCACTTTCTTCTACACCACCTGCCTCTGCTGCCATGAGGGCTTCTTCCAGAATAGAATTGGCAATCTCCCGGGGATTTCGACTTTTGATTTCCTCCAGTACACCACGCATTGCACCTTCTTTATCCTCACCTGCAAAACAGTCTAAAACCCCATCCGTCATCATGATAATAAATTCACCATCGCCAATCCGTCTTCGTGCACCCTCATATTCCGCATCCTCAAAAATCCCAGCGGGCAGAGAATAGGAGGTAATGACTTCTACTCCCTGAGCACGCTTTAAAAAGGTGGCAGCAGCACCCATCTTTACAAAATTGCAATTGCCGGTAAACAAATCGACGATTCCCATGTCAATGGTGGAAAAGGACCGGCCGTCTGCTTCCAGCACATAGAGGGAATTAATCAGATGGATTGCTGAGGCCTCTTTAAAACCTGCTTCCATGAAATCCTCAATTAAATCAATCACCGATTTACTCTCTGCATGAGCCTCTTCGCCAGAGCCCATGCCATCACACAGAGTCATTACCATCTCCCCGGAATCCAGTTCCAGAAAAGAAAAGTTATCTCCTGAAATTTCCTCACCCTTTTTGGTTGCCCGGGCAATACCAGTAAGAACCTTATACTTGGTATCCTCTAAGAATATCAAGGGGGCAAACTCCTTGGGCACAATATTTCGAGACTGCTCGGAAGGACGGAAACGCCGATCACCTGCCTTGGATAAGATAGTTGCCATCTCACGGGTTGTAATACATCTTCCCTTTCTGGTCTTGGCCAGAACATGGACCTCCAGCCTTTCCTCCTTATTTTCCAGGATTACCAGACTATTTACCTGAATCTGGTGAATCTTTAGTCGGGCTGTCATCTTTTCTTCCAGGTAATTCCGCACTTCTTTCATCTCTGTTATGTCCGAAGCAAACAATTTAATGGTTTCTGCCATTTCTCCCAGTTGACCTGCTACCGCCTGGCGGCTTTCCATCAGCTTGTTATACCACTTTAGATTTAAGGTTGCGATTTCCAGTCGCTTATTCGTTTCTTTTATGAAAGAATCGGCATACATACACTGATCCTTAAAAGCCAGGGGAATATCCTGTGATTTTAAATAGCCGTTTCGTTTGGCAATCGCAAACATGTCCTGAGCCAGCTCATACGTCAACTGGTAATTATGATTCCAGCAACGGTCGCACTGACTGCAGTCTTTGCAAAACTTGCCAGAAATATCTTCAAAAATTCCATTCATATCGTCACAGCCTAAAATCTGCCTTTTATCGGTATAGTTCAAAAAAGAACGAGAGAGCTTTTCCAATGAGGCAGAAAAATCCTGAAATTTATTCTTGGTCAGTATTTGCAGGTTCTGCTTTACATAATCGCCACTCTTCTGTCGCTCCCAAGTCACCGGCTGAATCCATCCGGTCGGAACAAGCCAAAAAACAAGCACTGCTAAAAATAGAGACTCCAACCCCTGCATTTTAAGAAGGCTATGCTCATACAAATACCCCAGAGAAATTCCGGTAATAATATAGGCAATTCCTGCCCCCAGCTTCCCGATTTCCTGAAACATACCACTCCCAATTCCCAGAATACATAAAATACCGATAAAGGTAACCGACTGACTGCTATAGGATATTACCATGCCACAAATAGCACCAATCACAGCTCCTACTCCTGGCCCATATTTATATCCCATGAAAATTACAACCAGATATGCCACGATTTGTGCCAGAGAAAGGGGGATCAGAGCAAATTCAGGCATGGTATAAATACCAATGGCCAAAAGGATTCCCACACTGATCATCTCTTCGTTGTTCATTGGCTCCTTTTTTCTTCCGTACAATATATAGGCAGTCCCCTTCTGCAAAAGGGCACAGGATACATAGACCAGGACTCCTTCCAAAAGTGCCAGCGCCACATACTGTATGTAGTCTGCATAAAGAAAAGCTTTCGTTATGGAAAGGGCGGCGGTTACACTGCCACCAATCAGGCCCCAAAGATGGTCACTGATTTCCCGGTTTCCCTGCTTCAGCAAATGGCGAATGACGGAAAGGGCCAGCATAATCAGACCATATTTTATTACGCTGACTCCATCCATCTTCGTCATCATCCCAAGAAGGAGCGTCCCTATTAATACGCCTTTATTGGTATCTTGTCCATATACATACAAAAAATATCCCATAGCAATGGGATTCATCGAGAAAAAAGCAGCTCTTCCCATAACAATTCCAAGAAAATCCACAAACAAGGCTTTTTTATTCCAATTTTTCATCTTATCCCCATCTGCGCGTTGCGACACGCATATAAATTATTGTTGAATACACATTTTTATTCAACCTTTTTGTTCAACCTGTTGTCTGTTCGGTTTTTGACGTTTCAGTTGCTCATTATAGCTTTCGCCACTTTGAAACTTTGTCGAAGGATAGAAGAGAAATAAAAAAACTTTTTGACAAAAAAAGACTCTTCCTCACAGGAAAGAGTCTGACTTTTGATTTAGGTTTATGGCTTAAATTCAATCGGTTCGCTTTATGGTTTAAATTCAACTAAACTAAATTTATGTTTTTTAATTGGTTCCACCGCAAGGCTGGCTGGTTAATCCTCTGCCGCTTCGTATACGATTTCATCTGGATATACCATGCCCAATTTGTTTCTGGCCTCCTGCTCAATGAACTGTTTGGACTGGACATAAGCTTTGTAGTCCTCAATCTCATCGGTCCGTTCTTCTTCCTTTACCTTGGCCTTTTCCAGTTCTTCCAGTTTCTTCGTATATTCGTTGCTCTTGGCAATCAGATCAATCTTCTTATATGTAATCACACAGCAAAGCAAAGCTACCACAAATGCAACTGTAGCTAAATTCTTTCTCCGTTTCTTAATGGCTACCCGATTTACCTTTTTTCTGCTCATGGGGTCCTCCCGCTACTTTTTCTCTCATTAAGGACATTCTAACTTTTTTCCCAACATTTTTCAATCCCTTAATTAAAATACTTATCCCTCTCTTAACAGGCATAATAATCCTCCGGGTCAGAAAACCAATCAATGGATTACTAATCCCATAATGATAAACAACCATTCCCAGCATCATAATAATGATTCCAGGAACCCGGATTATCCCGCTATTATACTGAAAAATCATGCGAAATATAAGAATTGCACTGATGATCCAGAAAAGCATGTCTTCCACCCCGACCCAGAATTTGCCATGGCGAACAATCCGGCGAAAAATACGCAAGACGTCATACAAAGCCACTATAATCATACCCCAAAGCAAAGAGCTGAGATAAAAATGTACTTCCAGATGAATCATATCACTCATAAGGAACCCTCCTAACGGAATAGACGTTTCAAGAAGGTTTCTTCATTTCCTGCACCTGCCCCTTTATCCGAATAAACCAGGCTGTCAATCTTTCCATCCAGATCTACTTCACCTTTTTCCAGAGTAAGGCGGTTCACATGGAGCTCTTCCCCTTTTATCATTAACATCCCCAGCTCTGTCCGCAGGTGAACCTCCTTTGCATCAAAGGAATTTACATCCAATACGCCACTCAGCGTCACTCGCCCTCTTCCTTCTACTATCATTTTATGATTCATTACCCTTGCTTTCTCTTCCAATACAAAAACCTCCTGATATACCTGTCTTATAACAGTATATTAAGAGGTTTTTCATTTCATTACAAATATCGGTAAAGCTCTTTGGCATCGTCTTTCCGCACAGTTTCCTGAACATCCAGCACTTCCACCTTAACTTCCTTGTTTCCAAAGTTAATCTGGATGATATCTCCCATTTTTACATTAAGGGACGCCTTCGCCACCTTATCATTTACCAGCACTCTTCCGCCATCACAGGCTTCATTGGCCACCGTTCTTCGCTTAATCAAGCGAGATACCTTTAAAAATTTATCAAGTCTCATATTTTGCACCAAGCCTTTCTCTCTTTTTATGGTTTACCCTCGGATCCCATCTATACACTTGGTGTGATGCCTGGGGAAAAATAAAGGGGACAAAAAAAGTTGCTCAAAGAGCAACTTTTTCATCATACTATTCTAAATATTAGTTGATAGCATCTTTCAATGCTTTTCCAGCTTTGAATTTTGGAGCTTTAGAAGCTGCAATTTTCATAGTTTTTCCTGTCTGAGGATTTCTTCCTTCTCTAGCTGCTCTCTTAGCTACTTCGAAAGTACCGAAACCAACTAATTGGATTTTCTCACCTTTCTTTAATTCATCGGTTACAACGTCGATGAATGCTTTTAAAGCTTTCTCTGAGTCTTTCTTGGATAATTCTGTTTTTTCTGCAATTGCTGCAACTAATTCTGCTTTGTTCATGGATTGCTCCTCCTCTGAATAGTTATTAAAATTTTATGTATCAGAATGTCTATTCCGATTATTTTACGCGTTCCCATAAGTCATTCATTTGTTCTATGGTCAGATCGCATAAGTTTTGATGTGCTTCATTTGCGAGACACTCAATACCTTCAAATCTATTTATAAACTTATTGGTCGCATTTGTCAAGGAATTTTCAGCATTTATTTCCAAAAATCTTGATAAATTTATCAAAGAAAACATCAAATCACCATACTCTTCTTCTACTTTACAATTATCTTTTGTTTTTATCGCATCGACTAATTCTTCTAATTCCTCATAAACCTTGCCCAGAGCCTGTTCGCAGTCAGGGAAATCAAATCCTGTCTTGGCGGCTTTCTTCTGAACTTTGGCTGCCCGGATGTTAGCGGGCAGTGCTTTTGGTATCCTTTTCATGCCTTGGGTATGAGTTACTTCTTCTTTTTCCTGGCGCTTAATCTCCTCCCAATTATTTAGAACCTCCTGGGAATCTTCCACCGATATGCTGCCAAATACATGGGGATGCCGTCGAATCATTTTTTGAGCCACATCAGTAATGACATCTCCAATGGTAAACTCGCCTTTTTCTTCTCCAATCACGGAATGCATGGCAATTTGAAGAAGAACATCACCCAACTCCTCTTTTAAATTACTTATATCCTGATTATCAATACTGTCAACCACTTCATACGCCTCTTCCAGTATACAGGGGCGCAAGCTTTCATGGGTCTGTTCTTTATCCCAGGGACAGCCTTCGGGCATCCGGAGCTTTCTTATGATGTTCATAAACTCTTCAAAGGTATACTGCATCTCGTTCTCCTTTTTCTTTTGTGGATTACCACTCGTGGTAGCCCACTTGTGGTAGCCCACTTAGTTTTTACTGTTCCATTTGTCTGCCTAAAAAGCCTGCTGCGGAGGCTGCTAACTTCTCTTCTGCCAGTCCAAATTCATTTTTTCCTTCTTTACTAAGCATTATAACTGCTCCTATGGCATCTCCCTCACTGATAATCGGACAGATAATTTCATATTCATATTTTTCTTCATTTTCCGTTATCTTGCAGTATTTGGAACTTTCTCCTGATTCTTTAATCTGCTTTCTTTCGTTGATGGCACTTTCAAGCTCTTTGCTGATTGGCTTCATCAAAAGCTCCTTTTTTCCACCGCCAGCCACAGCAACCAACGCATCCCTGTCAGCAATGCAAACAATGTGTCCAGTGGTCTGGGCCAGGGATTCCGCATACTGCTTAGCAAATTGACTTAATTCTCCGATTGGCGAATACTTTTTCAAAATGATTTCGCCTTCCCGGTCCGTAAAGATTTCCAAAGGATCTCCTTCCCGGATTCGAAGGGTTCGCCTAATTTCCTTTGGAATAACTACTCTGCCTAAATCATCTATTCTTCTTACGATACCTGTAGCTTTCATTTTAAATTCCTCCATTTAACGTAATAGTAACTTTTTCCTCATGGTACTATTATGGGTCAAATGAAAAAAATTATGCGCTTATGCTGTTATTTTTTATTTAATTTTTCAAATTCCTGATAGCAGCGTATTAACTGGCTTCGTTTTGCCACGTCTGCCTTCATAAAGATATTGTGTACATGGGTTTTTACTGTTCCGATGGAAATGTGGCAAGCTTCACAAATTTCCTGGTTGTTCATATCCTCCAGCAAATATTTTAAAATCTCCGTTTCACGGAAAGTAAGCTGATACTCCTGACAAAACTGTAAAAGTATTACTCCTTCCCCATTCTCATAAGCTTTCGCTTCTTCTGACTCTTCTATTTTGTCAGATTCTTTTATTTCTTCTGGTTCTTTTGTTCTATCAGGTTCTTCCTGCACACTCCTGACAATCTTATCGTCAACAATCCTTCCCAAAGAATCGTCTAGCAAAACCATCCCCTCTAAATTAGTATTGGAGACTTCAGCCTCCTTTTCCCATATAGGTATCTTATGAAGAAATAACAAAGTACAAATAGCATAAATAATACTCAATACATCCTCTGAATAATTACGGTTATTAATTTTTATAACCAGATTAGAATATACATCAAAGTTAAATATAACAATGGTATCTTCCATTACAATTAGAACTGCAAAAATCACATTACAGATAAGAAACTTCTTTAATCCTTGACAAAAGGCCTCTTCTAATTCCTGTTCATTATTCTTCATATAATACAAGCCTCCGCTTGCCAGATAAAACAAATATATCTGTGCCGGCAAATAAAAGAGCCAGACCATAAAGGCCCCACCTTGAAGAATGGGGACAAACAGTAAGAATATACCAAACAAAATCAGTATAATCTGCTCCCGAATGCTAATTTTTCGCTTCAGCATATAGAACAGCAGATACAAATTGCAAAAAGAATAGGACAAAATAATCACGGTCTTAATTGCGGGCACTACCATGAAGGTTCTATTATAGCTTGTCGAAAAAGAATCAATAAATTCTGTCATGTAAATGATAGTGTTATCCAAAATATAGATAAAATAGAGAAGTCCCATTACCAGGTAAACAGGCTGCCTCTTTTGGAAATAAAAGCTAAATGAAATTGTCAACGCAACAGAAAAAAGGACTAGCAAAATGATGTTATAAACAAATATAAATGTATCCAAAAAGCAACCTCCTATTCTGTATTTTCTCTATTTTATATCTCTTTTAGTATACTTTGTCTTATCCACTTTGTAAAGATGTCACCCTATCACTAACACGTTTTTTTGGAATTATTAACCAAAAGTTTAGATGAGTTTATGTCAGTTTATACAATAGTTATACAACCAATTTTATCCAATTAAACTTTTGCCCATACTTTTTGCATAAAAAATACATCTTTGGTTGATTATAAACTGTGCATATTAGTGTTATTCTTCAAGCATCAGCTGATGACATTCATCGGTAACTGATAAAAACATTAGCAACTAATTAAGAAACAATAACATTAACAGCTAACCGAAAGCATCAGTCACCTATAAAAGACATCGGCAACTGATAAAAAAACATCAGTAACTGATAAGAAACATCAGCACTAGATACAAACACAAAAACTATTAATTTTCTTAATTTAAGGAGGAACTCAAAATGGCAGTAAAAGATTTTATCGACACACAGGACTTTACCAAAGAAGAATTAATGGAAATCGTAAACTTATCTCTCAAGATCAAACGTTGTATCAAAGCAGGATACTATCCTCAATTATTAAAGAACAAATCCTTAGGAATGATTTTCCAGCAGTCTTCTACCAGAACCCGTGTTTCTTTTGAAACAGCGATGCAGCAGTTAGGCGGACATGCGCAGTATCTTGCTCCTGGCCAGATTCAGTTAGGCGGACATGAAACGTTGGAAGATACCAGCTGTGTTCTTTCCAGATTAGTAGATATCGTTATGGCAAGAGTTGACCGTCATGTGAGTGTTGCTGACTTGGCAAAATATGCCACCATTCCTGTTATTAATGGTATGTCTGATTACAACCATCCTACCCAGGAGATGGGTGATTTATGCACCATGATCGAGCATCTTCCGGAAGGAAAGAAATTGGAAGACTGTAAAGTTGTTTTCGTTGGCGATGCGACTCAGGTTTGTGCTTCCTTAATGTTTATTACCACAAAAATGGGTATGAATTTCGTACAATTTGGACCGAAGGGATATCAGTTAAGAGAAAACCACATTAAAATCGCTGAAGAAAACTGCAAGGTTTCCGGCGGTACCTTCCTTATTACAGAAGATGTGGAAGAAGCGATGAAAGATGCTGATTTCGTTTACACTGACGTTTGGTACGGATTATATGATGCAGAATTATCAGAAGAAGAAAGAATGGCTATCTTCTATCCTAAATATCAGGTAAGCCAGGAAATGATTAAAAAAGCTGCTCCTCATGTTAAATTCATGCACTGCTTACCTGCCAGCAGAGGCGAAGAAGTTGCTGCCGAAGTAATTGATTCGGAATGCTCTATCGTTTTTGACGAAGCAGAAAACCGCCTGACTTCTATGAGAGGTTTATTGACTTATTTCTTAAATAATGCCGCAAAACCTATCTGCGAAGAAGAACTGGCAAATGCAAAAGCAGACCTTGAAGTATTTTTAAAGAAAGCACTGTAATGGACAGTGTGCCATAGAAGGGGGCAAAACTAAATGTCTGAAACGCCGAAGAAAAAATTTCGTATGATGGATGCCATATTATCGGTTATCTGCATTGTATTCGTTGCTGAAGCGGCAGCTCCGGTTGCCGCAATCGGAAACTCCCAGTATTTCTGGTGGATTTTCCTGATTATCGCATTTTTACTGCCATATGGTCTCATAGCTTCTGAGCTGGGTACCACTTATGAAGGTGAAGGTGGACTTTACGACTGGATTAAAAAGGCCTTTGGCCACAAATGGTCCGGAAGAGCAGCTTGGTATTACTGGATTAACTATCCTTTATGGATGGCATCTCTGGCCGTTATCTTTCCTGAGATGATTAGTATGATTATTGGAAAAGAATTGGGTCTTATCCCATCCATGATTATTGAATTAATCTTTATCTGGATTATTGTATTCATTAGTCATTTCCCAGTTGCGGACAGTGTTTGGATCTTAAACGGTTCCGCTGTGCTGAAAATCCTGATTGCAGTTGTGGTAGGAGGTTTGGGTATTTATGGTGCTATCACCTATGGACCAGCCAATGAATATACTGTGGCTTCCTTACTTCCTTCCTTTGACTTAAACAGCCTTTCCTTTATTTCAGTTATTTTATTTAACTTCCTTGGATTTGAAGTTATCTGTACCTTTGCAGGCGATATGGAAAACCCAAGAAAACAGATTCCTCAGGCTATCATCACCGGTGGACTTGTAATTGCAGCCATTTACATCTTTTCTGCCTTCGGAATCGGCGTAGCCATTCCAACCTCAGAAGTAAGCACCAGCAGTGGTCTGATTGACAGCTTACAGCTATTAACCGGCAAAACCGGCGGAGCTTTCATCAATGTTATGGCAATCATTTTCCTGTTAACCTTATTCGGAAACATGGTTTCCTGGGCACTTGGTGTAAACAATGTAGCTGCCTATGCAGCAGAGAACGGAGATATGCCTGCTGTATTTAAAAAGAGAAGTGCAAAGAATGACATGCCTTCTGGCGCTGCTTTTATGAACGGAATTGTTGCATCCGTAGTAATTGTTATTGCTCCATTCATACCAAATCAGGATTTATTCTGGTGTTTCTTTGCCCTGAACTTAGTTATGCTTCTGTTGGCTTATTTACCAGTTTTCCCAGCGTTCTTAAAGCTCCGGGAAATTGACCCTCATACAGAACGTCCTTTTAAGGTAAGTGGAAGTCCTGCTGTATTAAAACTAATTGCTTATTTGCCTATGGTTATGATCATCATTGCCCTGATTTTTGTAGCTATCCCTTTAGATTTTGCCCCAGATGCTTTGGCAGAGGTTTTACCAATCACGATTGGAGCCATTCTCTTTATTGTAATCGGAGAAATCATGATTCGAATCAAGCGAGAGCGAAGATAAACCCAGCCTTTTAAACATGCCTGCGCACATTTTTGTGCATAAACAAATTGTGGCGCAGGCATAAATTTATTAGTTGATTTTTAGCAAAATTCAGCTTTTGATTTAACAATTAAGATTTTAAAATTTAGTGAAATTCCGCCTTTGAGATTTAACAAAATTAAGCTTTTGAATTTTAGCAAAATTAAACTTTTGGAATTTAACAAAATTAAGCTTTTGGAATTTAGTAAAATTAAGCTTTTGGAATTTAGTAAATAAAAATCAAGTTTTGAAACTCGATTTTTAGATTCAAATTTTAAACTCAAATTTTAAAACTCAACTCTTGAAACTCATCTTTTAAATAAAATCAAATTTTAGAATATAGTTCAAGCAATTAAATTCAATTACTAGAAAGGGGATTTTTGAAAATGAAATCATTAGATAGCACACCAAAGAAAGACGGCTTTCGGATGCCAGGAGAGTTTGAACCACATGACGGATGTTGGATTATCTGGCCAGAAAGACCAGACAACTGGAGACTTGGTGGAAAACCAGCTCAAAAAGTTTTTGCTCAGGTGGCAGAGACAATCAGCGAATTTGAACCAGTTACCGTTTGTGTCAGCAATGCACAGTATGACCATGCCAGAAATATGCTGCCGGATAATGTTCGTTTAGTAGAAATGGCAAACGATGACTCCTGGGTACGTGACTGCGGTCCTTCCTTCGTTGTGAATGGGTCTGAAGTTCGTGGTGTTGACTGGGCTTTTAATGCCTGGGGTGGATTGGTTGACGGATTATATTTCCCTTGGGATAAGGATGATCATGTAGCAAGAAAAATCTGTGACATGGAAAACAAAGATCGTTATCGCCTGGATGACTTCGTACTGGAAGGTGGCTCGATCCATGTTGACGGCGAAGGTACTCTGATTGTAACCGAGGAATGCTTATTAAGCGAAGGTCGTAACTCTCATTTAACAAAAGAAGAAATCGAAGAAACCTTAAAAGAATATCTTAACTTAGAAAAGATTATCTGGATTCCTTATGGCATCTACAACGATGAAACCAACGGCCATGTAGACAATATCCTTCATTACATCGCTCCCGGAAAAGTCGTTCTTGCCTGGACGGAAGATCAGAATGATCCACAATACGACATCTGTCAAAAAGCATATGAAGCATTAAGCAATGCAACCGATGCAAAGGGACGTAAATTGGAAATCACCAAATTAATGCTTCCTGCTAATGTATTGATTACAAAAGAAGAAAGCGAAGGTGTTGACGCTGTAGATGGAACACTCCCAAGACAGGAGGGTGACCGTCTGGCTGCTTCCTACGCAAACTTCTATATTGCCAACGGCGGCGTTGTATTCCCAATGTTTGGTGACCCTAATGACGAAAAAGCAAGAGAAACCTTAGAGGCTTGCTTCCCTGATCGTAAAGTAGTTGGACTCTATGCCAGAGAAATTCTCTTAGGCGGCGGAAACATCCACTGCATTACCCAACAACAGCCTAAAGCCTAATCCAGTATCAAGCTTGAATTATTATAAATCAAATATTTAATCCGTGTCTGTACATTATCCTGATGTCTGTCACGGGAATGAAAATGGAAGAAGAATAACAAATTCGGAACGTGAACATTAAGGAGAACTATATATGTCAAGAATCGTAATTGCCCTGGGTGGAAATGCCCTGGGAAACAATGCTAAAGAACAACAGGAAATGATTGACGCCGCTGCTCCTTCCTTAATTGGATTAATCAGCCAAGGACATGAAATCATTGTCAGCCACGGAAACGGACCACAAGTGGGTATGATCAATCTGGCTTTCCAAACGGCTGCGTCAGTCGACCCCAAAGTAGTTCCAATGGAACTGATGGAATGTACCGCCATGAGCCAGGGCTACATCGGCTATCATTTGCAGAAGGGGATCAAAAAAGAGCTTCGTAGACAGGGTATGCCATGGCATGTTGCCAGTGTAGTAACCCAAGTGCTTGTAGACAAAAACGATCCTGCTTTTGCAAATCCAACCAAACCCATTGGCGGATTCTATTCCAAAGAGGATGCGGACAAGTTGATGGAAGAAAACCCGGACATTAAATTTGTAGAAGACGCCGGACGAGGCTACCGTCGTGTCGTAGCCTCCCCAAAGCCAGTGGATATTGCTGAACGGGCTTCCATTTTGAATCTTTTAGACAACGAATACATTGTGATTGCCTGCGGTGGCGGTGGTATCCCTGTAATTTTGGACGAAAACGGAGACTACGAAGGCGTTCCCGCTGTAATTGACAAAGATTTCGCTTCTGGCAAGTTAGCAGAAGCGGTTGATGCAGATTACTTGTTTATTCTTACTGCTGTTGATCGGGTTGCGATTAATTATGGCAAACCGGATCAGAAGGAATTGGACCACATGACGGTGGAAGAGGCTCTTCGTTACAGCGAAGAAGGTCATTTCGCTCCTGGAAGTATGCTTCCTAAGGTGCAGGCGGCGGTTAATTTTGCTAAGAGTAAAGCTGGCAGGAGAGCTGTTATTGCTTCTTTGGAGAAGGCTCCTTTGGCTATGAAGGGAGAAAGCGGTACGGTTGTAGAAATGTGATATTTAGTTAAACCCATTTTAATATGTCATCCTAAGAAAAGCCCGCTGTGCATGAAAATTTCTCTGCATGGCGGGTTTTAACTTTGTGTATAGGCGATGAGGACGCTCCTGAAGATAGACTTCGAACGCCTGAACCAGCGTCTTTCCAATCCCTTCGAGTGCCCACGCTCCACCCACTCCATTGAGCCTCTAAGCGGGGAATTCTCTCGCCTTGCGGCTCCAGAATACCCCAGAGTCTCAATTCCGTTTCGCTAAGGCACTGGGAGGGATTGGAAAGACGCTGGTTCAGGCTATTTTTAGTTTATTGTGGGCGGAGCTGGTTTTCGAAAGGATATAGAATAAAACACAAATGTTACGTGGGGGAGGTATGTAGT
>JAVBLX010000002.1:0-13925 GCA_031553075.1 Acetivibrio sp.
TAGTGTATCAAAATAGGTACGCTATGATGCTCAAACAACAGCTTTTTGTGGGGGTAACGCAAATTTTAAAAGACTTAGTTCTTTCGGCACTCCTGTGAATGCCAGAAATTTTTCGTCTGGGAGCCTTTTTCATAGGACCCCTTTCCTTGGAGGCATTTCTCCACCCGCTCTTTCGGCTATTTATAGTTTTATGGAAGGAGCTGGCTTCTATATATTGATTATTAGATAAGCTATGACTTTTACCTATAGTAGTGAGTAGCTATTTGACTATCGGCCCCTTAGAAAAAATATCTAACGTCTTATGAAATCACCTTATTTTCTCTTGAGCGTCCTCCTAAGCCACCAAAAATATTTTTCTAACAAAAATTTTGTTGCATGAAAAAAGTTTTTGGTGTATTATGGGATTATAAATAGGATTGCTGGTGTTTTCACAGAATGGAGAAGCGTATGGGAAAGAAAAGGATTGTAATTGCACTTGGTGGTAATGCGTTGGGTAATAATTTGCCGGAGCAGATGATCGCGGTTAAGACTACGGCGAAGGCGATTGTGGATTTGATTGAGGAGGGGCATGAGGTGATTGTTACTCATGGGAATGGTCCTCAGGTTGGAATGATTAATAATGCGATGGCGGCTTTGAGCCGGGAGGATGTTAGACAGCCTAATACACCGCTTTCGGTTTGTGTGGCTATGAGTCAGGCTTATATTGGATATGATTTACAGAATGCCCTTCGGGAAGAGCTTAAGAACCGGGAGATTGATAATATTCCGGTGGCGACTATGGTTACTCAGGTACGGGTTGATGAAAATGATCCGGCGTTTTTGAATCCTTCTAAGCCGATTGGACATTTTATGAGTAAGGATGAGGCGGAGGAAGCGGAAAAGAAGTATGATTATATTACGAAAGAGGACTCTGGCAGGGGATATCGTCGTGTGGTTGCATCTCCTAAGCCACAGGAAATTGTGGAAATTGGTGCGATTCGTACTTTGATGGAGTCTGGTAGTATTGTCATTGCTTGTGGAGGAGGTGGAATTCCTGTTACTTTAAAGGAAAATCACTTAAAAGGGGCTTCGGCGGTTATTGATAAGGACTTGGTGAGCAGCTTATTGGCAAAGGAGCTGGATGCGGATTATTTGATTATTCTCACTGCGGTTGAAAAAGCGGCGATTCATTATGGAAAACCGGATGTAAAATGGTTATCTGAGGTGACGGTTGAAGAAATGAAGCAGTATTGTGATGAAGGTCATTTTGCACCTGGTTCTATGTTGCCGAAGGTTGAGGCGGCTATGGAATTTGCTGCTTCTAAGGATGGTCGCCGGGCTTTGATTACTCTTTTGGAAAAAGCAAAGGAAGGCATTCAAGGAAAAACTGGTACTACGATTGTAAAATGATAGAAGTTTTGTTTGTAAGTACAAGCGGTCTAAATATTGTGATTGAGTTACAAACAAAAGATAAACAAAGGTTCTGTAAGCGAAAAGCTCCCAGCATGGAAGCGTCTGGTATTTAGTAAAGCCAGAAGCTTTCCTGTTGGGAGTTTTGTTTTGGAAACATTTTCGCAAGGACAAGGATGGTTTTTGATTATTTTACTTGAAAAGGTAAAGATAAAAAAGTAATACCAGGTGAAATAATTAGGTGATTTTGAACAGTTAAAAGCTGAACAAGGTCGCCTTATTTTTTTCTTACTTGGCACTTGATATGTAGTGCACCCATAGAAGTTTAAAATAGAAAAAATTAAAAGATACTTGACCAATAAAATTTTTGATGGTATATTGAGTATATCATAAGTAGTAAGTAATAAGTAGTAAGTAACAAATGGTAAATGAAAAGTAATAAAAAGTGTGACATAAAAGCAAAGGAGGCCATAACATGAAAACACTATCCTATACACAAGAATATTTTATGTGTGCAATCAGTAGCAAAGGGAACGTACCCATTTTAGATGTGGTATTTTCTACATGCCTACTGGCGGGTGGCATAATGGAACTTTTATACCACGGATATATTGTACGTACTCCAAAAGGCAAGCTTGTTATCAGTAAGCCGTGGGATGAGGGGTTACCGTATTTAAAACCGTTGTATGAGACTATTTTGGGGTTTAAAAAGCCAAAAGATGCAAAAGGTGTTGCGTCAGTCTACTTGGCTGGTTTTAGTCAAAAGACATTTAAGGAATTGTTTTCGGCATTTGGAGCTTCGTTAGCTGAATTTGGGTACGCAGATGAGTTATGGAAACAAGGCTTGCTAAACAAAAAAATAAGATATGTGCCAAAGCCAGAAGCGGTTACCAGGATAATCGAAAAAATCCGTGCAGAGTTTCTTGAGGATGGAACAATATCAGAAGAAACACTTTACTTGGCTGCTTTACTTGATAATGGCAAGTTAATTCGGAATTATTTTAGTAAAGTTGAAGCTGAAATTCTGAAAAAACGTATTAAGGAAGTAAGAAAAAATGAAGCATACGTTTTAGCAGATGAAATGGTTAAGTTTATTTATAGTAGTGGCTATTTATAGTAGGAGCTATTTATTGTAGTGGCATTATGTTAGGTGGTGGAAAAATATGTCTCGGCAGAGAAGTATAGAAACGATTGAATCATCAGAATATGTGACGATTGGAGAACTGGTAAGATTAACATCGGTAAGGTACAGTACGTTAAAATATTATACCGAAGAAGGTATGCTTCCATTTGAACAGGCCGAAGAAAATTTGACACGGAGATACAAAAGGATGGAATCACTTGACAGGATCGAGCTGATTAAAAAACTGAAAGAGGACGGGTATCCAATCACACAAATTAAGGAATTAATTTAATAAATAAAAGGAAACAATATGCCCCAAACGGTATTTTAGACTACCGTTTGGGGATTTTTAATTCAGTCAAATGTTATCCTTTATTAGCAAAAACGCTAAGCCTATGTCAAGAAAAATATCAAGTTATCATGAAGTTACTTTAAAGTTGCTATTTACATGCACTTTACAAAAGAAATACAGGACTATGATATAACTTTACATATGTATGAACTACAATAAACTTGTAAAAACTAAGAAGTAAAAAACATAATAAGCTGCATGAGCAGCGAAGTGGAGGAAAATTATGAAAATAAGATTTTGGAAGAAAAAAGTAGTTAGTGTATTAGCAGTAACAGCTCTTTGTGCAATGGTCCTTACGGGATGTGGAAACAGCGGAACAGGCACAGAAGTTAAAAACGAAAGCATGGAAGTACAAACGGATGCCAATGCAGAAACCAGTAATGCAATCAATGAAACGGATAGTACTCAAGTGATGGCATTAAGCGGCTCCCTTACTATGGCAGGCTCCACTTCAATGGAAAAGTTTTGTAACGCATTAATAGAAGCGTTTATGGAACTGAACCCAGAAGTTTCCATTAATGCAGAGTACATTGGTTCCAGTGCAGGAATTGAAGCTTTAACTTCAAAGAGTGCAGATATTGGGAATGCATCCAGAGCACTTAAAGATAGTGAAACACAGGCTGGAGTTGTAGAGAACATAGTTGCGATTGACGGTATTGCCGTAATCGTAGATAAAGCAAATACCATCGGGAATCTGACAAAAGACCAGTTAACCAAGATATATACTGGTGAAACAAAAAATTGGAAAGATTTGGGCGGAAATGATATGCCAATCGTAGTTGTAGGAAGAGAAGCGGGTTCTGGTACCAGAGGTGCATTTGAAGAACTTCTTGCCATCGAAGATGCTTGTGCTTATGCCAACGAATTGGACAGCACAGGTGCAGTAATGGCAAAGGTTGCATCGATACCAGGTGCAATTGGATATGTTTCTTTGGATGTGTTGGATGCTTCGGTAAATGCAGTAAGTCTGGATGGCAGTCAGCCAAACGCAGATGAAATCAAAGCTGGAAACTATTTTCTCAGCAGACCATTTGTAATGGCAACCTTAGGACCAGTAAGCGAACAGACGGAACTTGTAAAGGCATTGTTCACCTACCTGGCATCTTCGGATGGTACGAACTTGATTGAATCAGTTGGATTAATTATTCCAGATTAATGAAAGAAGGAATCATTGCCCCAAGGAAAGAAACAAAACCTAAGACAGGAGTAGGAATATGAGCAGTAATAGTTTTTCCATTCAAGGAAATTTAAAAACCAAATCTTTAGTAGAGCGAATTGCCCAATATATTTTTACGGCCTGCGGACTGGTTGCTGTATTGGCAGTTGCATCCATTACGATTTACATGATTATAAATGGTACACCAGCTTTGGGAAAGGTTGGCATAAAAGAAATTTTGTTTAGCACAGTATGGAAACCAGCGGCCAAGGAACCTCAATTTGGAATTTTGTTTGTTATCCTGACCTCTCTGGCAGGAACCTTTATGGCAATTTTGATTGGTGTTCCCATTGGTGTTCTGACGGCTGTTTTTTTGGCAGAGACAGCACCAAAGCAGCTTGCCGCAATTGTAAAGCCGGCAGTTGAACTGCTCGCAGGAATTCCTTCGGTCGTTTATGGACTTTTGGGAATTCTCATTTTAAATCCGATTATGTATAGATGGGAATTGGAGCTGTTTCGAGGCTCGGAAACCCATCAGTTTACCGGAGGTGCTAATTTGATTTCAGCGGTTCTGGTGCTGGCAATTATGATTTTGCCAACGGTAATTAATATTAGTGAATCCTCCATTCGGGCGGTACCGGACTTTTTGAAAACTGGTTCCCTGGCTCTGGGGGCTTCTTCTATCCAAACCATTTTCAAAGTAATCCTTCCGGCGGCTCGGTCGGGAATTGTAACGGCAATCGTGCTTGGGGTTGGCCGGGCGATTGGCGAAGCTATGGCGATTAGCCTGGTTTCCGGAAGCTCAGTAAATCTACCACTTCCATTTAACTCGGTTCGTTTCCTCACCACAGCAATTGTAAGTGAAATGGGTTATGCAGCGGATACCCACAGGCAGGTGCTATTTACCATTGGTCTGGTATTATTTGTTTTTATTATGATTATAAATCTGGTGTTGACCGGAATTCTGAAAAAAGGAGGGGCCCAGCATGAATCTTGAAAATGGTATTTATGGAAAGAAACTTCGCATCAGCGATACCATATTACAAAGCCTTATTTATGTTTGTGCTTTTGTTTCGGTATTCCTTTTGCTTGGAATTGTATGCTACGTATTTATGCGGGGAATAAAAGTAATCGACTGGAACTTCCTTACTACGGTTCAAAGCACGGCAAAGAAAAATTTCGGGATTTTGGGAAATATCATTAATACCTTGTACTTAATCATTTTGACCCTGCTCCTGGCTACCCCGATTGGAATCGGAGCAGCAATTTACTTAAACGAGTATGCAAAAAAAGGAAAAATAGTTACTCTTATTGAGTCAACAACGGAGATTTTGGCAGGACTTCCTTCCATTATTTTTGGCTTATTTGGAATGGCTTTTTTTGGAAACACTTTAAACCTGGGATATTCCATTCTAACGGGAGCGTTGACACTTACCATTATGATTTTACCACTCATTACCAGAAATACACAGGAAGCACTTAAAACTGTGCCCAGCAGTTATCGTAGTGGAGCCTTGGGTATTGGAGCTACAAAGTGGTATATGATTCGGACCATTTTGCTTCCCTCTGCTATGCCGGGAATTATTACGGGGGTTATTCTTGCCATCGGGCGTATCGTAGGAGAATCCGCAGCACTTTTGTTTACTGCCGGAAGTGGATATCTACTACCAAAATTCGGACATTATGGAGAAGGATTATTTAAAAAGGTCTTGGAACCGGGTGGTTCTCTTACCATTCAGTTGTATTTGTCCATGAGTAAGGGTGAATACGACAATGCATTTGGAATTGCTCTGGTTTTACTGGTGATTGTATTATTGATTAATATGCTGACGAAAGTTTTAAGTTCGAAATTTGATGTAAGTAAACGAAAATAGGTGTAAATCTTGATTTTTATGTGCGCAGGAGCGCACAGATGGGAGCTTAGGTTGAAAGAACGGCAAAACTGTCCTTTCAACATCTTGATTTATACGTGCGCAGGAGCGCACAGATGGGAGCTTAAGATGATTAACGATAAAATTATTGCTAATAAACTTAATTTGTACTATGGGGAAAATCATGCCTTGAAGGACATCTCGATGAACCTAAAGGAACGTAATATAACAGCTTTGATTGGACCTTCTGGTTGTGGTAAATCCACCTTCTTAAAGACGATTAACCGGATGAATGACTTGGTGGAAAGTGTTAGAATGGAAGGCGATGTTCTTATTGACGGTGAAAATATATTCAATGAGCGAGTCGATACCACCCGGTTGCGTAAGAAAGTGGGGATGGTATTTCAGCAGCCAAATCCCTTCCCCATGAGCATATATGATAATATTGCTTATGGTCCAAGGATTCATGGATTGAAGGACAAAAGTAAACTGGATGAAATTGTGGAAAAGAGTTTGAAAGGTGCTGCAATTTTTGAAGAGGTAAAGGATCGGTTGAAAAAATCAGCATTGGGTCTGTCTGGCGGACAGCAGCAGCGTCTTTGTATTGCCAGAGCCCTCGCAGTAGAGCCGGAAATTCTTCTGATGGATGAACCAACCTCAGCACTTGACCCAATATCAACGCTTAAGGTAGAGGATTTGATGGAAGAGCTGAAGGAAAAATATACGGTCGTTGTAGTAACTCATAACATGCAGCAGGCAGCCCGTGTATCAGACGATACGGCCTTTTTCTTGCATGGAGAGGTTGTGGAATTTAATTCCACAGAGGATCTGTTCTCCAGACCAAAGGACAAACGAACCGAGGATTATATCACCGGACGTTTTGGGTGATAACGAAGGGGAATACGCGATTCATGCAGCGTGGAGTCGGAGGTTGAAGCATGTCAATCCTGCTTGAAAAACAAGTGGACGGACCAAAAATAAAGAGCTATAAACAACCGTAAGAGCTGAAATACCAGTAAGAGATGCAAACACCAGCAAGAACTATAAACAATAGCAAGAGCTATAAACAATAGTAGAATGGAGGAAACTATGACAGCCAGAGTAAGTTTTGATTATCAATTGGAGATATTAAATAACAAATTAATTGAGATGGGACATTTGGTTGAGGACTCGATTGACCGGATTTTCGTGGCTTTAGAAAACCAGGACACAGCCATTGCCAAAGAAGTTATGGAGGGAGATCAATTGGTAAATGATTTGGAAAAAACCATTGAGTCCCAGTGTCTTTCCCTGATTACCAGACAACAGCCGGTGGCAAAGGATTTGCGGATTGTTTCAGCGGCTTTAAAGGTGGTTACCGATATTGAGCGAATTGGTGATCACGCAGCTGATATTGCTGAAATTATCCTGCGATTTGGACACGTGGATTTTTATCATATGTCCAAGCAAATCCCGCCGATGCTCAGTGCCGCGAAAAAAATGGTACATGATTCGGTCGATGCTTTTATCAATCGAGACATAAAGGCGGCTCAGCAAGTAATCATGGAAGATGATGTGGTAGACAATTTATTTAATGAAGTAAAGAGAGAAATTGTTCTCTTACTGCAGGAAGGAAATATTTCAGCTGACTACTGTGTGGATGTTTTGATGATTGCCAAATATTTGGAACGGGTTGGAGATCATGCGGTAAACATTGGTGAATGGACTATTTTCCAGAAGAGTGGCCCGGAAGCAGCCCGTTTTTAAGATGTGGTTATTTCTAGAAATAACTATACTTAATTCTTTAATGATTTAAGAAAAATTTAAGGAAATTCTCCCTACTTTTTGGTAAACTAGGTATAGTATGCAAAAGAGTAAGGAGATTTTTTATGGCAGTGAATATCGTGGTAGTGGATGATGAGACCGAAATTACAGATTTGATTGAGCTATACCTGACCGGCTCCGGATTTGAGATTCATAAGTTTTATTCAGGAGAAGGGGTTCTGGAATATATTGAAAACCATAAGGTGGATTTGGCGATACTGGATATTATGCTTCCAGATACGGATGGATATACCCTCTGCCGCGAAATTCGTCAAAAATTTATCTTTCCCATTATTATGTTAACCGCAAAGGGAGAGGAAATTGATAAAATCAGAGGCTTGTCCATTGGCGCGGATGCTTATTTGACCAAGCCTTTTCGGCCGCTGGAGCTGGTAGCTAATGTAAAGGCCCAGTTAAGAAGAGTCACTTTATATAATAAAGGTGATGGGGAAGACGAGAATCAGGTTATTGCACTGCGGGGGATTTTCCTTAATAAGACCACCCATAAATGTCTGCTGAATGAAAAGGAACTAAGCCTTACCCCAACAGAGTTCTCCATTTTATGGAATCTCTGCGAGAAAAAGGGACAGGTTGTGGCGGCAGAAGAGCTGTTTCAAAGCATCTGGGGAGAAAAGTATTATACCAATTCTTCCAATACCATAATGGTTCATATTCGTCATTTAAGAGAAAAGATGGAAGATACAGGTAATTCACCGAAATACATTAAAACCGTATGGGGAGTAGGGTATCGAATTGATGAATAAAAGTGGAAATATTTATAGAAGACATGTAATACAAAAGCATATTACTGTGACGGCAGTTCTATTGGGCGTAATTATATTTGCTTCCTGGTTTGTGGACAATATCGCTAATCGCTTTGTCATTGATTATATTAATAAGGTGTTCAGCTGGGAGATTGCAAGCTTTATAAAAGAGAACAAGTACTATGTTGTATTGGTTGGTGTAGTGATTTGTTTGGTGGTAGGCTGGATTGTTGTGGAATTCCAGGAAGTCTCCAAGGTATCGACCATGCTTGATCAGGTGGAATATTCTCTCCGTAAGGATGATGAGCTTCTGCTCAATGGCCAGTTTAAGGCGCTGGAGGATACCCTTAACGTATTTCGGGAACAAAATCAATTAAATGCCCAAAAGGCTCAAATTGAAGTGGAGCGGAAAAATGACCTGATTACCTATCTGGCACATGATATCCGTACACCCTTGGCCTCCATTATTGGTTATTTAAGCCTTCTGGACGAGATTCCAGACATTCCGGTGGAACAACGGGCCAAGTATGTGGGAATTACCCTGAAAAAAGCATATCGTCTGTAAGAATTGATTAATGAGTTTTTTGATATTACCAGATTCAATCTCTCTTCCCTGCCTCTGGAAAGGGAAGAGCTGCCCTTAAAGTTCCTGCTGGAGCAGTTAGTTGAAGAATTCTATCCGATGCTGACCGTTGGAGGACGGAAGGTTCAGCTTGAGATTGGCGAAGAAATGACTTTGTATGGTGATGCTGATAAGCTGGCCAGAGTGTTCAGCAACCTTATAAAAAATGCCGTGTCATATAGTTATTCAAATTCTACAATTGTAGTAAAATCGTGGACAGATGAAAAAACTGCGATTATTACAGTTACGAATCAAGGCAAACAGATTCCTCGAGAAAAGCTTAATATGATCTTTGATAAGTTTTTTCGATTGGATGGAGCAAGAAGTACGGAAACAGGCGGTGCTGGTCTGGGGCTTGCCATTGCGAAAGAAATTGTAACGCAGCATGGTGGACAGATTACAGCAGAAAGCAATGAACAATGCACCGTGTTTTCTGTTTTTTTGCCAGCAAAGATACTACAGTAATTATAATTATTATTGTTGTTATTGTCGTTGGTGTTGGTGTTGTGGGATGTTTTCTAGTTTCTTAAGACGAGTTAAGACATTTTAAGACAATTTAAAGGATAAAAAGTCCTCCCTCGGTTATACTTGGCTTATAACTTGAGGGAGGTTTTTTATGAGAATCAATCGAAAAAGTGTATTATTTGGGATTTTTTTAATCGTAATAGGCGTATTTTGTATGAAAGCATATGTGGACCGTACTCAGTTAATGTTTCTGTCAGCAGTGGAAGGGGTTGACTCGATGAAGGAAGCAGGTACGCAGAAAATAAATCCGACGCTGGGGGCAGAGCTTGCGACAGAAGGAATTCCTTTATTATTTCAGACGGATGTACGTTGGAAAGATACCCCCTACGGAAATGGATTGATTGAATTAAAAGGCTGTGGACCAACGTGTCTTTCTATGGTTGCAGCGGGCCTTTTACGAGACGAGAAGCTGACTCCGATTTATATTGCTGAAAAAAGCGAGGAATGGGGATATATAGAAGGAAACTCTGGCACTTCCTGGCGTTTGATGACTGCTGGTGCCCAAGAACTTGGATTGGCATCCCGGGAAATACCGTTAAGTGAGAGCAAGATGAAAGCAGCTCTGGATTCTGGAAAGCCGATAATTTGTGCAATGGGACCGGGCGATTTTACCGATGAAGGGCATTTCATTGTGCTTACAGGTTATACGACGAAGGGGTTCACTATCCATGATCCGAACAGTGAAGAACGGAGCAATGAAATATGGGACTATGAGGATATCAAGCATCAAATTCGTAATATTTGGAGTTTTGAGGCAATGCCATAACTCTCCTGATAATTTAACCTGGAAATTTAGCAATAGAAAATAAGAGAATAGGATTGCACTTAAGGAAAAAGTCGAATATAATTTTCTTTGTTACAAAGGAAGCCACTCAATAAATATGATGTGATGCTGGAATGATAGGAGATTGTATTATGGCATTTGAAGCGGTGAGAGAATATTTTATAAAGGCTGGAATGGGAGAGCGTGTATTGGAATTTGATGTTTCCAGTGCCACGGTTGAACTGGCAGCCCAGGCAATCGGATGCAGCCCGGAGCGGATTGCCAAGTCTCTTTCCTTTAAGGTGGGAGAAGAGGCAGTTTTAATAGTTGCAGCAGGGGATGCAAAAGTAGACAACAAAAAGTTTAAGGATCAGTTTAACACAAAGGCTAAAATGCTGACACCAGAAGAGGTAGAAGCTTTCATCGGTCATTCCGTTGGAGGTGTCTGCCCTTTTGTCGTTAAGGCTGGTGTGAAGATTTATCTGGATGTATCCATGAAGCGATTTACTTCCGTGTATCCGGCTTGCGGAAGCAGCAATAGTGTCATTAAGCTTACGTTGGAGGAACTGGAACAGCATTCTAATTATGTAGAGTGGGTGGATGTTTGTAAAAACTGGGAAGCTTGATTGATTAAAGGCATGGGAAAGCATGTAAATAGAAAAATGAAAGAAAGGAAATACAGACACAGAGCGTTCACCCTTTGTGTTTGCACCTCAAATGCAAATGCTCGCATTTTCCTTGAGGTTTGGTGCAAAATATGATTAGTTTTAGAAATGATTACAGTGAAGGGGCGCACCCCCGTATTTTGGAAATATTGATGAAGACTAACCTGGAGCAGATGGAGGGCTATGGTCTGGATGTTCATAGTCAGAAAGCGGCGGAATATATTAAGAAACACCTGAAAAGAGAAGATGTGGATATTCACTTTATTCCCGGCGGAACGCAGACCAATTTGCTGACGATTTCGGCTTTTTTAAGACCGTATCAGTGTGTAATTGCTGTGGATACAGGGCACGTGAATGTTCATGAAACCGGAGCCATTGAAGGGACTGGCCATAAGGTGTTTACCATTCCTCATGAAGACGGTAAGATGACACCGTGTGGGCTGGAAGCGGCAATCCTGTTTCATGAGTCGGAACATATGGTGCATCCAGGGATGGTGTATATATCCAATACCACGGAGCTGGGAACCGTGTATTCCAAGTCTGAGCTTTCTCAAATCGCCCATATTTGCAAAAAATATGGACTTTTACTGTTTATGGATGGAGCACGTCTGGCCTCAGCCCTTACCAGCGCGGATAATGACCTGGAATTGGCTGATTATGCCCAGCTTACAGATGTATTTTATATTGGCGGGACCAAAAATGGTGCACTATTTGGAGAAGCCCTGGTCATCTGCCGGGAAGAACTGAAAAAAGATTTTCGTCATATGATTAAAAACCGTGGGGCAATGCTTGCGAAAGGATTTGTTACAGGAATCCAGTTTGAAGCATTGTTTCAGGATGAGCTTTATTTTGAATTGGGCGAACATGCTAACCGGATGGCTCGTAAAATCGAGAATGCATTAAAAGAAAAGGGGTATTCTTTTTATACCACGCCCTCAAGCAACCAGTTATTTCCCATTGTTAGCAGTGAGTTAATGGAAAAGCTGGAAAAGGAGTTTGCTTTTAATGTGGAAAAGAGGTTGGAGGAACGTTTCGTCATACGGTTCGTAACCTCTTGGGCAACCACCGAAGAAAGGGTAAAAGCCCTTATTTCCGCCCTTTGACAAAAAGCGTGTCCGCCACAGGGGGACATTCATACTAAAAAAATAGTAGTTTTTTGAAAAAAAAGCTTGCATTATTGTTTCTGGCGAGATAAAATATAGCCTGTAGTTGAAAATCACTTGGGGAAGTGATAAAACTTAGAGGGTGTTTGGGGGATTAACGAACATTTAACAGGCAAATTTAAGTCAAAGGAGATTTTTTAAATGGGATATGTAGATGAGATTTATGAGAGAGTAGTAAAGAAAAATCCAGCAGAGCCAGAATTCCATCAGGCAGTGAAGGAAGTATTAGAATCCTTAAGACCTGTGATTGAAGCCAATGAAGCACTTTATCGCAGGGAAGCGATTTTAGAGCGTTTAACTGAACCAGACAGACAAATCCGTTTTCAAGTACCTTGGGTTGATGATAATGGCAACATGCAGGTAAATGCAGGCTATCGTGTACAGTTCAACAATAGTATTGGACCATATAAAGGTGGCTTACGTTTACACCCATCTGTAAACTTTGGTATTGTAAAATTTTTGGGATTTGAGCAGATTTTTAAAAACTCCCTTACCGGACTTCCGATTGGTGGAGGTAAAGGTGGTTCTGACTTTGATCCAAAAGGAAAATCAGACAGAGAAGTCATGGCTTTCTGCCAGAGCTTCATGACAGAATTAAGCAAATATATTGGACCTGACACAGACGTTCCAGCAGGAGATATCGGAACCGGAGCAAGAGAGATTGGATATATGTATGGTCAGTACAAAAAACTTACCGGAAGATATGAAAGCGTACTTACTGGAAAAGGACTTACATACGGTGGTTCGCTGGCAAGAACGGAAGCAACCGGATATGGCCTGCTATACTTAACCGTAGAAATGCTTAAAGTAAACGGACATGATCTTCAGGGCAAAACCGTTGCCGTTTCTGGTTCTGGTAATGTTGCAATCTATGCCATCCAGAAAGCACAGCAGTTAGGTGCAAAAGTAGTAACCTGTTCCGATTCTACCGGCTGGGTATATGATCCGGACGGAATTGATCTGGAAGCATTGAAGGAAATCAAAGAAGTAAAACGGGCAAGAATTGCGGAATATAAAACCTATCGACCAAATGCAGAATATCATGATGGAAGTGGTGTATGGACGGTTAAGGCGGATGTGGCTCTTCCCTGTGCGACGCAGAATGAGCTTGGTTTAGAAGATGCAAAAGCATTGGTAGCCAATGGTGTCATTGCTGTTGCCGAAGGTGCCAATATGCCTACCACCTTGGAAGCAACCGAATATTTACAGGCGAACAAGGTTTTATTTGCACCAGGCAAAGCAGCGAATGCTGGTGGTGTAGCCGTATCTGCGTTGGAAATGTCTCAGAACAGTGAGCGTTTAAGCTGGAGCTTTGAAGAAGTGGATGCCAAATTACAACTGATTATGGTGAATTTGTTCCACAATTTAGATGGCGCAGCAAAACGTTACGGAAAAGAAGGAAACTATGTTGCAGGTGCCAACATTGCTGGTTTTGAGAAAGTGGTTACGGCGATGATTGCTCAAGGGATTTAATGATTATATAAAGTATTGTAAAACAGCCCAGTTTTCTAATTGGGCTGTTTTGTATATGAAAATAGGGAGCGTATGTTCACCCATCCTGTAACAGCCATCTTGGGAGTTAGTATTGAACCGGGTTGTGAAAACCGGACGCAACCCAGGAAAGGTTCGGCGGGAACGTGGGGGATGGGATGGAAAAAAATCCACCTTCGCAGGGCAAGAAGGTCTAGGGCAAAGCATCTAGACTGTGGCTGGTTACGGGCCGGGCTCC
>JAVBLX010000166.1:0-5107 GCA_031553075.1 Acetivibrio sp.
GAACTCGACCCGCAAAGGCCCACTATCTAGTGGATTCGTCTTAGAACCCCTTAACCTGCGGAACTGGAGTGTTTTCCACCACCAAGTCTCTTTTCGGCGCCCTTTCCATTGCCCCTCTTCCAGCGTACGGGTTCCATCCCCCCCAGTTTGTCACCTAACTCCCAAGAGAATTATTATAATATCACTTTCAAAATAATCAACCGAATCTCCAACGGCAAAAGACTACGCATCAATGTTATTTGCCCATCCTTAAGTGTAACCAGCCCCTTCATATACCCCGGCTGTACCTCCAAAAACCGTGTTTCCTCCAGCGTAAGATTCTCAGGTGCTCCCATCTCAACCCATTTGTCAAAAACGGAACCATGTTCCCGGTTTACAAAATAATCCGATACCATATATTCTCCCTCAGAGAGCCCCAGAAGAGATATTTCCATCTCCAGGACACTGGTACCATTAAATGGTGAATAGCGGTTGGTGCTGGTAATATCAAACATTTCACCTCTGGCATAAAAGGAGGAGAACTGGCAAAAGTTGTGGAGCAATATCTGATAGGTATCATTACTTTTGGTAATCACATAATTCTTACCCTTCTGTACTAATTCATTTCCTAATTTGCTTAAAAAATAAAATGCAAAATAAGCCGGCTTTCGTAATTGATTCACCGTAAACATACCCAAGCCACCATGAAAGAGCGTGTTCTCCATGGGAAGCTCCTCTAAATCATCGGTTAGTGACCAATATCCAAAGCTTTCGGTCTTTTCCTGATTGTCCAGGACATTTTTGACAACATAAGCTGCCTTGAAGACAGTGTCATTAACCAGGTCACGATGAGAACTGGTGGAATTCCATTCGGTAATATGAATAGGGAGGTGAGAAAGCCCTTTTGCATCGAGCAGGCTTCTTAGCCAGTTTAGGTACTCGGCCATAACGTCTGGATTTTCAATCTGATTATAATACTCCGTGAGCTTTTCAAAATCCATTTCCGAAATGGAATCCGTGGATTTTGGAGGGAGCATGGGGTAATGGTGAACATTTAAAAAATCAAACATACAGTGATGGCTGTCACAATAATCAATATAATCCACCAGATTTTGATGGAGGTTTCCAGATAAATTTATCAGGGAAGTGGAACCAAAGATAAAGTCTTTGTGGATGCCTTTTACGGTATCAAAGGTATTTTTGTAAAAATCAAAAAAGTCAACGCCGAAGGAGTTCACCTCTTCGAAACCAAAAAGGAACATACCTGCATTAGGCTCATTCCACAAACAGATTGGCCAGGTCAGTACTTCGGCCAGGCCATATCGCTTTATCAGGTGTAAAAGCAGTTCTTTCACTGCGTCATTCCAGCGCTCCATACTTTTTGGCAGGCTGATAATAAATTCCCGGTGAAATAAGGTGTGATCCGGGGTTTTGGCCAGTGCTTTGGGCATAAAGGAAAGCTGTAAAAGTGGTTTTAGCTGGATGGACATCAGAAAATCCAAGGCAGCATCTATATAGGTAAAGCAGTATTTGGGCCGTCCTTGCTTGTCTTCCGTATAAAACATCATATCATCACTTAAGAGACCATGAAACTTTATAAAGCGAAAGCCAATTTCCGATTGAGTGGTCCGAAGATTCTCCCTGATGGATTGGCGAAGGAGATCACTGGCCCGTCCGACGGCAGTAAAGGTTTGAAAATTATGGGGAAACTCTGGTAGATTTCTAATGCTCATATCTGCCTGGATGGTCTGATGCGAAGTAGCAGTACTGGTGATAATATGCTGAACACTATCTTCTTCCTCAACAAATTTTAACAGCTTAGACAGATAGCTGCTTTGTTCAAAATTCAGATAATTAAATGTTCCGTGGGCTTCTTCCTTTGGTAAGGGTAGTTCACCGGCGGCATGCTCTTTCCGGTATTGGCTGGGAATGGTATGATATACCTTGCGAAAGGCGGAAACAAAGGCCCGAGGACTGGGAAAGCCATTTTTTAAAGCAATTTCCTCAATGGAATTGTCGGTAAATAAAAGGTCGTTATAGGCATAGTTTAAACGGGTGCTGCACACATAGTCAGAAAAATTAATATTCATGTTTTTCTCAAAAAAGCGGGAAAGATAGGCAGTGGAAATATACTCCATGGCAGCCACGGAGGAGAGGGTAATTGGTGTATTGTAATTCTGATGGATATACTGAATAATTCGACTGATACGATCTGCATTCTCACGGCTTTCCACCTTGGAGGGTGGTTCTGTTTTGAAGCGGAAGGCCAGTTCGTATAGTAATTCATATGCCAGGCTCTTGTTTAAAAAGTCCATGGCGTCATTGCGGATGGTATTGAGACTCACCATTTTTGCTATAATTCGCTTTAAGGGCAGATAGGTGTCCTTATTGTGGAAGAGGGAGGAATTGCATTCAAAATACAGGCGGTCCGTGACCAGGTGGCTATCAAATTTGGACAGCTTAATCTGGATTGCCACAATAACACAGTTGTTTCCGTGAATCTCATGGGCAGCATTGGAGTTAATCAGGATAATATCTTCTTCCTTTAAGAAAAATTTTTCGCCGTTAATGGTAATGGTAGAATCACCTTGGAGAACGTAAAGAAGTTCAAGGCTTTCGTGGAGATGGCAGGGCACATCTCCAATTTTATGTAAAAATAGCTTTAGCGGAATTCGGCTGCCAAAATCAATCATCTCGTGACGATATTCCATATAAGTACCCCCTCGATATATGTGTTTTCTTTTCTGGTGTAAAAATTTGATGTATTTAGTTTATCACAAAAGATGCAGTTAAAAAAGATAACAAATTATATGGAGACAGGTATCCAGGAAAATCCAATAGCGGTGTGGAGCAGGTGATGTAGCGTTTCTTAGGGGCATCTCTTATTTTGTCTTTGGGACAGCTTTTATTATATGTGAATTTGCAAAAGAGTGATTGCTAAGGGAATATCTTTTGTTTAGTGAAAATGGTGTCTTATGAAGCCTGTAACAAAAAAAAGAAGGGCGACTAAAAAAAAATTAGTTTCTTTCCTTGATGATATTGTGTTATAATTCTATAATTGTAAAATAATGAATGGACAGATACTTCTTACAGTTTAAAGTAGGTGGAGGAAAGATATGTTTAAAATCGTAAAAAAAGAGCAATTGTCCGATAAGATATTTCTTATGGATGTAGAAGCGCCCAGAGTAGCAAAATCATGTTATCCCGGACAATTTGTTATAGTAAAGATGGACGAGCGGGGCGAAAGGGTTCCGTTGACGATTTGTGATTATGACCGGGAAGCTGGAACGGTTACGATTGTATTTCAGGTGATGGGGGCATCTACAGAGCAGATGAAGGATTTGGAAGTGGGAGATGGCTTCCGAGACTTCGTAGGACCATTGGGATGCAAGTCGGAGCTGATTGACGAGAATCAGGAAGAATTAAAAGCAAAGAAGATTCTGTTTGTGGCCGGAGGTGTTGGGACTGCACCGGTATATCCGCAGGTAAAATGGATGAAGCAAAATGGACATGATGTAGATGTTATCATCGGTGCCAGAAATGAAAGCCTTATTATTCTGGAAGAAGAGATGAAGCGGTGGAGTGAGCATGTATATGTGGCAACCGATGATGGCTCCCAGGGCTTTAAGGGAAATGTAAATGATATGATCAAAGAACTGATTCATAATCAGGGCATGAAGTATGATTTGGTCATTGCCATTGGACCGGTTATTATGATGAAGTTTGTATGTATCCTGACCAAGGAATTAGGGATTCCAACGATTGTCAGTATGAATCCAATCATGGTAGATGGAACCGGTATGTGCGGTGCCTGTCGTCTGACCGTTGGAGGAGAAGTAAAATTCGCCTGTGTGGATGGGCCGGAATTTAATGGTCATCTAGTCGATTTTGATGAATCGATGAAAAGACAGCAGATGTACAAAACCCAGGAAGGCAGAGAAACATTGCGCATTCAGGAGGGTGACACTCATAAAAATGGTGGCTGTGGATGCAGCGATAAGTAATAATGCCATCCTTTTGCCGGAAACTATGCACAGATAGGAGTCAAAAATGGAAGTAGATGTATTAAAGAGAATTCCTGTAAGAGAGCAGGATGCCAAAGAAAGAGCGACAAATTTTGAAGAAGTTTGTCTTGGATATAATATGGAAGAGGCCCAGGCAGAATCCACCCGATGCCTTAATTGTAAAAATGCAAAATGTGTGTCCGGATGTCCGGTATCCATTGATATTCCTTCTTTTATTAAAGAAGTAACAGAAGGAAATATCGAAGAAGCATATCAAACAATTAGCAAGTATTCAGCCCTTCCGGCTGTATGTGGACGTGTATGCCCACAGGAAAGCCAGTGTGAAAAATACTGCATCAGAGGAATCAAAGGAGAGCCCGTTTCCATCGGTAAGCTGGAGCGTTTTGTGGCTGACTGGGCCAGAGAAAACCAGATTAAACCAAAGGCACCAGAAGGAAAGAATGGCAAGAAGGTAGCGGTAATTGGTTCAGGTCCAGCTGGACTTACCTGTGCCGGAGACTTGGCAAAGATGGGTTATGATGTGACAATCTTTGAAGCGCTTCATGAAGCTGGTGGTGTATTGTCCTATGGAATCCCGGAATTCCGTCTGCCAAAGAGTAAAGTAGTGCAGGCTGAGATTAACAATGTAAAATCCTTAGGTGTAAAGATAGAAACCAATGTTGTAATCGGGAAAGCAACTACCATCGACCAGCTAATGGAAGAAGAGGGCTTTGATGCGGTATTTATTGGTTCAGGAGCTGGGCTCCCAATGTTTATGGGAATTCCGGGTGAAAATGCCAATGGCGTATTTTCTGCCAATGAATATTTAACCCGTTCCAACCTGATGCAGGCTTTTCGCGAAGAGTTTGCTACTCCGATTATGATTGGCAAAAAAGTAGCAGTAGTAGGTGGCGGCAACGTTGCCATGGATGCAGCGAGAACAGCGCTTCGCCTTGGTGCAGAGGTTCATATTGTATACCGCAGAAGTGAAGAAGAGCTTCCTGCCCGTGTGGAAGAAGTGCATCATGCGAAAGAAGAAGGTATTATCTTTGATTTACTCACCAATCCTACGGAAATTCTGGTGGATGAAAATGGCTGGGTAAAGGGAATGCGTTGTATCCGCA
>JAVBLX010000138.1:0-45893 GCA_031553075.1 Acetivibrio sp.
GAAACAAATGGTGTAATTTCAATCCACGCCCCCGCGAAGGGAGCGACAAGTCAAATGTGAGTGTAAAAAAGTGTGTGTGAAATTTCAATCCACGCCCCCGCGAAGGGAGCGACGATAGAATATGGGCTGAAATCAAAACCAGAAATATTTCAATCCACGCCCCCGCGAAGGGAGCGACTGTGTACTTTTCCTTGGATGCGGCAGCTATGTAATTTCAATCCACGCCCCCGCGAAGGGAGCGACAATTGATATAGACACATCTTTAGCACTTGCATCGGATTTCAATCCACGCCCCCGCGAAGGGAGCGACATGTCACACCGTTCATATATCCTTAATTATCTATTATTTCAATCCACGCCCCCGCGAAGGGAGCGACTTATGCACCATATCAGCTACCGACCTTACTAAATCAATTTCAATCCACGCCCCCGCGAAGGGAGCGACCTCACGTCAAAGCCATAATGCCGATGCATAGAAAAATTTCAATCCACGCCCCCGCGAAGGGAGCGACAGCAAAAATAACCAATATACTAACTAAAATTTTATGCAATATGTTGATAAAAAATCAGTTTACTAATTATTTTTTTCTAAAGCAAATCAAATTTAAAATAAAACAATCAAATCTGACCCCATTTCTGGTGCGAGTCCCCCTGCATATTTATGCTCACTACTGACTCGCACTACATAATCAGGGTTTGGTCAGCAGCGGTTCCCCTGTCCACTCCAATATGTTCAACCTTAGTTTTATAGTTATTTCCTAAATAATAAAACCTTAAGCTATCCACTTTCACATCAATCAACTCTGATAGTGCTGCTTTAAGCCTTACACATTGAGCATTATCCAAAATACATTCAAATACAGAGTTTTGAACTCTTCTTCCATAGTTCACACACTGCTTGGCTACTTTTCTCAACCGGGTTCTTCCTGCGGCAGTTTCCGTATTTACATCATAAGTAATTAATACCAGCACATCAGCACCTCATTTCCACAAAAACGGTGGGTAACCATCCAAATCCCCCCTTAAGTATCTGGCAAGCAGCATAGCCTGCACATATGGTACCATTCCCCATTCAACCTTTTCTTTCAAGTAGGGATGTGTCAGCACTTCCTTTTTCTTATTTTGCCATTCAGTAAGTACCATTCTTCTTGTATCATCGTCCATAATCACGGCGCCATTCTCTTTTTTCTTAAACCCTTTGCTGTTTATAATTCTTTTATTGATTAATGATAATACAAATCGGTCTGCCAACACTGATCGCAATTCTTCAATAAGATCCAACGATAAAGAGGCACGCCCCGGCCGCTCCGTGTGAAGATATCCTACGTAAGGGTCAAGACCAACCGTTTCCAATGCAGATGTGATTGTATTCGTTAGCAGTGTATATACAAAAGACAGCAATGCATTCACATTGTCCATAGGTGGTCTCTTGTTTCTCCCCTGAAAGGCAAAATCCTTTTTCTGCTGGAGTATTAATTCATCAAATACACCAAAGTACACACTCGCTGCTTCGCCTTCATATCCTCTTAATTGATCCGGCGTTTGACTATTTTGAATCAGTTCTATAGCCTTTTTCAGTTTTTCAGATGCAGCTTTCACTTTGTCAACATCAATCTGCATACCATGGTCTCTGGTAGCACGCTCAAGTACCCACCTGGCATTATAAACTTTCCCTATTATGCAGTTTATGGCAATTTCCATGCTTTTTGACTGTTCCTGCCTAAATGTATATTGCTGTTCTCGTAAAATTACATTCCCTCTGACTTTTCCAGTAACCCGGGCTAAAAACTTTCCCTGTGGAGTCAGATAACAAAGAGAAATATTTTTATCTGCACAAGCTCCCATCAGAGCCGGACTTGTTCCACGATATCCAAAGGAGACAATCCCCTCCAGATTATGTAACGGTAACCTTCCAACCTCTTTTTCTTTATCTAATACAACAATATTTTCGCCATCAAGTGATAAATAGCTATCTTCTGAGGTTACATACAGCGTATTCAGTAATTTTTTCATTCCTCATCCTCCGTCAGCACCTGATTTACATATTGTTTAACCGAAACTGTCTTTTCCAATGCTGGCAAGCAAATATCTTTCAGGGAACACGACTTACAACTCTTACTATTCTTCACCTTAGGCGTATGATGGCGCTGATAATATTGATGCATCTCCGCGAACATTTCCTTTACCTGATTCCGCAGTTCATCGGTAAACCAAATCACTTCACGCCTTCTGGTTTCTCCATAAAAAAGAGCACCTTGTTCAATCCTGGCAGAAAACATTTCTTCCAGACACATGGCTTGTGCGGTCAATTGCAAAATATCTTCCTCCGACATTTTCGGTTTTCCCTTTTTATATTCAATTGGATAAATCTGATATAATCCTCTGTGTCCAAATAGTGGAACCCCGTCTTCGCTCTTATGGAACTCTACAACATCACATTCTCCGCTTACCCCCATAATCTTGGAAGAAATGGGAAGCGCCCGTGTAATGAGAATATCTTTACGCTTTTCAACAAGGTAAGGATCATGGACCTTTTTGTGCATCAACTCACCAACAACGGTATGTACATTATCCTCCCATTGTTGTTCAATATGGATCAGTGCCCATTGACGCCGGCAAAATTTAAAATGCTGTATACCGGAAATCATTAAATAATCATCTTCCAAATATTCCATTATATTTTCCTTATCACTTCTACACTCTCTGGTATCCGGTCTTCCTGCACCTTAACCGCATAATCCTGATATTTTCTGGGATAAAGAACATCATCATTCCGTTTTACTTCCACCGTATCAAATAATTTATATGCCGGACAATCGCCAAGCTCTTTACTGTGCTTAAAAACAATCAGTTCACGTACTGCCATTTTTCCACGGGCTGCTGAATGATCATGTTCGAACATATTGATAATTGCTTCCCACAAAAGCTCAAGATCCTCTTCGGAGAACCCCGTTACTTTTCTGGCTAAATTAGCGGATATATATCCCTCTACCCGATACAAACCATAGGGTACAATACTTTTTCTTCCCATTTCCGTACTCTTAGCTTCGGCATCCTTTTCCGTTGTAATTGCCACTCTGGTGATTGTCACTTCCTGACTGATAATCGGGTCAATACTTCTAGCAAAACCAAGCTGAACCGGTCCCCGCACTTGCCCGCAGTTCAATGCTGCCTTTACGAAAGTCGTCATGACTGCACCAAAAGTACGGATATCGTAAAAATTACTGCACATAAAATCGCGTATTTTGACATCCGCATCCGGGTCACTCTTTTTCAGATTTTTAGCCGCATTCTCATCAATTCCTAACGACTTATATGCTTCATTATCACTTCGATTTAACGGTACATCTTCTTTTATATAAATTCGATATCCCTGTGCATCTTCCTTCACTGTTTCAATATAATTTCTGATTTTTCGTTTCAAACAAACATCCGTTACCAGACCATAGCCGCTTTCCGGGTCAACTCTTGGCATATTTCCGGCATCGGGATCACCATTGGGATTACCATTTTCCACATCAAATAACACAACAAACTCATACCTGTTTTTAATCACTTCACTCATCTACTTTTCCTCCTTTTTTTCGTATCTTTTCTGAACCTGATGATAATAGCCCAGCATGAATTGCCCTTGCTCTTCCAACGAAATTCTTGCTGGAAAGCTTTCCATTTTTCCCATTAACTCGGTAATCAGTTTTTCATAATTAATTTTCAATCCTTCTTTTTGTGTACCAAATTTTTTAATATGACTATTCTTTAACTTCATCAGTACCGGGAAAATCATTCCCGGAGTAGCACAGGCTGAATTAAAATAGCGGTCACGGATTGTCGCATTAATGCCTGGATTTGCCTCTTCCTGAATCGCCTCCAAGACCGCAAACAGACGCCCCAGCACATATGATGCATCATTCTTATTTTCATTTAGTTTCACAAATGCTTCCCCCTTTTCTAAAGTATGGTTTCTTATTAAACAAGCCTTTATAATCGCAGCTCTTCCCCAGGTAATCTGCCCCTGCTCCGCTCTGATTCGAATCAATGCATTGCTGTACAGGTTTTCGGGATACCGGCCGCCGGATAAAATTGCCTGAAATACCATCGCCGCCATATTAGGCACCGGCATTTTATCCCGGGAATTTTGATTGACGGTTTGTTGCAGCATCTTCCAAATTCCCATATATTCCATTGTTTCCCAGGATGGTTTGACAATGTTCATTCTTTCATAATGTTTGGCAAGATTGGTAAGAATATTTCCAAAATCGTCCTGATAAAAAAATCGCACGGATAATCTGGCAGCATTGGGAGCCAGGCCCAAGATGTAAAACTTTTGGTCTTTATTAAGCTCCATTCCATTTATATCAATCGCTCGTTGCTCTTTCAATGCCTGAAATACGCCTTTTACCGTCTCTTGATTGTCTACTGTCGGCTCCGCTGACCAGGCAAACGCTTCCTGATAGGCTTCTTCACCGCTTTCTGCCCAAAAAACCACCGTTGTGTCACCTAAACGAAATACATATTCTTTCTGCTGCAGCAAATAGTTTAGGGCTGTCGTGTATGCAAATGTTGCATAGGTTCCAACTGGTGCATTATAGCTTTGTTCTTTTCCATAAGATTCAAAAGAAGGTGCATTAAAGGATACCAACGCCGCTCCGCTGGATTGCGCCCCCTGGATTCCCTTAATTGTATTATGTATTCTGGATATTTCCGCCCGTTCACCTGTTACAAGACAGATTCCCATTGTCTCTGCAGACGAAATCTCTCTGCTTTTCACCCATGCAGTCCGGATATCCTGATCCCCTTGCGCATATTTTATACCCATAGAAAAAATCAGATTCTCTCCTGCTGTTATCTCTTCCCAGACGTCCGACAATTCCTGATTTTCTTTGGCAGCGTCCGGCTCCCAGGACAAGAAAAAATTTCTGATTGCTGTTGCCATATCCCCGGGTACCTGGTCCAAGATCGCAAGGTGCCTCTTTTTTGCTGCTTCAAAACATTCCCTAACCCGCTTACCACTTCCCGCACTATCAATCCCAAGTAAATATTTTGAATTATCACATAGAAAATTTGCTGCTACTCCGGAAGAACGAGTCAGCATCTCCGGAACTTCAAGGGATTGGGATACCCACACAGTCTTTTTTCCGTTAGTTTCTTCCCTCTTTAAGGGGATAATATTGGTAATCTTTCCATCTGCCGAAAGATTTATTGCAAAAGCAACTTTTGCATGACACCAGCCCTGTCTGGATACTTTCTGTTCGTCTGCTAACGTTTCATAATGCTTTACCAAAGCTTGCAGAATCATCGAACCACCTCGCAATCTCTCACGTCCAGAATACCTTTTTTCATAACTGCACGAAAGAACATTGGCTGTATGTTGTCTATATCAGAGTAATCCATGTCATACAGCATAAAGCCCAAATCTTTTTCCGCCACATCATCATAAGCAGTAGTAACCTCCTCTTCCTCACACAGACAAAAGTGAGCTGGAAATTCTCTGCAGCCAAAATATGGCGTATGATAGCATTCTCCTCTTTTTAACCGACGTATAATAATGTCTTTAAATTTGCCTGGATTATCACTTTCATTGGCCTTTTCTGTCAATTCAAAATGTGCTTCAATGACATACTCCACCTCCCGTAACAGCAGGGATGCTCTTTGCACAATATCTGCTTTGGTACTGATAAAAAGTGGCTTATCACCACCATTATATGCCGTCAGAACATTATTGGCTGAGATGGTACTCTTCACTTCGTTTCGGCGGACACTTGTAAATTGAATCGGTTTGTTTACATAAATCCGATCAATGATCCACAGCATGCCAGGGTGCCAATATATGGCTTCTAAAATTCCACGAGCTGCAGAAGGTGTCATAACATCATAAGTGCATCGCTCCACTTTCATTTCCGGTCTGGAGAAGAGAGCATAATCTCCCCATACCTTTACTTTCACACCAATTCCCATGTTTTCCTCCTTTCAATCTTCTATCTTCTATCTTTTAGTCATTACACTGGTCGTTAATAATCGACTGTATATTTGACCAATATTGCTTGTAACAATACCTTTGCATAATCTAATATCATTATTAAGCTTGTTTTCCTGTTCAATTGCCACATGAACATTGTGCGCTAATTCACCTATTGCATTGTTTTTTTTGGGACGCATCTTGGATTTTTTACGAAAAACATCTTCTATGTATCTTCTTCAGTTTTGCCCCCTTCCAACCCATTGGTTTTGGATAATGTTATTTGAATCATGCAGAATTATTTCATCAACGGAATTTTCATAATGTAATAACAAAAATAATTCAAAACTTGGGTTTGATTAGATAAATGTTGGTGTTCTTCTGTTTTTTCCAAATATGCTATATCTATCATACCTCCTTAAATCCAAAGGAGGTGAACACTGGAATTGCACCATATCTGCCTTCAAGATATGCTTTACTGAGCTTCTTGTCATAACGCTCTTTAAATCTGTCCAATGAATAAATATTACTGTTATTATCCTTATCTCGTTCCACAAACCATATTTCATCTCGGCGAAACAATTCCTGATCCATTATAGATGCTTCATGAGTAGTAAATACCAACTGAATCTTTTGCTCTGGATGCATTTGATCAAATAGTTCAATAAATTTTGCTGTCAATTTAGGGTGTAAGCTTCGTTCCATCTCATCAATAACATATACCTTATTTTCAGTCTTATTCAAAAGAATATCCAGCAATTCAAACAAACGTCTCGTTCCATCCGATTCCTCCTTAAAGTTAAAATCATAAAATGAGTTTCCATGTTTTAGTTTAATCGTGGTTACTTTAAGTTCACCATTGTCAAGACTCTCGATATTGAAAAAGCTTTTATTGGATCTCATTGACACTTTAACTTTTTCAATTCCTTCTTCTAACTTCTTTTTAATGTCCTCCATCAAATCATCATATACATATTGAGGAAGTTCTTTTTTTAGTTCATCTTTGGATATCTCATCAATTCTGACTTCGCTAATACCGGTATCAAAAATTTTAATTAATTTGTTAATTTTTATCAACGATGTCTCATTATAATAGTACTCAAAACTTGTTATTGAAGTCTGGGGTGAACATACAACCAAACCATTACTTATCCAATTAAATACTTCTTTGAAAAAGCCAAGTTTTGAAGTTGGGGTGTATTTCTTTCCTTGATTCATAAATGACAAAAACAGAAGGTTTGAATTTTCATCAAAATCTTCTAAATACGTTTGAATTTTTATTTTGTCGTTGCTTTCTAACGATATGCTTTCGCCAAGCACAGGTTTTTGCGCCTGTTGTCTTTCAAACAAAGCCTTTGCTGATCCATTTTGATATAATTCATACATCCATTCAGACATAATTTTTCGATCCTGCAGGATGACAGAAAAACCATACGCATAGAACTTGCCATTTGTCGTAAACTGAATCTCAAATGTACTGGGCTTTTGGGCGTTAGATTCTTTTGATTTACAAACCATTGTGGCTGCGTGGGCAGGTGTCGCCTTGGAAACACTATACTGAATAAACCTGAATACCTCAACTAAATTAGATTTCCCTGCAGCGTTGGCACCGTAAATCACGGCGTATTTCAAAAGAGGTGTGCTTTTAACACTGATTTTATGTTCCGTTTTTTTTCTTGTTTTATTCGATGGAATCATAGTCAATTCTGTTTCATTCTCAAACGACAAAAAATTGTTGACTAGTACTTTCACCAACATATATTAATACCTCCTTCATTACCAATTAGTTTTATTACATATAAGTCATAGTCTATTTATCAGGAAATTAATACTTAATTTGGAGATTTTTTCTCTTTATCTTAAAGTACCACATATTGAATAAATTAACAAGACAGACTATTCATTTTTTACTGTTATTTCTATCAGTGTAGGCAATCAGCGCTATAATTAGCATTCCAAATGCTATCATTAATGATATTGCTTCATATATACTCATCAAATCTCCCCTTATTTCATTCTGTTTTGTATTATATATAAATTATGTTCTAAAGTTATTATAGACATCAGTAAAAAAATTGTCAATGGTATTGTTCATTTTATTATTTCCATTTAATATATTTTATGATATATTGAATGTGTCTATTAAGCTGTAGCTTAATTGTGGATTGAAATATTCTTATTTGAATTATTTATGGCAAGAGGACTGTCGCGCTAACGATTTTTTAATCGCTAATACGACAGTCCTCCTATTTTAAAACATTACGGCTCGTCCATATTCTATGTCCAAAGACAGGCCCATCTCTTCCGTATATTCTTCTAAACTTCGCAGTACAAAAAAGTCTTCCTTCAAATCCTCAGAAACTGGCTGCAACATCCCCGCCGCATTCAACCTGTCAAAGATTCCCTCATAAACATTAATGCAATACTGCCCGGCCTCTCTCATCAGACTCTTAGTTGCTCCTCTTTTCTGTATTTCCTTCAAAATATTATCTGCCCGTTCTTCCTTATTAACAAAAATTGTCATGGTATTTTCCTCAATAAGCTTAAACTCTTTACCTACTTTTGCAAACGAGAATCTCCCTCCCTTAAATTGACTTAAAATATTCTTTTTATCCAGTGATTCACCCTGAAAATGATACAGCATTTCAAAATATTTCTGAATGGAATCCAGTGAAGATATGTCGGGGCACTCGTCCAAAAGAGCTTTTGTTGTCGCAATCTGCTGGCGCTGCCCTGGTATATAAGCGTTTTCATCTAATTGAAACATATAAGTAACACTGCTTTCAGCCGCTTTCTTTCCTTCCCGGTTGCATCTTCCGGCAGCCTGTATAATAGAATCAATTCCGGCCAATTCCCGATACACTGCACAAAAGTCCAAGTCAACTCCGGCCTCCACCAGGCTGGTGGAAATTACAATACATTTTTCCCCAGCACTCAAACGTTTTCTGATTAATTCAAGAACTCTTTTTCTATGCACCGGATACATCGCTGTGGACAAGTGAAAGGCTCCTTCTCCCGCAAGTCTTTTATAGACATTCTGCACTCGTTTCTTTGTATTCAAAATGCACAGTGCCTGTTTCTCGTGCAATAAACTCTCCACCAACTCGTCCTCCGAAATGCGTTCGAGGTTCTTCATGGTTACTCGTTTAAAAAAATCAAATTGTTCTTCCATTCTCGGGCATAATTCGATGGGATTAAAGTCTCCTGAAAACAGCTTCTGCAATGCCGGCTGAGTTGCTGTACATAAAACAATACTGGTTCTATAGTAAGACACCAACTGTTCCATTATCGCTATGCAAGGTTTTAAATAATCATTGGGAAGCATTTGAGCTTCATCAAATATCACCACACTATTGGCAATATTATGTAGCTTCCTGCACTTAGTCGATTTATTTCCATAGAGTGATTCAAAAAACTGCACATTTGTTGTAACAATAATTGGTTTATCCCAATTTTCAGTTGCCAACTGTAAGGCCTTCAGTTGTTCATCCTCTTCTTTATTTCTATCCTTATCCCCAGCATCATAGTTCACATTACAATGATCTTCCAGCACATTCTCTCTACCCAGTATATCACTGAATACTTTTGCATTCTGTTCAATAATACTTGTGTATGGAATCACATAAATAATATGATCCAATTTATTTTCAACCGCATGACGCAAAGCAAATGCCAAAGATGCTACGGTTTTTCCGCCACCAGTAGGCACAGTCAATCGGAACAGTCCTCTATCCATCTGCCCCTTTTCAAGGCAATTTTTCAATATTTCGGTTCTTCTTCCATTTACAGTCTCATCGCCTTCGTTCGTAAGCCAGCTTGAAATATGGCTCATTAACTTTTCCAGCAAATCCTCCATAGGAGCACCTGAATCTCGCTCACATTCTCCCCCCTTCATGAAATATTCGGTATCCAAAAAATCTGCATCTACAAGGCAGGAATACAGCATCCGAATGAATACGCTCATAATCAAATCCGGATTATCCCCTTTTTTGGGTTGAAAAGGCGGCTTTGATAACGCTGGCACTTCTATTTCCTGGGCAAAGGCCTGATAATTCTCAATTTTTTTCTTAACTCTTCCCTGTATCGTACCCGCTGTACCCAAGTCGGTACACTCACCTGTGTCTGGCAATCCAGCATGATGTCCTGCAATACAATAAGCCAGAAATTTGTAGAAGCCTCCCATATCCCAGCACAACTGCGCCCCTGCCGTTGCATGATCTACCTTTTGGCCATCCGCTTGTATTCTCTTCTGAAAGCCATCGGAATACTTGCCAATATCATGTAATTTACCGCAAGCATATCCCCATTCACCACAGTCAAATGCCTCTGCAAATTCTGCTGCCAGCTTGCCTGTGCCTTCTAAATGTGCCTTTATCGTCTGTTCTTCTCCGTTCTCATTAATATGAGCAATATATTTCATTTGCTTTTCTCCTCGTATAATTTTTAATTGATGTTCTTTTAAAATTCTTTCAATTCTTCACAAACTATTTACAAGTCAAAATATACTATTTTCCATAATTGATACCCAATCCTCAAAATCAATTATATAATTACCGGAAGTTTGAAAAAAAGAAGCGTGAATAACAACATTCCCTTTCTGTATCACAATGGTTGGAAAGTGAAATCGATCTGCATAAGCAACTACATAATCTACATCAAGCATTGGTGCTTCAAGAGCTTCCGCCCTCTTTGTACGCCAATCCTGTTGATAGTATTCTAACGCCAACCGTTTCGCTATACTGGGATTCATTGCTACGTGATAATTAACATTAAGTCCTCCCTTTATTACCTTCCCATCTGTATAAGTAATTTCTGCATATTCATTCCATTCTATATTATGGGCAGCAAGCCAATCTGACCATTCACAAATCGTATTATATTCTTTTCCCGGCATTGTCGTTTGATAGGTAAAGTCCCTGTCACCAGCGAAATCAACCATTGTTGCAAAAGGTAGATTTTTAGCATAATCATCAATCGGTATTTTATCTTTACCCAAAACAGAATTATTCCACTGTTGAAATAACATCCAAACAACCCCAATTACCAAGACAATATGCAATATGTTCTTACCGTGATAAATAACCGTGTGCTTTTTCCAATTTTTTGCAGACTCCAACACACCATCATTGCGAAGTTTCTTTTGTAATTTACCAAGAAAAAAAACTTCAGCCAATGACTCCGCAAATGACCACATCATTATTAAAGCCCACAACAGAAAAAACCAGGTTCGCATATTAATCATCATGAGAAATATACCTCCACGACTTAGTAGCAGTGTATAGAAACCAAACCATAAAAGCGTGAAAATTCCTGCCTTTGCCTGGCGCTTCCGGACAGCATTCAGGGCAAGGGCTTGAACCTCCGGGTCCGTATTTAATTCTCTGGCTCCAGACTTAAAAGTACGATAGATATAGAAATCTCCATATCTTCGAATATATGTCCAATCATATTTTTTGCTTAACTCAATTGCTTCCGGGTCAGGTTCGCCCTCATGATCGGCCCATATGTTTGTACTTTTTGGTGCAGCCTCCAAACGGTATTTTGCATTTTGGGGTTCACCTTGCTCAAAGGTTGCGAAGAGACCATCTTTTGCAAGAAGGAAACCTTTTTGCGCCATATTTGTCAGCCAGCCTTCCAGTCCCTCTACATCGTAAGATGGACATGGTGCCAAACGATATATGCGCCTTACTTTTTTCTCTTTATCAATCATAGCTATCACCCTGCTCATTGGAAGCGCCTTCAGCGTCTAGTACACATTGCTGCAGGCGTTTCAATTCACTTTCATAAGCTCTTTTTCCCTTTTCACTTATGCAATAAGTACGTTTACGACCGTCAACTTCAATTTCCCGAATGTAGTTTTCTTTCTCAAACTTGGCAAGAATGGTATAAAGCGTTGCTGGCCCCATTTGCACCCGCCCATGTGTACGCTGGTCAATATAGTCAGCAACATCTATTCCACACATGGGACTTTGTTGAAAAGCCATAAGCACGTAGAACATGGATTCCGTCAAAACCTCCATTGCTTTTTTAGGCAAGTTAAATCCCTCCTCAAGGCAATATCGTAATATGATATCGTTTAATGATATTATACTGCTTATATGCGAACCTGTCAATAAACGCCTTTGAAGAAATTGCTGTTGCAATGATGAAAGAAACGCTTGATTTTTTTCGGAAGAAAATTCCATACAAAGTACCGTAATTCCAACATTGCATAAAAGCAAATTCATAATTAGTAATGTAGCGCCCAAATAAATGGAAGAAAATCTAAAAAAATTCCAAATCAACCGTCTTCACTGTTGATTTGGAATTTCATTATTTCGATTCATTATTTCGATTCATTATTTCGATTTCATTATTTCGATTTCATTATTTCGATTTGATTATTTATGTTCACTAATCTTGTTCCAGCTAATCCTAAAAGCCTCAGAGACTGCTTGCAAGAGATGGATTATATCATCGGTAACAACTTACGCTCAAACCACACCGTTTCTAATCCTAATTCTACCCTCTTCTTATTTACCATCTCAATTGTATCGTACATAGTCCGTAAACATTCCATACAAGATTCGTAGTCAACGTCAACATAATTATCGCCAGGATACTTAGCATCAAAATAAAAATCCTTTAGCATGGACAAAGCTCCTTTATCCAAAACAAACTCCATATCTGTTTTGTGAATTTCTGTATATAAGGCTCTCAGGTTATGCGTTGTCATTAGCTTAAATGGCTCAATACACACACGTTCTACAATTGATTTTAACATCTTTTCAGCTACCTGCTGTGCATTTACCGCAATTTGATTATAGTAGGGCAAATGTAATGTAGCCTGTAAAAACAGCAAATCGTTACATGCTATCTGATAAAAATCATTATTCTTATTCATATAAGCTCCCCTCTGTGCGCCTTACACACATATAGCTTAGGATGCGGGAAATTTATTCTCACACGATTCGTCTATAATCCGCTCTTAATTGCTTGGCAAATGGTTCTAAGCTATTAATAAAATACTCTCTTGTAACAAATACAATGTCTACATGTAACAGCTCTGCTTCTTCTCGCAAGGAACCACTAATGCGACGTTCCGGTTTCTTGTCCGTGATAACACATATATCAATATCACTTGTGGACTTGTAACTATTTCTGGCATAGCTTCCAAATAGGCCTATTTCTTCATAATGCAAATCATAATTTTTAATTAAGGCCAATGCTTCTTCTAAACGTTTCGAAAACCAAAGTTCAACATTTTCTGCAACACACATAAGTACACCTCATTTTTTATCTATTATAATTTACATCTCTCGTATTGCCTGCTAAACATTTCTTTATATAGTATATATCCAAAAAAATTTCAAATCAACTATTTTCATTCCATTAAACATACAAGCAAGAAACCAATCGTTACTATTGGTTTATTTATGATACTCCTCAAAGGACGGCGAATTCATGACAAAATACAGTAGGTTTGACACTGCCGTTTCCATCTGTTCCCTGCTCACTCTTCCCTTTTCAAATCCTTCCTTCAGCTCACGAATCACCGGCGGACCTCCCGGCATGATTACATCATTCCCAGCGGCCACGGCATCTGCTCCGTCCACTACAATGTCCATGTCACCCCAATCGGTTACCACCACACCTTTGTATCCCCATTCTTCTCGCAGAATTTTGGTGCACAAGTCGGGGCTTCCAGCGGCAAAAACACCATTTATCTTATTAAAGGAAGTCATTAAAGTCATGACCGGCGCCTTCTTAATCACCATTTCAAATGGCTTAAGATATAGTTCTCTTGCCGTTCGCTCCGTCACAATGGCATCAACCGCATCAATGGATTTTCGGGCACTGCCACGACGATAGGTTTCCTGCTCATTTAGTGCAAAATGTTTTGGACAGCAGGTTACGCCCGTCGTTTCATAGGCACCCTGGCATATATAAATCCCACAAACACCAGCCACATATGGATCTTCTGAAAAATATTCAAAATTTCTGCCGCCAATGGGATTCCGGTGAAGATTTAATGCTGGTGCCAGCCAACTGTCGACATTTTGCTCCAGTGCTTCGTATGCACAAGCAGAGCCAAACGCATAAAGAAGCTCCGCATTAAAGCAGCAGCCTATGTTCATTCCTGTCGGCCAGGCGATTATCCCGACTCTGGCCGGTCCGTCCTTATAGAAGGCCGAAGGGATACCATACCTGGGGATTGCTGGCGATACATATCCCATCGCCCCGGTCTTATGAGTGTTGATTGAAATATCGGTTCCATCCGCCCTTTGAATGGTACATGGCATCTGCTTTCCCCCGCCAAAAGGCAAACCGGAACCATAGCCAACTAAAAGGGCCATTAACTCTTCATCGGCTAATTGGGAAAGGAATTCACCCATTCCCAGCGTTCCCTTTTTCACATCCAAAAGAGAACACCCGTTATGCTCCGCATTTGTTTTTTTCATTAACTCCGCTTCTGCGATTTCAGGCAAAATATTCTCTTTCCTCAATAATGTAACCGAGGCATTTTTCTTTTCCTCAAGCTCACCCTCATAGGTAATGGGCATAATTCCGCAAGCCGATAAAAAATCTATTTTCCCTTTATTGACCTCCTGCAAGGATAATGCATTCTCAAGCTGGTCGCAAAGAAGTCTTTCCTCCACCAAAAAGCAACCTGCAATATGAGTGCTCCTGGAAGAGTTTCCGACTCTCACATAATATTTTCCCGGCTCCAACACCCAGGCAGCCAAACTTTCATCATAGGATGCCATGTCTCTTGCCACAAATGATATTTTGACCGTCTCCTGCTCCCCTGGCTGTAATAAGGTCGTCTTGCCAGCTCCCACATAAGTCTGGTAAGGTTTTTCCAGCGTTCCATGTGGTGCAGAAATATACACCTGAACCACTTCCTTGCCTGGGTAGCGCTCCGATCTATTTCTCACAGAAGCAGTGACATGGCATGTATCATGCTCCAGGGTCACAAGCAGTTCATCCATCTCAAACTCTGCAAAGGTCAGTCCAAAGCCAAATGGATAGAGCACATCCTTTCCAAAGGAATCAAAATAACGGTAGCCCATATATAGCCCTTCCTGATAAAGCGTTACCGGGCTTTTCTGAAATCCAACACTTCCATTTGCCGCCGCACCCAATCCGTATTCCTTATATTCTCGAATACTGTCCGGCACATCCTTATTGTAGCTAAACGTCTCCGCAGTAGAATAGGCTTCATAAGAGGGGGCTATGGTAAATGCCAGCTTGCCAGATGGTACGGCTCTTCCCACCAAGGTGTCGGCAACCGCAGCCGGTCCCATCTCGCCAGCCATCCCAATATAAAGTACGGCTTTTATGGATTCATATTGATTTATCCACGAAATATCCATTACGCCATTCACATTGAGAAGTACCACAACTTCAGAAAAGTGGTTACACACCCCTTCCAGCAGCTTCTTTTCACTGTCCAGGAGATAGTAATCATTCTCTACTCTACGGTCACATTCCTCACCGCCAGTGCTCCTGCCCACAACCAGAACCGCCCTTTTTGTTTCTTCTGCCGCCTGGGAAAACAGCTCTGCCGGAATCTCATTTTCTTTCGGCTGTTCATTGTATTTTCCAAAAATATCATATATAATTCCGCTGGCCACCAAATCTTCTCCAGCTTTCACCAGTTCTTCATATGGATTAAACGGTTCTTCTTGTTCAAAAACATCCAAATAATACTGATGCAGGTGTAATTCCGGAATCAGTCCAACCTTCTCACAGGCACCATAAATTGACGGAATCTCTTTTCCCATGAAAGACATCCCCGAACCCATGCCCCCCAAATTGGGCTGATAACATGCTCTGCCAAAAAATGCCGTTTTCCCCCCTTTGAGGGGCAGGCAGTTTTCTTCATTTTTCAATAACACCAAGGATTCCTGCGCCAAAGCCTGCGCCAGAGTAATCCGACTTTCGTGTGTCATATATTCATTCTTTTTCAATTCTTATCCTCCTCTAGTGCATCAGTTCTAAATAACCGGACCAATCAGTGAGGCTGAAGCACTATTCGCCCCATGGACCCCCCCTCCACAATGGAGGTATATATAATCTGATTTTCCGGTTTCTTCCCAGCAATGAGGGCCAAAAGATTTTTTGCCGCAATTTTCCCCCAATCCTCCAGGGAATAGTTAATGGTCGTCAATCTTGGATTTAGATAACCGGACAGCTCAATATTGTCAAAACCGATTACGTGGATATCTTCCCCAATGGCATAGGTAGTCTGATTAAAATAATCATACATTCCGATTACCATTTCATCATTAAAGCTGATAATCGCTGCGTCCTTCAATCCTTTACTCACGATATAAGCAGCAGCCCGGGCACCGGAACGCTTGGTAAAGTCTCCATCCACCACCTCATAGGTTGCCTCTGGATGATCAGAGAAAAAATCTTTGGCCGCCTTAAACCGCATATCGGCATCATGGGTTCCGGCGGGACCAGTCAGGATATAGAAAAAGCGAAATCCCCTTGCATAGCTGTATTCAAGGGCATGCATAATCCCACCTTCATTGTCCAGCAAAACCTGACTGACCAAAGGATTATTGTCCATTTTCCGGTCCAAAACAACAATGGGTTGTTTCTGGGTTGTGTATTTCATTAACATCTCATCTGAAAAATCATGGTCTAAAATAATGGCTCCATCTAACATTCTGTCTTCCAAAAGCCGCTGAGAATTTCTTCCATTGCATACCACCACGGAATATCCCGCCTGAAACAAAGTCTCTTCCATTCCCTCAATCAGCCGGCTATAAAAAGAACCGCTGAACGTAGAGAGAAAGATTCCAATAATCTCACTCTTTTTTCTTTTCAGGTTTCTTGCCGCGCCGTTAGGAACGTAATCCAGTTCCTTGGCAATTGACAAAACCCGTTCTCTTGTTTCTTCCGAAATAATAGGATTCCCATTTAATGCATATGAAACGGTTGAAATAGATACGTTGGCTCTTTTTGCGATGTCTTTAATGGTGACCATGCCAATCCTCCTCTAACAATAAACTCGAACTATATTTTCCTGTTCCAAAGATAAACGTTCCATAAACCGCTTTTTGTCCACCACTGCTCCACCTTCTCGATACGTTTCCAACATGGGAGCAAATTCAATCGGCTTATCATTTATCAAAACTTCTCTTATCATTTTACCTGATTTCAGGTAAAATTCATATACCACTTTATATTCTTCTATATTTAATTGAAAGGATATATTCAACATATCTTCCGGCAGTACGGGATCAATAATCAGACTGGATTTTGTCTGGCGAATCCCCAAACAGTTACAGATTAACTGATGGATAAAGATTCCCGGTCCGCTGGAATACAACCGCCAACCACCTTTTACCGCCTTGCTGCCATTCTTTAGCTTATCATAGTCCACTTCAAAGCGGGTCAGAAAATCACCATCCGAGCTGCTAAAGTATAGATTACTCTGCCTTGGTGCCGCATTTTGCACCTTTTCTTCCAGACCTATGGGAGTAATCTTCTCCAATGCATCCATTCCCTTTTCTCCCAAGCCAAACTTGGTCAGTGCCTGAGAATACCGTACATTAGAATGTACATACAGTAACCCGATTTCACGTCCAAAATTTGCCGCCAGCTCGCCTCGTTTGAAATGTCTCATTTCTCCCCGACGGTATTCCACCGGCTCACTCATCAGGCGAACTCCATCCGGAAAGGTCAAATACTGGTCAATAAGCTCCAGGTGTTGTTCCGCCAACTCTTTGGTAAACAGCCCGGCAATGATAGCGCGGGTCATTGGCAGAAGACGATATTTTATTCCAGTACTTTCATCCTCCGGGTGAAGTAGATAGGAAATATCTCCCGGCTCTTTCATAAGCGCAAAGCCAGATATCACCTTATCTTTTATCAGATATCTATAAAAGTCTTCTTTTATACCACTGGTAAACGTCTCTATTTCCTCCTGCCACTCTGGATCAAAATCTTTTAACAGCTCACCAAAGGATTTCATCGTTTCATAGGTAAGAGCCACGGTCCAGCTACTGATAAGAGAGCTTCTAAGCTGAGGGTTGGCTGGCTGGAGCGTGTCATCCCAATCACCATTTCCATAATTAGAAAGAGCCGTACCATACATCAAATTCTTTTTGATGTATCCCAGTTGAAGAAGGACATGTTCCTTCAGTGTCTGGGTCTCATTGGTGAATGCTTTGGTTTCCACCTGGGTATAGGGAAGCTCTTTATTTAATATCTCAAAATCGCCGGTTGCCTGAAGATAATCCGTTAGCGCCTTCAAGGGCCATACAATAATATCTCCATGACTTTCTTCCTGCTGAATTTGAAAATACTGATCAAACATAAACCATTGAGGCCAATTTCCTGTTTCCAAATATTGATGAGAATATACCGTTTCAAGAATCTCACGAATATCTTCGTAATGCCCCAAGGCAATGCTAAGCTCCAACGGCCCCTGACATACATCCCTGGTTCCCCAGGCAGCACCTTGAAACTGCTCTACCCCATGAGGTGATTTATAATGAAACAATGCATTATGAGCAAACCAGTATACAGTGGCATTCAGGCGGAAAATCCGGTTAAAATCCTCTTGAATATGAAACTCTCTTGTAAATTCCTTAAATATTTTCTCATAGTGATCTTTTTCCAGCGCAAAAGAATTTATCGGGGAAAAGTTAATCTCTCCAGCAGCTGAACCAGTAAAAATCATATGAAATCCACTGTTCTTTTCTATTTTCAATACCAGCAAATGGGCATTTCGTTTTCTTCCATCCTGATAAAAAATCCCGTCATCAATCATCTCAAACTCGGTATCCAGCACCCTTATCCCATACTTAACACCCGGCACGATTTTCTCCGAAAAGGCATCCTGATGGGGAGTGATGTATATTTTTTCTCCATCCTGTTTAACGGTTCCCGGTTCTTGATTTTCGTCGTTTCCTCCGACGATATAATTGGTCACAATAAAATCATACCGCTTTCCCTTTTGAGAGGAGAGAACCATATGAACCTCTGGAAATTCTACCGTCGTATAGGTAGTGATTTCCAGTATGTCATCCAAAATTTTATAGTACCATCTCCCATAATTTGCTCCCACTTCAAACAAGGAAGGTACCGCCAGCAGGAAAAGCTTTCCCCCTTCCCGTATCCATATTCGCTGGCCAGAGGTATGCAAAAGATTAAGATGATTTCTATTATTAGAAAGAAGCATATGGTTGCTTGTGTTGCCCAGTACAATTTGAGAATTAAAAACACCATACATATAGCATGTCGATGCTATGGTATTTTCCTTACCGGAAGATGCGTTCAGATTCATTACCATATGGGCATGAGGACGTTCTGTCAAAAGCTCCTTTTCTTTCAATACTACATGACTGTAATCAGGGAGAAAAAAGGAAAGTGAGAGACTATCTTCTTCCATTTGAAATCTCTTTTTCGGGTACATACTGTCCAATTCTGCTTCTGAAAAAGCTTGGGATTCCAAATAAGAATATGGCGTACGGCACACCAGCTCCTGCTTTGTCCATTCGATTGCTTTCGGGATGGCTGAATATGACCTCAATACTTCCTCATCAATACCTGCAGCTTCATTTGCATGAGACTTATCTGCAAGAAAGTGTCCATAAAAGATAACTTTCTCATCCTTCTCTTTCAAATTAATCACTGGAGATTGAAGAGCGGCATAAGCAAATTCATACTGGTATACTTCATTGGATAAGGTTTCTTTCGTTAATGCCTCTGGGATTCCAGATTCCCTGGAAGAAATTCCAAAAAACTGAAAACCATCGGTGGAGAAAGCACGGGCTCCTGTCACAGCTCCCAATTGAAGATAAGGATTTCCTGTCGACATGAGCTGGTTTTGCCGGGCATTAATAATGGGACCATACCCCTCTTCTTCCTTGATACAATAATCAATATACTGGCTGATATAGGCTTCATTGGACATGACAGCGTCCTTATCTCCCAGTCCTAAGTCCTGTCCTAAAATAACATCCACTTGTCCCTCGCCAGAAAGATCAATGGTCCAAAACCATATGTTTTCTTTTGCCAATGACAAGGTTACCTGATAGGAAACACCTTCGTAATCTCCTTGAAAGCACGCTTGATTTTTGCTGTAGCTGAAAACAGAGTTTGATTTTATCCCTATCATAGGTACATATTTTATTTCATTTTTGCCGATAATCCTAAGATATAAGTTCATCAAAGAGCCATCCAAAGGAGTTCCCATTAATTGATTGATCATCAAATTTTTGTGAGATATCTTATAAATATCTCCCGTGCGCAAAAACTCAAAACTGGTATTACCCCATTCTACCTTTATTGTTTCTCTCATATTTTAAGCTCCAATCTGTATAAGTTTCTGTGTAAGCTCGTTTCACCGAAACGTTTCTATTTAAAAATTCCCTGTTTAATATATTACACTTTATAAAGGTATAAGTCAATGGTTTTTTGAATTTGTTTTAGTATAATTAGACAAAGAAAATTGTTTTTTTATAAAAAAAGTGTTGTAATTTTAAAAGCAATGTAGTATTATGGTTACAGAAACGTTTCAATAGAAATTTGAAGGAGGTGCTTTTTTGAAACGAAATCAGCTTTCTAAAACGAAATTTTGGGGTTACGTCTTTTTATCCCCCTGGCTCATTTATATGGCAGTATTTTTAATCTATCCATTTGCCACCGCCATCAGTAATTCCTTTATGTCCTTCGATTCTATTGACAAATTCCATATCCGCTTTACCGGACTGGGAAACTGGATTGCGGTACTCTCCGATCAACTGTTTCGGAAATCAATGGTGAACATTATTTACAACCAGGTCATTTTCATCACTCTGACCTTTGTGGTATCTTTGGCAACAGCCATGCTGTTAAGTGCACCAAAGAAGATAAATTCCATCTTCCGCACCATATACTTTTTGCCAGTTATTACTTCCATTTCAGTCGGCATGATGGTATTTAACTACTTTATAGTAGGAACCGGAGGTCCCATACAGCGGATTCTTCTGTCTCTAGGGTTGATTGACAAAGCGTTTATCTGGACCGTGTCCAAAACCTTACCAATGCCCCTTCTGGCACTGTTTAGTACCTGGAAGTGGTTTGGTATCCAGATGATTATCTTCATCGGAGGAATTGCCAACATTGATCAGTCGGTATATGAAGCCGCCAGTATTGATGGTGCCAGCAAACTGAAAAGTGCTTTTAAAATTACCCTTCCCCTTTTACGGGATCAGATTATCTTTGTATTAACTATGAACATTATCAATGGTATGCAGATGTTTACTGAAGTCTATATGAACTTCGATGTGTCCGGTGGTGTGGGCAATGCAGCGTTGACTCCGGTATTATACCTTTATAAGGCTGCTTTTCAGGATCGGGATATCGGCTATGCTTCTACCATTGGTATCTTCCTTGCCATCATTATATTTATTGCGACAAACTTGCAGATGAAAATTACCGATAGGAGGGACGACGATGTCTAAGAAGCTGTTATCCATATTAAAATACACCATTCTTTGTCTCGGTGCTGTGATTGTAATGGCTCCCTTTCTTATTATGGTCATCAACTCCATGAAGCCAGGAAACGAAATTTTTACTGCCCCTATGGCACTTCCTTCCAAAATTACTTTTAGCGGGTACGTGGATGTATTTGCCAAGCTGAACATTGGTCGATTGTTTTTAAATTCCATTTTTATCTCCACCAGCGTAACGGCATTAAATGTATTTTTAAGTATTTCCGTGGCCTATGGCATTTTAAAATGCAACATTACCCACAAAAATGCATGGCGAACCCTGATTTTATCTTCCATGATGCTGCCATCGGTATTGCTTTTGGTTCCTCAGTATCAGATGTTTTTCCAATGGGGATGGCTCAACAGTTTTAAGGTTATGATTTTACCCGTCAGCTTAAGTGCTTACAATATCTTTCTGATGATGCAGTTTGTCAAAAGTATTGATGATGCCTTTTTGGAGGCAGCCCGTATTGACGGCGGAAATGAGTTTTATATTTTAACCCGTATCGTCATTCCCTTGTCCATGCCAGCCATTTCCACTGTGGCGATTTTAACCTTTATGGATTCCTGGAACGACTTTATGCGTCCTTTACTTTATATGTCCGATCAAAACAAAATGACCTTACAGCTTGCTATTTTCCGCTTTAAGACCTTGATTCCAAACGGACAATTCCAGCAGCTCTGGGCTGCCACTACATTAGTAACTTTACCGGTTGTCATTGCTTTTTTACTTGTACAAAAGAATTTTATCAAAGCATTCACCGGTGTTGGTTTGAAATAGGAGGGAATTCATATGAAAAAGAAAGCATTCATTGCTGCCATTGTTCTCATCCTTGTGTTAATTGCTACTTACAGCCTTTCCTGGTTCAAGGTCTATCGCATGACAGAAGGATATTACCAGCAGGCGGAAGCGAATTTTGAAAAAGGGAAATATGCCCTGGCATTAAAGGGTGGCAATGACTTTGCTACTGGTGAATTTATCGGAGCTTACCAACAGGTAATTGAAGCCTGGGAGGGAAAAGGTGTTTTTCCACACCCTGGTATCTATTATCAGGCAAAAGAAATGGCTGACTTAATTATCCAAAAACAACTCACCCCCAAGGACATTGATGCCATGGTGAAAAAATATTTAAAACAGGATAAACGTTATTTGGATACAGCACTCTTTCGAAAAGCAGAGATTTATCAGGAAGAAGGAAATACCGCAAAAGCCATTGAAGCCTATGAAACCATTATTGAAGTATTTTCTATCAAAAAAGACCTGGCCGAAAAGGCTCAGGAGAGAATTGACCAGTTAAAGGAATCTTAAACACGTTTTCATTGGTCAGAGCTTATTTAAAAATCAATTGCTCTCTTCTGTCTCTCCCACGAAGCGGAATGCACAGACCTGCACAAGCAATTTTCAAATATGTTCTGGGACCTTGAAATAAATCACTTTCTATTATTTAAGGAGGAAAAAACATGAAAAAAACATTAGCATTAGTACTTACCGCTGCCCTTTTAATGGGTTCCCTTTCGGCTTGCGGTTCCAGCAACAAACAAGAAACACCAGCACCTGAAACGCCTGTTGTTACCGAAGAAGGCACCGACGCACCAGCAGAGGAGGAAGCCGATGCCCCCGTAGCGGAAGCAGTTGCCGGTGACGTAACAGACAAAATAGTCGTTGCCGTTCCAGAAGGTGATTTCGTATCCTTTATGAACGAAAAGGCAGTTCCAAAATTTAATGAAAAATACCCTAATGTAACCGTTGAAGTAATTTCCGACAAAGAAATTGATACTCAGATTTCCGCCGGAAATACACCAAACGTATATACCGGCGGCTTCGGAGCAAGAGGTATGCGTTATGCACAGGCTGGTGTTTTAGTTCCTTTAAACAATTTCCAGGGCTATGACGATATCATGGGCCGGGTTGACGACAACTATGTAACACAGTTTGATGATTATAATTTCTATGTGCCTTGGACCATTACCACCACTATGATGGTATATAATAAAGAATTATTTGCACAGGCTGGATTAGACCCGGAAAACCCACCAAAGACCATGGAAGAATTCTTAAAATGCGCGGAAGCCATTGATAACCTTGGTCCAGATATCTACGGAACCTGCTTCTGGAATATTGCCCTTGCATGGGGCGGCTGGTACTGGGATATGCTCGCACCAATCTACTACAACTTTAATGGCGGACAATATCAGTTAATGAACAGCACCGGAACCGACATTGTTTTTGATAAACCAGAGGCTAAAATGGCTGATTTCATGCAGTTCCTTGTTGATGCACAGAAATTTGCACCTCCTACCATGGATGATGATAACTCTTTCTTCAAACGTAACGTAGGTATGTGGCTCCAATTTGGATATGGCTGGAAAGCTAATATGAAGGGTGCGGCTGATCACGAAATGGAAATCGGAAAAGATATCGGAATCGCTCCAATCCCAGTTTTAAATGAAGGAGATACTCCTTACTCTACCTTAGGCGGAAATGGATTAATTATTTTCAAATCTGATGAGCAAAAACAGAACTTAAGCTGGGAATTCATTAAAGTTCTTATGGAAGATGAATTGAATTTAGACGCATGTAAATTATTAGGACAGCTTCCGAGCTTAACTTCATTACAGGGTAATGAATATTTCCAGCAGGTATCCGAAATGCCTTTTGTAAATCAGACATTAACGGCTATACAGCCAGAACCATTTGGCGAAGCTGACACCATTGCAAATCATGTATTACAGACGCTTCAGGCTGTTGTGGTTGATGGCGGAACCTCCATTGAGGATGCGCTGCCTAAACTGGCTGAAGATGCACGGGCGGAGATTAAATAGATTATTTTCAAAAAAGGCTTTGTTGAGGAGTGCCTATGCTCCCCAACAAAGCCTTTAATATAAATGGATTTTATTACCTGTCAGTCATAATGGAAAATCATATCCCGATTCCGATATCCCAGGAATCCCAGCACAAACATCACCCCTGCAATTCCTGTCAACACCAAAGCCGACACTGGATTAAATTCCTCCATTGGCAGCTTGGGAATATAGCCAAATGGTGACAGTTTTCCCATCCACTCAGGTAATTTCATAATACTTCCTATATAAATAATGAAAAATGCATATCCCAGGTACGCCCATACCCAAGCAGAAAGCTGTGGCAGATAACCAATCAGCAGCATAGCAATTCCCAGCATGAACCAAATCGCTGGCACATAAACCATGGATGCCTGCAAAAAGGTAGTAAAGGCAATTGGATTCTCCATTACTGGTGTGCTTCCTGCCCAAAAACCAAGTGCATTCAAGAACGGCATACAGATTCCTGCTATCAAAGCAATCAGAAAATATCCCAACAGCTGGTCATGACGTGAGGCTGCCCGAGCCAGCACGTTTTCTGCATAGCCACCACTTTCCTGGGAACGCACCTTCAGAATAAACTGCAAAATCGGAATCGTCCCAAGAATTGACACAATCACCATTAGAAATGAAATAAACTGAGCAGGATCTCCATCCGGAATGATTATCTTAAAAACCTCATTGGTGGAGATAAACGCTTCCAAATCACCCATGATGGAACCATATGACATTCCCAACAGAGGAATAACGAAAGCCCAAATAATAACCGAATTCCGCAGCAGCCGCCACGCAAGGCCGCCAGCATTTTGCAAATAGGGAGCCGCTTCCTTTTTCCCTGGCCGGGCTGGAATGATACCTTCGCCCATATCACGGATACCGCACAGCCAGAAAGCAAGCGCTGCCGCTGCTGCTGTGATCAAAAGCATAACCAGTACTGGCCACCATAGATTATCTACGTAGGCTTTGGTTCGCAGAATCAGACCCAACGGAGAAATGCAGGCCAGCAACTCACTTTCCATATCCCCCATTGCCCGTACCATGTATGCGACTACCAAAAAGGTAAAGGACAATGCCTGGGCGGTTCTTGGATTGGCACACAGCTGGCAGAAAATCGCCGTAACCGCAGCAAATAGCAAACCCGTGACACCCACCGCTATTCCAAAAAGCATCGAGCCGGTGAAATCCATGGTTTCAATCCCCAGCACGCCCAATCCCAGTCCCATAAACAGGGCAAATACCAGATTGAGAACAATCGCTGCTGTCAGCACCGCCGAAAGGTTACTGAGTCTTCCCACTGGCAGCGAACGGATGACCTCAATCCGCCCCCGTTCCTCATCCTGCCGGGTATGGCGTACTACCAGAAAAATATTCATAATTCCCATGATTGCAGCCGTCCATAAAAGCATAAAATTGGAGTAAAGAGCACCAATGGTATAACCATTGTCATCATAAACCGGTCCCAACATGGCTACCATCGCTGGGTTTTTTAACGTCTCAGCCATCACCAGCCGTTCCGTCTGGGAAGGATACATCCCAGGCACTGCACTGCCAAAACCAACCACCAGCCCCAACATCCCTATAAGCCAAAGCAAGTTACGCAGCCGGTCACGGCGGAAAATAAGACGGGTCAATAAAAGATTATGTTCAAACATATCCACTACCCCCTTACGTTTTCATAATGACTCATAAACAGCTCTTCCAGTGTTGGCGGCGAGCTTTCCAGCTTGATAATACCAAAACCAGTGAGCAAGGTTATGACATTGTTAAGCTCTTTTGTTTCAACGGCAAAGGTCAATCCGCTCATTGCCTGATTCAGATTATGCACGCCTGCGATGGTTTCCAGTCCCTGTACCGGCCGTTCTGTCTCCACAGTGACACTGGTGCGGGTCAGATGGCGCAGCTCTTTCATCGTACCGGTTTCGATAATTTTACCATCACGGATGATGCTGACCTTGTCACAAAGGCGTTCTACCTCCTGTAAAATATGACTGGACAGAAAAACCGACTTACCTGCCTTTTTTACCTCTAGCACACATTCCTGGAAAACCTTCTCCATCAGAGGATCCAGACCTGAGGTAGGTTCATCAAGAATGTAAAGATCCGCATCGGAAGAAAAGGCTGCAACCAGTGCTACCTTCTGCCGGTTTCCTTTAGAATAGGTGCGACATTTCTTGGTGGGATCAAGTTCAAAACGCTGAATCAGTTCCTCTTTCCGGTCTTTATTATTTCCTTTGCGCAGCCGCACAAAAAGGTCGATTACTTCACCACCGGTCAGATTTGACCAAAGATTCACATCGCCGGGAACATAGGCGATTTTTTTGTGAATCTCCACGGCTTCCTTCCAGACATCCTTTCCGAAAATCGTGGCACTGCCGCTGGTCGCCTTTAAAATACCCAGCAGAACACGGATTGTTGTGGTCTTGCCGGCTCCATTTGGACCGATAAAGCCATAAACCTCACCCGGCTTTACGTCAATATTAACATTGCTTAGAGCTGTAAATTGTCCATACTTTTTTGATAGATCACGAATCTCCATAAGACTCATAGCGAAATCCTCCTGATTTTAGATGATAAACCTGCGAAATAATTATAAATATTCTTCTTGGTAAAAGGATTTTCTCAAAATAGCAAGATAGCTCTCCATTTCGTCGATTAATCCCTGCTGAAATTCAGCATCCCTGGCCTGGGTCAGATTGATTGATTCCTGCTGTTTGGTCAGTGCGTACCCCTCCAGAACCCACCAGATTGTTTGTAGTGCCTTTTGGACATCAACATCCGGCTTAAACTTGGATAAGTCAATGCCTTGATAAACTTTTTGTGAAAAATCTTTGGAAAACCGGGCAAACTCTTCCTTTATAAGCTTTTGAACATCCGTCGTGTCATCCTTGAATGTTCTTTGCATAAAATCAGCTAAGTTAGGATATTGAACGGCTACTCCCATTTTCAATTTGGCAAAGGCAATCCAACGTTCAAATACGTCATCCGGCATATTATCAATCTGGGATTCCATAATTTCAACCATAACATCCGAGCTATAATGATACAAAAATTCAAACAGCTCTTGCTTGGAAGAAAAGTAATGAAACAGTGCACCCTTTGAAATTCCTGCTTTTTTGACGATTTCATTGGTTGATGCATTTTTGAAACCTTTTTCGGAAAACTCCTGCATGGCGGCATTGATTATCCGGTCACGCTTTTCAGGGTTTAATAATTTAAATTTTTCATGCAACTAATCACCTCCTAACGACACCGACCATGCTGGTCGGTTTTTTACATTATAGCACAACCGACCAATATGGTCAATATATGTTTTAAAAAAGAAGGCTTTGTAGCGGAGTCTCTATGCTCCACTGCAAAGTCTTCTTTTTCCCGTACTTAAGAGTGTATTTATAAAATCCACTACTCCAGAGTATGATTGAAATTCCCCAAAAATTCCCGAATTCTAAGGTGTTGGGAAGCAAATATCTCCTCCGGCGTTCCTTCTAACTCCACAATTCCCTTATCCATAAAAATAACCCGGTCTGAAATCTCTTTCGCAAAAGCCATCTCATGAGTAACGATAACCATGGTAATATCCAAATCCGCCAATGAACGGATTACCTTCAAAACCTCTCCGGTCAACTCCGGATCCAGAGCGGATGTAGGTTCGTCAAAAAACAGAATTTTGGGCTTCAACGCCAATGCTCTTGCAATGGCCACCCGCTGACACTGACCTCCGGAAAGCTGACAGGGAAACGCATCTTTCTTATCCGATAGCCCCATTTTCTCCAACAGTTCTCCGGCTTCCCGGTACACTTCCCGTTTTTCTCTTTTCTGGACATGAATTGGTGCATCCGTAATGTTTTTTATAACAGAATAGTGAGGAAACAGATTGAAATTCTGAAATACCAGTCCAAAATAGGAGTGAACCTTCTTTGCCTGCTCTCCTCTGACATATTGGGGATGCCCTTCTTCCATCCAAGCCGTCTTCTCCCCTAAATAAATAATTTCGCCACCGTTGATTTTTTCCAGCATGGTTGCACACCGGAGCAAGGTAGACTTTCCAGAACCGGAAGGTCCAATAATCGAGAGGATTTCCCCTTCTTTTACCGACAGGGAAATGTCTTTGATTACTTCCAGGTTTTCGTATTTTTTATAAATATGATTCATTTCCAGTAAATTCATCGTTAAGCTCCCATCTGCACACTTAGCTTCCCCTTATTGGTAATAACTGAGCTTTTTCTCAATCGTTTCCATAACAACCGCTACAATCAGATTAAACAAATAATAAAAGATACCAGCTATCACAAAGGGGAGAAAAGTTGTATTTGCCGCCGCAATCTGTTTTGCAATGCTGAACAGCTCCATATAGGCTAAGGCAAAGGCCAGGGATGTATCCTTGACCAAAGTAATCACCTCATTGGTGACCGATGGAAGAATCCGCTTGATTACTTGGGGAAATATTATTTTAAAAAAGGTCTGGTCTTTGCTGTAACCAAGCATCTTTGCCGCTTCATACTGTCCGGTTGGCATGGATTCAATCCCAGACCGGTATATTTCGGCAAAGTAAGCTGCATAATTAAGGGAGAATCCAAGTACAATGGCAACAAACCGATAGGCTCCGCCAATGGACATTTTAAACAGGTAATAGGGTCCAAAATACACCACTAACAATTGAAGCATCAGTGGTGTTCCCCGCATAATTGAAATATATAATTTAATAATACCGCTTACTAATCGGTTTCGGGACATTCTTCCAAAGGCAATAAAAAGACCCAGCGGCAGGGAAAAAATCAGTGTCAGACAAAAAATGCCCACTGATTTTCCCATACCTGCTCCAAGCTGTTCCAGCATTGTTGCTAAATTCATACCATTCCTCCGTAGCTTACTCCGCTTTCAGACAAACCATATCGGCCAGCTCATACTTTTCAGCCAGACTGGCAAAGGTGCCATTTTCCAGCAGAGTCATCAAGTCCTTGTTCACCTTATCCCGAAGCTCTTCATTACCCTTTTTGAATCCAATGCCATACTGTTCCGAATTCAGCTCTTCCCCCAGGATTTTAAATCCTTCTCCTCTGGATTTCAGCTGATACTGTGCAACACCGATATCCATTGCAACCGCATCAAGAGATCCCGCCTGAAGCTCTACAAATGCACTGTTGTAATCTGGAAACTCCATCAGAGTACCGAAAGTGTCCGCCAATTCCTTCTGGCCCTCTTCATCCTGTAAAAGCTCCAGGGCTGCCGATGCCGCCTGTACTCCTACTGTCTTACCTGCCAAATCTGCCAGAGAAGAAATTCCGGAATTATCTGCCGTTATAATTACCTGGCTATTATCCACATAGGGCACAGACCAGGTATAGGAATCCTCACGCCCGTTAATGGTAAAACCATTCCAGACACAGTCTATGGAACCAGAATTCAGCTCCATATCTTTGGAATCCCAGTTAATTGGTGTTTTCACCAAGGTCCAGCCTTCCAAATCACAGACGGCCTGTGCTAATTCCAGGTCAAATCCGGTATATTCTCCGGATTCATCCATATAACCGTATGGCGCATATTCCGCATCAAATCCTACAGTAAAGGTAATGTGGCTGCTATCTCCAGATGTCTCATTCACAGCTCCTTCCTTTTCTGCCGTCTTTCCTCCATCCACTGCCTTGGAACCGCAGCCGGGCAGCACTGCCGAAATCATTACCGCTACCAATCCTATACACAAAAATTTCTTTTTCATGACTTATTCTCCATTTTCATCTTTTATCACTCTACTACGATAAACACATGAATTATAGTAACATATTTAACTCTCCATGTCAATGGAGTGAAACACCACACGAGAAAGATATTGACGAAAACAGGCATCAGACTGACACTTATCGCCTGATACCTGTTTCACGTTACTGTGCACTTCGTACACTTAAACTATAAGCTTTCCTACACTTCCCTCATAAGAACCCATTACGATTGTTTCCGATACCGCCCCGGTCAAGACGTCCTGAAGGGGGGATCCCAGCATTTCTCTGATATTTATCTTTTGTTCCTGCTCTCCATTATTTAATAAAATAATCGTGGTTTCCTGTTGGTATGTCCTGGAAAAAACATAAAGTGAATTTTCATCTTCTGCAAAAACAGTACGGTAATTGCCTTTTCTCAAGCTGATGGAATCCTTTCGAATCCCAATCCATTCTTTCAGGCATTCTGATAGTTCTTCCTTCCTGCATTATTGAACCAAAACCTACCGTTGTCCAAATTAATGTGCATGATATGGGGATACAGGCAGGGAAAATGATGATGCGGAAATTGGAGAACCCTTCTCTCCTGGTACAAAGCTATACGACTTTGCCGATTATATTACAGGGGGATACGACTGCTGTGGAGCATTAAAGAAGGAGGCAATTGATTGAGTGTATACTCTTTCATTGCCTCCATATAAAAAATGTCTTGCATGTAAGCCTCTATTTATTGCAACCAACATTACCCTATTCCTATTGCCCCTAGTGTTCAACGCTGTCTGTGCTGCTGCAAGTCTTGTAATCGACATTTTTCCTTATATTTTTGGAATAAACTAATTAAATGAATATTCTCTATACCATGTTTATCTTTTTTATCAACTCAACATCATATGTAACAACTTTTTCCCAATCCAGATTACCAACAAAATGGTTTGCATTTTTAAATCGCTCCCACATTTCTTTAAGTTTAAAATCACTGATAATCATAGTAAGAATTCCCTCAATTTCCTCCACTGTAAAAACAGTGTTTCTCTTATTACATGTCGCCGCAAATGCTTCCTTCAATATAACAGTGTCAACATCCTTTTCCTTACACCGCATAACCTCGTACACATCATAGAAATCGCGAAGTCTTGTATTCGCTATTCCTCTTGCCAGAATTGTTTGTACTTTTTCTGCCAAAAGTGTCTCGATGTTATATGACAATAATGATATTGTACTATCCTCAAACATCAATTTATAATCATATTCAATTGCTTGTGGTGTAATTACGTCATCTGTAGATATATCTATTTTAATAGTTTGTCGAATGCGCTCAAGTGTGGCTTCAAGTGTCATGCGAACTCTTGGATAATCAAAATCCTCCATTATTTCTTTTGTTGATGTTATATGAAAGCTAACACCATCTTCAATCCGTGTACTGCAGATTTCATCTATAATTCTCCTTGCATCTTTCTCATTAAGTGGCAATGCTTTCACCGTTGTATCTATGTCCATTGTTGCTCTCATATCCAATCCAACAATGGATGCTACAAGCATTCCACCTTTTAGGATAAAATTATTTCGATAATCTGACAGAGTAACTCTTTCCAAAAATCTTTCCATAATAAAAATTCTTATCAGTGTTTTTGCTATATTATTATCTCCCTTTGAAAAATTTCTCACTTTATCTTTAAGCTGCTTCGCTGTATGAATCATACCAGTACCTCCACATATTTCATTACTTCATCCCGAATGTCCAATTTTTCTGCATATTCGATTAATCTGGATAACTTCTTATTTTGGTGAGACATGTACTCCTTGATTGCAGTCTGAAAAATCTGTACTTCGACTTTTTTTCTATCTTTAATCAATTCACAGACGCAACGTTCCATATCATATGTTCTCACCAAATTCCCACTACTCGAAGGAACCATGGCAACTCCCATATCGTAAATATTTTTACTAATATAATGTACTACCTTGGAAGGAATCTTAATATGAGAAACATTATATCCCATAGGTACAGTAAAACAAATCCTGCTATACTCTCGATCCACTAACCCATGTAAATACAATGCTGTTTCACCAGAATACACAATCATCTGATTACGAGTCTGCAGTATAAACAATTCATCTGGCCACACATCCTCTAAAATATAAATTCCATGAGCCACCTTTTCCATCTGGTTATCTTTAATAAAATTTGAAATAAAAGGTTTAGTAAATCCACATGCAACAGCCCTAGATGTAATCAGATATCCATTGTCTTCTTCTACTAATTTGCTTAAATGATCTGCTTTGTTCATATTGGCACCTCAATCTTTTTTCCTTTTACACTTTAATTATAGTTATTCAGAGCGTGAAAGTAAAGTTAATTGTAACTAAATTTATACTTATATTTATTCCGTGCATGTATCGATTATATACAACGTTTTTTTGCTACAATAGCAAAAAAAGTTCCATACCAGTAACTTTCATCACTGATATGGAACTCATTATTTTAAATATTAATTATTTAACGCTGCCTGTGCCGCTGCAAGTCTTGCAATTGGTACTCTAAATGGTGAGCAGGAAACATAGCTCAAACCAATCTTGTGGCAGAATTCAACGGTTGATGGATCTCCACCGTGCTCTCCACAGATACCAAGTTTAATCTCAGGTCTGGTCTTTCTACCTTTTTCAACTGCCATTTTAACAAGCTGTCCAACACCGTCCTGGTCAAGTCTTGCGAATGGGTCTGATTCGTAAATCTTGTTTGCATAGTATGCATCTAAGAATTTACCAGCATCATCACGAGAGAAACCAAAGGTCATCTGGGTTAAATCGTTTGTACCAAATGAGAAGAATTCTGCTTCTTCTGCAATTTCATCGGCAAGAAGAGCTGCTCTTGGGATCTCAATCATAGTACCTACGTGATATTCGAAGCTAACGCCTGTTTCTTTGATAACAGCTTCTACTGTATCAACTACGAACTGTTTTACAAACTGTAATTCGCGTTTTTCTCCAACCAATGGAATCATGATTTCTGGAACAACAGTGAATTTACCAGCTTTGATTACTTCAACGGCTGCTTCTGCAATTGCTCTTGCCTGCATTTCAGCGATTTCTGGGTAAGTTACGTCAAGACGGCAACCTCTGTGACCCATCATAGGGTTGAATTCATGTAAGCCCTCTACGGTTGCTTTAATCTCTTCAAAGGTAATACCCATTTCTGCTGCTAATTCTTTCATGTCATCTTCCTGGGTTGGTACAAATTCATGAAGTGGAGGATCAAGAAGACGAACGGTCATTGGTTTTCCTTCCAATACTTCGTACATAGCCTTGAAGTCACCTCTTTGGTAAGGAATCAGTTCAGCCAATGCCTCTTTTCTTCCTTCTACGGTTTTAGAAAGAATCATCTTTCTGATTGCTTTAATTCTTTCGCCTTCAAAGAACATATGCTCTGTACGGCAAAGACCAACACCTTCTGCACCAAATTTAACTGCATTAGCAACATCGGCAGGAGTATCTGCATTGGTTCTAACTTTTAAGGTTCTGAATTCATCAGCCCACTGCATAATGGTATCAAAGTTACCGCTGATGGTAGCTTCTACGGTTGGGATATCGCCAATGTAGATTTTACCGGTAGAACCATCAAGAGAAATGTAATCTCCTTCTTTTACGGTCTGTCCAGCGATGGTGAAGTATTTTTCTTCTTCTTTGATATTTAAGTCGCCACATCCGGATACACAAGCAGTTCCCATACCACGAGCAACAACGGCTGCGTGAGATGTCATACCACCACGAGCGGTCAGAATACCTTCTGATGCATGCATACCTTCGATATCTTCTGGTGAAGTCTCAAGACGAACAAGGATAACTCTGTCACCTGCCTGATGAGCCTTAGTCGCTTCATCTGCGGTGAAGTATACCTTACCAGCTGCTGCACCTGGAGATGCTGGAAGTGCTCCTCCTACTGGAGTTGCTGCTTTCAGAGCGGCTGGGTCAAATGCTGGGTGTAATAACTGATCTAAAGATTTAGCGTCAATTCTCTTAACTGCTTCTTCTTTTGTGATTTTGCCTTCGTTCACCAAATCAACTGCGATTTGAAGAGCGGCTGGGCCTGTTCTCTTACCACTTCTTGTCTGTAAGAAGTATAATTTTGTATCTTCAATGGTAAATTCCATATCCTGCATATCTTTGTAATGATCTTCTAAAAGATTTGCAATTCTCATAAACTCTTTGTATGCTTCAGGCATATCTTCTTCCAGTCTTGTGATTGGAAGTGGAGTTCTAATACCAGCTACAACGTCTTCACCCTGTGCGTTGATTAAGTATTCACCATAAATCTTAGCTTCTCCTGTAGATGGGTTACGAGTAAATGCAACACCTGTTCCAGAAGTATCTCCCATGTTACCAAATACCATAGCCTGAACGTTTACAGCAGTTCCCCAGTTTCCAGGGATGTCATTCATTCTTCTATAGTAGATAGCACGTGGGTTGTCCCATGAACGGAATACCGCTTTTACTGCTTCCATTAATTGAACCTTTGGATCCTGTGGGAATTCTTCGCCCATTTTTTCTTTATAGATAGCCTTATATTTTGCGATAACTTCTTTTAAATCTTCTGCAGTTAAGTCGGTATCATATTTTGCACCCTTTGCTTCTTTGATTTCATCTAAGATACCTTCGAAGAAAGTTTTGCTCATTTCCATAACTACGTCAGAGAACATCTGGATAAATCTTCTGTATGAGTCATACGCAAATCTTGGGTTGCCGGTCTTTGCAGCAAAGCCTTCTACTGCTACGTCGTTTAAACCAAGATTTAAGATCGTGTCCATCATACCTGGCATGGAAGCTCTTGCTCCGGAACGAACAGATACTAATAATGGATCTTCGGTATCACCGAATTTCTTTCCCTGGATTGCCTCCAGTTCTGCGATTGCATCAAAGATTTGTCCTTGGATTTCATCTGTAACCATTTTTCCGCTTGTGTAATAATCAGTACAAGCTTCGGTTGTTACAGTAAAGCCTTGAGGGATTGGTAAACCTAAGTTAGTCATTTCGGCTAAGTTGGCACCTTTTCCGCCAAGAAGGTTTTTCATATCTGCTTTTCCTTCTTTAAACAAATAAACCCATTTTGCCATTTTGATATTTCCTCCTAATTTTAATTACATATTTGACTGCCTGTCCGACCGTGGTCAGCGCCAGTCACTCCATGATATTGTAGCATATTTCACCTTTAAAGAAAAGCACTTTTTTCCAGTATTCCCAAATATTCCAATCCTTATCGCAATGCTGGAATAGTGCAAGAAAATCTTCTGCATTCATGTACTTTTAGTTTATCCAAAGAAATATTATTTAAGCTTAAATATGGAAAGCTGTTCCTTTAAATCACTGGCATGATTACGAAGTACTTCTGATTGCTCGTTCATGGAACCACCTGCTTTTTCACACTCATCTGCGGAAACACTGGTTTGTTTCACTGCTTCCTGCACTCTCTGCACTTCATAAGTGATATTTTGAATAGCCGTAAACTGGGACTGGGTGGAGGATGTAATATTGCTGATTTTTTCATAGTTCATCCTTACACCACTCACGATTCCCTGCAAGGCCTGAGCCGTTTCCTTTGCCAATGCACTTCCCTGTTTTGCCTTTTCCATTGAATCCTCAATTAAATCCTGTGAACTGCCAACTGCCTGCGCACACTTGGTGGCAAGCTCACCAACCTCACCAGCTACCACAGCAAAGCCTCTACCAGCTTCTCCTGCACGGGCTGCCTCGATTGCTGCATTAAGTGCCAGCAGATTCGTCTGGTCTGCGATTTCACTAATATCTGCGATGACACTGCCGATGGCCTGACTGGCTTTATTTATTTCATCCACTGCAGCAAGCATATTGGTCATCTTTTTCTGTCCCTCTTCTGCTTCACGGATAATTTTATTAATTTCTTCCAAAGCCTGTCTGGCTAATTCATCATTACTTTGAGTCAGATTATGTACTTCATTGGTTGATACCGAAAGACTTTCGGTCATGGTCTTCTGTTCATCTACACTGTCAATTAAGTTTTTACTGATTTCTGCCATTTTTTCCGAATTTCTGGCAACGGTTTCTGAACTGCTCCGCACTTCCTCGGCTGTGCGATTTATATTCATCAGAGTAACATTATTGCTTTCCAGCATTTTTGAAATGGCTTTATTCATACTGTCCTTCTCAGAACGAATGGATACCTGCATACTCAAATCTCCGGATGCAATTTCTTCCATACATGCAGCATTGTTCTTTGTGGCAGCAACCACACTACGAAAGGCTTTTGAAAATCTTCCCACCTCATCATCGGTTTCCATTGGAAGGGTTACATTTGTATCCCCTGATGCGAAAACGTCTGCTGCTTCCACCATCGCCTTCAGTGGTAATGCAACAAATCTTTTTATCAGAATGGCAACAATAAATACCGCCGCCCCAACAAATACAATCGTTAATGCCAGACTGATTAACAACTGCTTCAAAAAAACATCATTAATATTGTGAGTTGGAAGAACACCACAAATAATCCAATCCGTACCTTCTACCGATGCTGCCATAAAGTAGCTTGAGATACCATCATAATCCTTCAGCTTGACCATTTTTGTATCTTCTAAGCTCACAAGCTGTATATATTCTCCATTGCCTACTTCCTTCAGATTATAGATTTTATCTGGTGTCGGCTGCAAATCTTCATTTTTATGAAAATAAATATCACCATCTGTACACAGAAGCATATTATAAGCATCCTCTGCCAATTTATATGATGCGATGGTTTCCATTATTTCATTGAAAAATATATCAACTGCAACTACAAAATCGACTGCACCATCCTTTGTATTTGCATAGGCAACGGTCGCACACATCTGCTTTGTCATAGCGTCCAGATAGGGCTTGGTAATCACTATCTTTCCTGGTGTCTGCGCAGCTAAAACATACCATTCCCGCTCGGTTGCAACCCAGCCTTCATCCGGTATCCATTCACTTCCAAAGTATGCCCGATTGTCAGAAAAACCAACAAATATATCACTGGTCTCAGGATGATTTGCAAACATATCCACCAACATCTTCTGTATGGTGTCTCCATCTTCTATCCCTGTAGAGGTGATCGTATCTGACAAAGTAGCCAGAACACTTCCTAACCCGGAATTAAACTCTACAATTTTGTTACTGGCTAAGGTTAGCTGAGAATGACAGTTTTTAAGAGTTTCCTCCTGAATACTCCTGGTGGAAATCACACTTAATACTGCGGATATACTCAACGTGGAAATAAAAATAATGAGTGAAACTGCAATAATGATTTTTTTACTAATAGACTTCATAATATCCTCCCCTGATTCGGTTTTATATTGCGTCATAAAATACTGCTCAATATTACTATTTTTCTAGAATTATATCACACGAGTTCGAATATGTCCATTTTGTTTTTCCCTTTTTAATTAAATAAACCATTCGTTTCGTAAACTTCTCAAACAATATCACTTTTTGTCAATAGTTTACACGCCACATACTAATGAAAATATTCTTAAGTAAAAAAAGACCGCCCTGAAACCATAACCTACATTCTTACAGTTATAATTTCAAGGCAGTCACTTAGTTAATCTTAATATTCAAATTTCTTTTCAAAATATGCTTTCAAGTCAACAATCTTCACTCGTTCCTGCTCCATAGTGTCACGGTCACGAACCGTCACTGCCTGATCTTCCTCTGACTCAAAGTCATAAGTAATGCAGAAAGGTGTTCCGATTTCGTCTTGGCGACGATATCTTTTTCCGATATTTCCACGATCGTCAAACTCACAGTTATAGGTCTTGGAAAGCTGTGCATAAATAGCTTCCGCTCCTTCACTTAACTTTTTGGAAAGTGGCAGCACACCGATTTTTACCGGTGCCAGGGCTGGGTGAAAGCGAAGTACAGTCCGCATATCGCCGCCTTCCAACTCCTCTTCATCATATGCACCACAAAGAAATGCCAGTGTTACACGATCAGCTCCTAACGATGGCTCTACAACGTAAGGAATATATTTTTCCTTCTTTTCATCATCAAAGTATTCCATTGGCTCCTTTGACACGTTCTGATGCTGGGTCAAGTCATAATCCGTCCGATCGGCAATTCCCCAAAGCTCACCCCAGCCAAATGGGAATAAGAACTCAATATCAGTGGTAGCTTTGCTGTAGAAAGAAAGTTCTGCAGCATCATGATCACGAATGCGCATTTCTTCTTCCTTCATTCCCAAAGTCTTTAACCAGTCGATACAAAACTGTTTCCAATATGCAAACCACTCTAAATCAGTATCCGGTTCACAGAAAAATTCAAGCTCCATCTGCTCAAATTCACGGGTACGGAAGGTAAAGTTTCCTGGTGTGATTTCATTACGGAAGGATTTACCAATTTGACCGATTCCAAAAGGAATTTTCTTACGAGAGGTTCTTTGTACATTCTTGAAGTTTACAAAAATACCCTGAGCGGTTTCTGGTCTTAAATATACCACGTTTTTGGCATCTTCGGTCACACCCTGGAAGGTCTTGAACATCAGGTTAAACTGACGGATATCCGTAAAGTTATGTTTTCCACAGGTTGGACATGAAATGTTCTTTTCTTCGATGTAATTTTTCATTTCTTCGTTTGACCAAGAATCTACACTACCTTCAATGACAATGCCATTTTCTTGCATATAGTCTTCAATGATTTTATCAGCACGAAAACGTTCGTGACATTCTTTACAGTCCATTAATGGATCGGAGAAACCACCTAAATGCCCGGAAGCTACCCAGGTCTGGGGGTTCATTAAAATAGCACAGTCAACACCAACATTATATGGGTTTTCTTGAATAAATTTTTGCCACCATGCTTTTTTTACGTTATTTTTCAGCTCTACACCCAAATTGCCGTAGTCCCATGTATTAGCAAGTCCTCCGTAAATTTCTGAACCTGGATATACAAATCCTCTGGCCTTTGCCAATGCAACGATTTTTTCCATAGTCTTTTCCATACTTGTCATATCTCCCTTTTATTTATAAATAATAAATGTGTTTTCCTGGCCTGTGGTATGAACCGAATTGTTGCTTAGCAGGCTGGCATTTGTATAATATTGAATGGTTCCAGGAATCATCACATCGTATTCTTCTTTAACAACCAATACTTTATATTTGGTCTGGTCTTTCTGGGACTGGATTTCGTTCAACGCAGTTTCTTTTCCATTTACATCAAGGAAGGTATTTGGCAGCACAGAACTTACCTCTGCCATTGTGGAGTAATTTCCATCTTCCTCCGTGAGGTTTTTATAATGCTCTATGTTACTATATTTAAATACTGCGCTGGCCACGTTATCATTCACCAGGAAGGATTCCATGGTTACTGCGCCTTCGCCTGCTGTACCATTATAATCTGATACAATACCGTTTAAGAATTCTTCCAGCTCCGTTCCATTATAATATGCTTTATCCAATGGCTCGACCAATGCCACCTGTACGGCTCCATCTTTATCTATCATAAAAGTATTGGTTTTTAGTTCTCCTGCAACTAAATTGACATTCTCTTTTTTACACCCAGATAAAACACAGGAAAACAAGAGACCCAATACAACTATTTTTCTTATTTTCATTTCTTTCTCCTTCGCAAACTATCAATACAATTCATCAATACTCTTTATTTTAACCGTTATACGCTGGTTTTTCAATCCCAATTTTACTTAAATCCGATTTCACCTTTTTTACCATTTAATACCATTTAATACTGCCATTCTACTTGTAACATAAATCTCTTTATAGGACCATCAAGAAAACAGCTCCAGAAACTCCAGGGAATTAAAGTGGTGCCCTACATAAAGCTTCAAATACTGCTCCATACATACCTTCAATCGCTTTAGTACCTCATCACTCACATGAAAGGTATACAGCTTCTCAACAGGAGTGGCCAGGACAAACTGCATCGTATATATAGTGGCTTCATCCAGATAAATACCATCCGCTATAGGCTCCTGGCAGTTGTTGCAGACCAGCCCGCCGGCTCTTATATTAAGTAACGCACCTGGATGTTCTTTTCCACATTTCACACACTGAAACACCTGGGGAGCTTCCCCATTTAACGCCATCATTTTAAGTTCAAATATGTAACGAATCAGCGGCAATGGTATCGTGCCTTTATCCAATGCCCGCAGCGACTGGTACAAAAGCTTAAGCATATCGGTAGCATCCACATTTTCCCGAGTGAGATAATCTGCAAATTCGCAAAAATAAAAGCCATAATAGGCGCCTTCCAGATTCGCTCTGAGCCCTTCAAAATAAGATGTCACTTCTGCCCCTACCACAGTATAGGAATTTTTTCCCTGATATACCTGAAAAGTACCAAAAACAAAAGGCTGACTGCATGCCAGCAAGGCGCAGTTTGGTCTTCTTGCGCCTTTGGCAAATGCTGATATTTTTCCTCTTTCCTTTGTCAGGATGACCAGGCGCTTGTCAAATTCCCCAATAGGCGCCGCTGATAATACCATCCCTGTAACCATCTCCTGGCCGTGCACTTATGTCACCTTCTTTTTCTTCACTTCTCACATTGTTCTCACTGGTACAGGCATAATGCAGATAGGCATCAATACTTCCAGTCTGTTCAAACACTTCCCAATAGTTCATATTCTTCATATAAAAGTCCCCCTAATTTATTCTTTACTATTAGGTTTGCCATTTTGGGAACTGCTATACTTGCGGAAAAAACTTCTAGTACACAGAAATCTACGATACGATATACTAATGCAATTCCTTCGGATTATAGCCATAATTTTTCATCAGAAAATCACTATCCCGCCAATCCTTTTTTACCTTTACCCAAAGCTGCAAATTTACTTTTATATCCAGCAGGTTTTCAATCTCCACTCTGGCATCACTGCCAATGGCCTTTAGCATACTTCCCTGCTTTCCAATAATAATACCTTTATGAGAATCTCTCTCACATACAATGGTAGCCTCAATATCCATGATATGACCATGACGTCTGGTCTTCATGGAGTCAATACTAACGGCAATGCCATGAGGAATCTCATCGTCCAGCTTCCGAAGTGCCTTTTCCCGAATAAGCTCTGCCACAATCTGTCGCTCCGGCTGATCGGTGATGGTATCTTCATCAAAAAACTGTGGTCCCTCTTTCAGATATTTAAAAATAGTATCAATCAAATGATCCGTATTCTCCCCTTTTAAAGCCGACACCGGCACGATTTCTGCAAATTCGCAAATATCCTTATAGGCATTCATAAAGGTAAGAATTTCTTCTTTTTTTACCGTATCAATCTTATTGATTACCAGGATTACCGGTGTTTTGGATTTCTTAAGCTGCTCAGCAATATGCTGTTCACCTGCTCCAATAAAGGTACTGGGTTCTACCAGCCACAGAACCACATCCACTTCATTTAGGGTTCTCTCTGCTACGGTAACCATATACTCACCCAGCTTATTTTTGGCCTTATGAATACCTGGTGTATCCAGAAATACAATCTGTCCGTTTTCGTCCGTATAAACCGTCTGAATCCGATTTCTGGTTGTTTGAGGCTTATTGGAGGTAATGGCAATTTTCATGCCGATCAGCTGATTCATCAATGTGGATTTTCCTACATTTGGTCTGCCGATTAAGGTAACAAAGCCTGACTTAAATTGATTTTCCATTCTTATTCCTTTCGATTTTCCTTGGTATTCCTGGTTTCATGCAAATCTCAGTTATTCAGAGTTTTGCCGTTCTTATTTACTGCCTGCTCAATCTGTACATTACAGAGCAGACAATCCCTTATTGCTTTTCTTTCTGCTTTCACATTAACACAAGTTAGCAATCTTTTTAAATAAGTCTTTATTTTCTTCAATTTTATTTTCATTTCCAACTACGCAGATATTTCCATCTGCTAAAACACCCTTTACCACCTTGGCAGTTGACCGGATTGCTTCCATATCAGTTGCCAGCACTTCCTCTCGTTCTCTTTGCAGGTCTTCTTCCGTAACCTGGCATAAATAAGCACCAAGAGAACGACTTCCCTTTGCAGATGGATTCAGTGGGGTGTCCAAGCTGCTGATTGCACCGATTACATATTTTGTCATGTCTCGTTCTTCTACGGTAAAGCTTTCCAAATATGCTTCAACGCCTTTATAAACCTCATTGGTTTCCCGCAGATTAGGATCACGATAGGATGTGAAGTATCCGTTTCCATTCATGGAAAATCCACACATACAGCCATAAGCGCCGCCCTTTACCCGGATGTTATTCCACAAATAATCATAGCTTAAAATCACTTTAAGCACGCGAAGTGCTCCGGTATAAGCCGCTCCATCCTTCATAAAGTTACCGCTTCTTGCCACATACTGCACCTGTCCCGGTGTCTTAAAGCCTTCGTTCTTCTGCTCAAGAACAAGCTTTTCTAACGGAGCATCCAGCTCTTTTCCATTCAGAATTTCCAACCAGGAAGGCAATACATCATTCAGAATCTGATAGCCTTTCTCATCGGCTGTATAGCTGACAAAAAGGTTATCCTTACGGAAAATCACCTGCATCCACTTTTTCAGTGTTTCAATCAGTTCCGTTTTCTTTTCTTCAAAATTGGTATCCAGGTCTACAATAAAGTTATAGTAAGAGACTCCGCCTACCAGTTCTTCAAACAATGCACTCTCTGAAAAATAGGAAAGGGAACGGTCCACTGCTGTCACATGTCCCTTAGACACCATCTTCATTTCCATCCTGGAACGAGTCTCCGCCAAAATCTCCTTCAGACGTTTTTCATCCGTCAGATTGGTATTGGTCAGGATTTCTTCCATAATAGCAAGGAGTTTATCTATTTTCTCATAAAGGGCTTTTCCCTTTAATTCAAACATGGCAACAAAATCGCCAGCATTTCCTTTTTTGTTATAAACATTCAGGTCAGACACCAGGCCACCGGTATGGATATTGATTTCATTGGAAAGCTCCAGGAAGCTATAGTTCCTGGTATCAACATAACCCAACATGGTAGATAACAGGCCCAAATAAGGCCCTGCTGCCACATACTTCGTCACATCAAAATTAAATCTCAGATAAGCGATTTTATTGGTGTAAAGGTTGTGATGAAGTACTTTTACGTCCCCTATTTCTTTTTCTTCATTGTAGAGAGGCTGGCACTTTTTCCCAATATCACTTCGTTCCAGAAGAGGAATCCGCTCATTTTCTTCTTTGGTCGCAGGAGTCATTTCATAGAGATGAAGTGCCTCTGTTCCTTTTATTATATTTTCAATATCGGTTTGGGACAGACTGTTTTTATACGCCTCCAGCTGTTCCTTTAATTCCGTTTCTACCTTCGTGGTCAAACCTTTCTTTGGTCTGACAATAACCAGACCGCAATGGCTGTTTTCGATTAAATAGGTCTTTATCAGCTCTTCATAATATCCGGTTCCAATTCTGCCTTTCAAAAATTCAAAGGTCTGATCTTGGCACACATGGATAAACGGCTTCGCATCATCATAAAGCCAGCTGTCCAGAATCTGGATTCCATACATAAGCCCCTTCGGATACTGTCCAAAGTCCGCTTCCCGATATTTGAATTCAAAATAGTTAATGGCACCTTCCAGCGCTCTGGCATCGATTCCTTTTTCTATAATTGCAGTCAAGGTCTCTTTTATTTTATTTACAAACGCTTCCTTTTGGCATTCATCTGCATTTTTGGTAATAATTGAAAAAATTGGTTGCTGTATTCCATTATCATAGCTGCTCAGAACGTCTTTTCCGATTCCGGCATCTAACAATGCCTGCTTCAGTGGCGCACCCGGTGCTGACAAAAGAGCATACTCAATAATCTGGAAGGCCAGATAGAGGTTTTCATCCAGACTGGTTTCAATCACCGTATTGTAGCTCAAATAAGTTTTTCCTGCTTCTTCCTCTTCTTCGCCAATGGAATAATCCTGAACGATTTCCTCCATCTCACGAAATGGTATCTGCATTTTTATTTGAGAATTTACTTCTTCCCGTTCAAACTGGCTCAGGTAATTTTCGTCCATCCAGGCAAGTCTTTCCCTTACATCCATATCACCATACAGATAAATGTAGCTGTTGGAGGCATGATAATATCGCCGGTGGAAATCAAGAAAAGCTTCATAGGTCAATTCAGGAATATGCTTGGGATCTCCACCAGACTCTACGCCATAAGGAGTATCCGGCAGCATGGCCTGTTGGATGGTACGGAAAAGAATCTGCTCTGGTGAAGAAAAGGCCCCTTTCATTTCATTATAAACCACCCCGTTATAGGTTAAAGGATCCCCAGCCTCTTCCAGTTCATAGTGCCAGCCTTCCTGCTTAAAGATTTCTTCCTTGTTGTAAATATTAGGGAAGAACACCGCATCCATATACACATGCATCAGATTGGCAAAATCCTTGGCATTGCAGCTTGCAACTGGATAAATGGTCTTATCCGGATAAGTCATAGCATTTAAAAAGGTATTCAGAGAACCTTTTGCCAGCTCAATAAATGGGTCCTTTGCCGGAAAGTTCCGGGAACCACATAAAACAGTATGCTCCACAATATGAGGTACCCCCGTAGAATCCTGGGGCGGAGTTCGAAATCCAATGGAAAACACCTTGTTATCATCTTTATTGCTCAACACCAGAACTCTTGCACCTGTTTTGATATGCTCATAAACCAGCCCAAGGCTCTCCAGCTCCTTTAATTCATCTTCCTGTATTAACTTGTAACCCTTTACATCATATGTCATTCTCTTTTATGACTCCCTTCATCTTAATATCATAGCTTTATTCCCACAAATATAACGCCAGACAATCAACTTGTTCCTATTCAATCAGTTATATTGATTAAGAATCACCCAACAAAAAGGTTTCTACGACATGGGCGATTCCATCTTCATCATTGGAATAGGTGACAAACTGAGCCGCCTTTTTCACGATCTCCTGCGCATTGGCCATTGCCACTCCCAGTCCGGCATACTTTATCATGGACAAATCATTATATCCATCGCCACAGCAAATCATCTGTTTTGGTGTTAAATTCAAATGCTCCAAAAGTTTTCTTAATGAATATGCCTTGTCGATATTCTGAGGCATAACTTCCAGAAAAAATGGTTCCGAACGATATATATTTAAATATTCTCCGAATTTCTGTTTTAATACCGTTTCGCAATCAGCCATCCGTTCCGGTTCACCGGTCAGCAGGCATTTATTGACTGGAAAGTTAATATATTCCGGGAAATTATCCACTTCCCGCATGGGAATTCCATTTATTTTAGCTTCCAGCTTATTGTATTCATCCATACCATTGCCCAAAATAATCTCATCCTCTGTATAAGAAAGAATGCCAATATTAAGAGCTTTCGCTTCTTTATAAATCGGCATAATCATCTGAGACGGAAGTACGGCATTGTAAATGATCTCTTTTGTTTTATAATCGATAATCCTGGCTCCGTTAAAAGATAAAATATAGCCGCCATAATGGTCCAGCTTAAGCTCATCTGCCAGTTTAATAATGCCAGGAGTTGGTCGCCCCGATGCCAAAACGACTTTTTTCCCTTTTTTCTGACTGCTCATTAGGGCTTCTTTGGTTTTCGGTGTAATTTCTTTTTGGGAATTGGTCAAGGTTCCATCCAAATCCAGTACAATAATCTTATATGACATAACTAGGCTCCTGTCTGCACACCCCTGCGCATATTCAATTTACCCTTATTTGTATCAATTGAAATCCTTCTCAAATATCCCATAAACTTCCGTTGCATTCTATCACAGAACGAGAAATTTAGCAAGGATTTATTCCTTTCCCAGCTCCTTCTATCCCTGTCGTTAATTTTCAAATTAATTTCCACCCCTCTATACTTCCAAGTGGAAATTACTCCAAGAAATATCATAGGTGGAAATTACTCTGACATAAAATCTCCTTTTCTTGTATAATCCAATTTGTCATGTTCCTACATACGAGGA
>JAVBLX010000081.1:0-33121 GCA_031553075.1 Acetivibrio sp.
TCCTCGTATGTAGGAACATGACAAATTGGATTATACAAGAAAAGGAGATTTTATGTCAGAGTAATTTCCACCTATGATATTTCTTGGAGTAATTTCCACTTGGAAGTATAGAGGGGTGGAAATTAATTTGAAAATTAACGAAACTGTAAGATACTGTAAATAATTTTGTTATTATATTGACAAAATATGAAAGATATGCTATATTATCCTCATCCTAATAAAAGGGAGTAGCCAAACACCGTAAGGTGTATTTGAAATCGTCAGCCGATGTCGAGAGGCATCCGTATCAAATGAGATGTGCAAGACTTTTGTTGTGGCAGTATTGTCATGATAGAAGTCTTTTTTTTATTATAAAACTTCCAAAACAAGAACCTGCCACATTCTCTGGTGCTTGTGCGCCGCTTAAAGCGGCAGATGGGAGGAAAATATGCAAAAAGAAGAAAGTGTAAAACCAGCAGGAAACCAAAAAGTAATAAAAGTAATAAACCAAAAAGTAATAAACCAAAAAGTAATAAATCAGAAAGTAATAAATCAGAAAGTAATAAACCAGAAAGTAATAAACCAGAAAGTAATAAACCAGAAAGTAATAAACCAGAAAAAAATAAACCAGAAAGACGGAGTAAAAATATTACTTGTAGAGGGCAATAAAAATGTGGATAAGAAAATCTGTACTTATCTGGAACGGGATTCATTTTATGTAAAACCTACATATACGGGAAAAGAAGCCTTAAGAAGTGTTCAAGAAGAAAAATTTGATTTAATATTATTGGATATAATGCTTCCGGATTGTAACGGTATGGAAGTGATTCAATCCATCCGGCAGAAAAGTATTGTCCCAATCATTATTGTTACATCCCAAAATAATGTGGTGGATAAGGCCATGGGTCTAAATATGGGAGCAGATGACTATGTTACCAAGCCCGTTTCCATATCAGAACTATCCGCCAGAATCAAAGCGAATATCCGTCGTGCCACGGAATACAATAACAGGACCAGAGCCGAAAATGCTATTATCAAAATAAAAGATTTAGAAATAAATATCTCCAGTCACACGGTCAAACGGGAAGAACAGGAGCTTGGCTTGACCTGTACAGAATTTGAAATACTGAAATTATTAGCCATGACCCCGGGACGTTCCTTTTCCAAAGAAGAAATATATACCCACGTATGGAAAGAACCATATTTTTATGGTGATAACTCATTAAACGTTCATATGAACCGTCTGCGTAACAAATTAAGACTTAATGCTAATAACAACAATGCCGAAGATTACATTAAGACGATATGGCGAGTCGGCTATCAAATTCCGTTAGTAGAAGCCTGATAACGGATGGAACCAAGACCCGTTTCGAGATTTTGCAATTTTATAATTTTAGAATTATCGGAAATTTTAGAATTTTAAAATTTTAGAATTCTCCCAAAAATTGGTTGACAAAAAAATAACATGGGCTTATAATGCTCTATAGTAGCTTTTGTTGTGTGCATCCAACAGCGGAAGATGCAAAAATATAAAAGAAAGAGAGGTAAAAAATATGAACGGCAACTTTATAAACAAATTTAGAATGAATCATGTAAACAGCAAACAAATATCAGCATTTTCATGTGAGATTACCTCGATTACGCTTAAAGAGCGATTTATCAAATCTTGATGTATTTCGTCCGTTTTTTGACGAAGTAATAGTTTTGTTTTGGTGAATATAGACTTTGACTTTGAGCCGTGGTATCTGCATACCACGGCTTTTTAATTTGCCGCCAAGGGCGGGCACTAATGGGTGAAGAAGACGTGGATAAAGGTAATGGTGGTGGAGTTTCCATTATCAATGCAGAAGCATGTGACTTCAAGTCAGTCTGTTTTCGAGGTGAATGTGGGCTTATAATGAGTTGACAGAAGGGAGAGAATTACTTGAATAAACTCAGCAAATACATAAAGAAATATTGGTACATTTACATTATCGCAATTGTATGTATGACCATTGCAATTGTTTTAGATATGATTTACCCTCTGATTAGTAAAAGTCTGGTAGATGATGTAATCAAAGGAGGGAAAATTGAATTATTAGCCAGGCTCCTGCTGGGAATTTTCCTTGTGGGTGTGGGGCGGAGTGTATGCGGCTATATTAAGGAATTTGTGTTTGATCAGGCTAGCTCCAAGATTGCCAAAGAGCTTCGGTTTGACTTGTTCCAGCATATTCAGAAGCTTTCCATTCAGTATTTTGATAAAACCAATACAGGAGAGCTGATGGCCAGGGTAAAGGAAGACGTGGACAATATCTGGAATGCCTTCGGATTTGTCGGAATGCTTATTATTGAAATTGTGATTCATATGAGCATTATCATTTTCTGTATGTTTTCCTTAAGCCCCAAGCTTGCCCTGATTCCCTGTGCGGTGATACCGGTGATCGGGATTACGGCTATTATCATGGAGCGAAAATTAAATAAGGTCTATGAAGAAATCAGTGAAGAGAATGCCCGGCTGAATACTGTGGCGGAGGAAAATCTGGCGGGAGTTCGGACAGTAAAGGCTTTTGCCAGAGAAAAATTTGAAATAAAAAAATTCCTTGCACGTAATAATCGTTACTATGAACTGAATGTACAGCAGTCTAAAATATTAGTAAAATATCAGCCGTATTTTCAGTTTGTCACCAAGCTATTGCCTTTTGTGGTGGTAATTTATGGTGGTTACCTTGTTATTCAGGGAGAGATTACATTGGGTGTTCTGGTGGCATTTACGGAATATTCCAGAAATATTGTATGGCCGATGGAGATGATAGGCTGGCTTGCCAATGACTTTTCTTCTGCGGTGGCCTCTTATAAGAAACTTCAGAAGATATTCCGAGAGGAATCGGAGATTAAAGAAGTGGAAGAACCAGTTGTACTTGAGGCGGTAAAAGGAGAAATTACCTTTGAGAATGTATCTCTGACGCTGGGAAATAATAAGATTCTGGATGATATTTCCTTCCAGTTAGAGGCGGGGAAAACCATTGGCATCATGGGTGCGACAGGAGCTGGAAAAAGCTCAATTATCAACCTGATTCAACGTTTTTATGATGTGGAAACAGGTTGCGTTCGGATGGATGGAGTGGATATCCGGGAGCTGGGATTAAAGCAGCTGCGAGAGAACATTTCTTTGGTTATGCAGGATATCTTCCTCTTTTCTGATACCATTGAAGAGAACATCAAAATGGGAAATCGCCGGAGTATTACTGCGGATATGGTATGTGAGGCAGCGGAATTTGCTCAGGCAAGAGAATTTATCGAAAATATGGATGGTCAGTATGAAACCATTATCGGAGAGCGAGGCGTAGGACTTTCTGGTGGTCAGAAGCAACGGATTAGTATTGCAAGGGCCGTGGCAAAAGGAGCACCGGTATTGGTTATGGATGACTCTACCTCGGCTTTGGATATGGAGACGGAGCACATGATTCAGGAGGCTTTAAGTGAGCTTACCAATGTAACAAAAGTGATTATTGCTCACCGTATTTCAGCAGTACGTCATGCCGATGAAATTATTTTTCTGGAGAATGGACGGATTGCAGAACGGGGTACTCATGAGTCCTTGTTGGAAGAAAAGGGGCTTTATTTTGAAACGTATATGGCTCAGTATGGTGATTTTTTGGAGGTGAGAGCATAATGGCAGTGGATTCCTTTCGTAATGACGAAGACACTACAACCGCCGGGAAGCTGGAAACATTAGCACGGCTTTTTAAGTATTTGTTAAAATATACTTGGCCGATTATTCTGGTGCTTTTTATTATGGGAATTACGGTGTTTATTTCCGTGATAAACCCATTGATTATTGAAGAAGCCATTGACAATTATATTGCCCGGAGAGATGTTCCGGGGCTTGTCAAATTAGGAATTTTTGGTGCGGTTTTGAATATTATTTTTATCTTTCTGGTAAAAGGCCGGATGTATATTATGGCCATTATTTCCAATAAGATTTTAGTGGAAATAAGACAGGAATTGTATGAACACATTCAGACTCTTTCTTTTAAGTTTTTTGATAGCAGACCAACGGGAAAGATTCTGGCCAGAATTATTGGGGACGTAAACTCCTTAAAAAAGGTGCTATCGGATAGTGTCACCACCTTAATACCGGATTTTATTACCATTTGTGCGGTTGTTATTATTATGTTTGTGAAGCAGCCGTTACTGGCAGCAGCGGCTTTAAGTACTCTGCCTATTATGATTTTGGGATTGTGGTTTCTGGAGCGGAAAACCCATAAGGGTTGGCAGATTTTTCGTAAAAAGACTTCCAATCTGAATGCTTTTGTCCATGAAGATATATCTGGAATGCGGGTAGTACAAAGCCTGGCAGCAGAAGCAGAAACCAATGAAACCTTTGATGAATTAGTAACGACACATCAGAAATCATTCATGGATGTAGTATACTTTGCCGATTTATTTGGTCCTATTATTGATTTTTGCTGGGGGCTTGGTACGGCAGTGATGTTTTATGTGGGTATCTGTATCTTGGGTGTGGATGAAGCAACCGTTGGTATTCTGGTGGCATTTGGACTTTATATCTCCATGTTCTGGCAACCGGTTATGAACCTGAGCAATTTTTACAATCAATTAATTACCAACATTACGGGAGCAGAGCGTATTTTTGAAATTCTGGATACCAAACCGGATATTAAGGATTCAGAAGATGTGATAGAACTTCCAGAAATAAAGGGTGAGATTGCATTTGATAAGGTATCCTTTACTTATGATGAAGGCACACCGGCAGAAACCAAGGTGCTGGAAGAGGTAAGTTTTACAGCGAAGGAAGGTGAGACCATTGCATTGGTTGGACCTACTGGTGCTGGGAAGAGTACGATTGTTAACTTAATCAGCCGGTTCTATGATATTCAGAAGGGGCATATTTACGTGGATGGTTATGACTTGCAGGATATTTCCATTGACAGCTTAAGACGGCAGATGGGTGTTATGACCCAGGATAATTTCATCTTTTCGGGCACCATTGAGGACAATATCCGCTATGGTAAGCTGGATGCAACGAAGGAAGAAATCATAGAAGCTGCTAAGGCAGTAAATGCCCATGACTTTATTACGCAGATGGAAAAAGGTTATGAGACCGAGCTGAAGGAACGAGGTGCTGGACTTTCCATTGGACAGCGACAACTCATTGCTTTTGCCCGGACCATGGTTTCCATGCCTAAGATTCTTATTTTAGATGAGGCTACTTCCAGCATTGATACTCATACGGAGCTTTTGGTACAAAGAGGAATTGAAGCACTGTTAAAAGGAAGGACCTCTTTTGTAATTGCCCACCGTTTATCAACCATCCAGAAGGCCGATCGGATATTTGTAATCGATAATGGTGGTATTGTGGAGCAGGGTACGGCAGCGGAGCTCATAGCTCTGAAGGGACAGTATTATAATTTGCATATGGCACAGTTTAAGAATATTGGGTAATTGTTTTTTTCATGACAAATGGGAAAGAATACAGTATAATGTCATTTTTGAACAGTATAGAAGATTTTCTGAATATAAAGAATGAGTCATAATGGGTATGAATAGTATGATGGAAACAAATGAAGATTTAGTGTGGAGTTGGTCTGATTCACAGAATAAAGATCAAATTGGTTTAAGATTATATCAGGGGCAAGAACAAAGAGTTCTTGTCCCTGATACTTGGAATGGGCGGAAAGTGACAGAACTTTTGCCTTATGCTTTTCATGACTGTCGGCTAGTGGAAGAAATCAGTTTACCTCAGGGATTAAAAAGAATTGGGAGTCATTGTTTTTTTGATTGCCGCCGTCTTAAAAGTTTGACTTTATGGGAAGACATAGAATCTATGGAGGATGGTTTTTTAAAGAATTGTGATTCTTTGGAGGAAGTAGTATATTTTGCTCCAAGTGGTAATTTATACGGTTTAAAGAATATTCTTAACGAGATAAGCAATTTACTTAAGGTTACGCTTTACGTGGGATTGAATCGTCATCCGGTCGTTTTGATTTTTCCAAAATACTTGCATGAGTATGAAGAAAATACCATGGCGAGAATTATCAATGAAGTGACTCATGGAATGGGGGTACATTACAGGGAATGCGTGAAGGAATCACGGATTGATTATCTCAAATATGACTCCCTATTCCTGCTTACAAAGGCCAATGAACAAAGCAAGATTGCAGAAATGATAGCGCTGTTCCGGATTCGATATCCCTTTGAGCTTCCGATTAGAGAGAAGGAAGTGTATTTGGAATATATAAGAGAAAACTATGCAGAAATTGCAGAGCATTTAATGGAAAAAGGAGATATGGAAAACGTTCAGTTCCTAACCAGACACGAGATGGTGAAATCAGAATGGCTGGATGAGATATTAATAATTGCCAGGGAAATTGGACAGGTGGAATATGTAAGTTTTCTATTGCAGGTGAAAAAGGAGCGATTTGGAGAAAATAAAAAGCGGTTTCAGTTATAAAGGTTCCGTTATAAAGTAGCTGTATTTTTCGGAAGTTATGGAAATGAGCATTTTAATATGCTATGATATCTATAATGTGTCTGCGAATGACCGCTGAAATAGAAAAAATCTAACACAGGTAGGAAAATATGACAAAAACAGATTTTACAGAAATAGAGAACTATATGATTAGCCAGATGCAGGACAGTGCTCATGATCGGCATCATGTTTACAGGGTATTAAATGCAGCATTGGATATTGCAGGGCATGAAGAAAATGTGGATATGGATATTTTGATTACTGCTTGCCTTCTTCATGATGTAGGACGGGAAAAGCAGTTTGCCAATCTGGAGCTGTGTCATGCTCAAATTGGGAGCGAAATGGCCTATGAGTTTTTGCTGGGACGGAACTGGAAAGAAGAGAGAGCGGCCCATGTGAAGGCGTGTATTTTGACACATCGGTTTCGCAAGGGGAATCCACCGGAGAGTATCGAAGCTAAGATTCTCTTTGATGCGGACAAGCTGGACGTAACGGGGGCGATTGGACTTGCCCGGACCTTGATTTATGAAGGTCAGGTCTGTGAACCTTTATATATTATGGATGACCAGGGAAACATTCTGGTAGAAGGCGGAGGAGATGAGATTTCTTCCTTTTTCCAGGAATACAACTATAAGTTGAATAAACTAGAAACTGCCTTTTACACAGAGCGGGCGAAAGAACTGGCTGTGGGGCGGAAGAAGATATCGGAAGACTTTTATAACAGTCTGTATCATGAGATTCAGGAAAACTATCGGCAAGGAGCTGACAGCTTAAGCACATGGTTAAAGGAAAGTTAACATGGAATCCAGGGTAAAAAGTCAATATGATAAATTAGGAAAAGAAATTTTAGCAGCTGCAAGGAATGAGCTGCTTATTTCTATGCGTTTTTTTGAACTGGCTTTTCCCATGCTCCAGCCAGAGATGAATCTTGGTACATTTTTTATTGGCAATGATGGGGAAAAGCTGTATTTTAATCCTCGCTTTTTGGCAGAGCGGTATCAATACGATAGCATACTGGTGAACCGGGCATATCTGCATACAATTCTGCATGGACTTTTTGGGCATGTTTTTAAAAAATATGACCAGACTGGAAACGTGATTGAGGCGGATTTGTGGAATCTGGCTTGTGATATTGTGACAGAATATATGATTGACTCGCTGGAATTTAAAGCGGTTGAGAAAGTTGTGGATGATAGGAGAGTTGAGGTTTATGAGCGATTTGGCAAAGAAATGTCGATGCTTACTCCGGAAGGAATTTACCACAACTTATTAAAGAACCCTCTCGAGTTTTCAGAGCAGAGTAAAATGGAACTGCTTTTTCTGGTTGATGATCATTCCTTTTGGAAGCTGAAACGGGAACAGAAGTCAGAAGGGGAAGAACGAGGAGAACAAGAAGAACAAGAAGAACAAGAAGAACAAGAAGAAGAACAAGAAGAACAAGGTGAACAAGAAGAACAGGAAAGAAGGCAGCAGGGAGAGCAAAAGTGGCAGGATTTACGGGAGAAGCTGGAAGATGGGATGGAAACCTATTTTCGGTCTATTGGAGATAAAACGGGAGCATTTGGGAAGCTTTTACACTTGAAAAATCGAAGGAAACAGGATTACAGGTCTTTTTTGAGAAAATTTGCCTCCCTATCGGAGGAGATGAAAGTGGATATGGATTCCTTCGATTATGGATTTTACCATTTCGGGCTTGCTCAATATGGAAATATACCCTTGATTGAAGAGTTGGAATATAAAGAAGAATATAAGGTGGAGGAATTTGTTATCGCAATTGATACTTCAGGGTCCTGTAGTGGCGAAACGGTGAAGGAATTTATTGAAGAAACCTTTACTATTTTAAAGGATAGTGAGGTGTTTGGAAGTAATATCAATATTCATGTGATACAATGTGATAATGAAATTAAGGAAGCTTTGGTTCTCAAATCAAAAGATGGGCTGGACAGGGCAATGGAGGAATTTCAGGTTCTGGGACATGGTGGCACGGATTTTCGACCGGTATTTCATTATGTAAAGAAGCTAAGGGAAGAAAGGGTGCTTCAAAAGCTGAAGGGTCTTTTATATTTTACAGATGGTTATGGGATCTATCCAAAAGAAAATCCTGGCTATCCGGTAGTATTTGTACTGAAGGGTGATAATGAAGTTAATGAAAAAGTTCCAACCTGGGCAATTAAACTTCATATCGAGTGAGTTGAAGTTAGAAGTAAGCGTAATAATAAACCATAGCGTGTAAGTATATATAGTTAGGAGTTAGAATGAACATAAAAGAAGCAAAACAAGAGATTGAAAATACATTAAAAGCATATCTGCTAAAGGATGAAAATGAAACCTACCAGATTCCAGAAATAAGACAACGTCCTGTACTATTAATGGGACCTCCGGGAATTGGAAAAACGGCGATTGTAGAGCAGGTGGCAAGGGAAAATCAGGTGGGATTTGTATCCTATACGATTACTCATCATACCAGACAGAGTGCGATTGGTCTGCCAATGATTGAGCGGCGGAGATTTGGCGAGAAAGAGTATGGAGTCACGGAATATACCATGAGTGAAATCATTGGCTCCGTATATGAAAAAATGGAAGAGACGGGACTCAAGGAAGGGATTCTGTTTATTGATGAGATTAACTGTGTTTCGGAAACTCTGGCTCCTACTATGCTCCAGTTCCTTCAGGGGAAAACCTTTGGAAATCATAAGGTACCAAGTGGATGGATTATTGTAGCTGCCGGGAATCCACCGGAATATAACAAATCGGTTCGTGAATTTGATATTGTAACACTTGACCGTGTAAAGAGAATTAATATCGAAGAAAGCTTTACTGTTTGGAAGGAGTATGCCTATAAACATAAGATTCATGAGAGCATTCTCTCTTATCTGGAAATTAAGAAGCATAATTTTTATCAAGTAGAAACCACCGTAGAAGGAAAGAGCTTTGTTACCGCCAGAGGTTGGGAGGATTTATCAGAATTAATCTATGCTTATGAAAAGCTTGGACTCCCTGTCACATCTAGGGTTGTGGAAGAGTATCTCCAACATGAAAAGATTGCCAGAGAATTTGGCAATTATCTGGTCCTATATTATAAGTATGAAAGGGAATATGGAATTGAAGGAATCGTAAAAGGAGAAATCCCGGCGGGCGTTCTGGAGCGTGTAGAAAAAGCACCATTTGATGAACGCTTCAGCGTGGTTGGACTTCTCCTGGGACGACTTAATGAATCCTTTCAAAAGTCATATGAAGTGGATTTATTTATAGAGGAGCTTTTTGAAGCATTAAGAAAATACAAAGTTCACTATGAACAGAAAAATGAAAAAAGTGAAACGTCAGATAGGGATTTGAAATTAAAGATTGATAAAAAAAATTATGGATTGGAACCTCTGATAAAAGAATATGAAGATACCTATAAAAAGAAAAAAGCAGGTGGTCTGCTGGATAAAAAGACAGATTTGGCAATGAGAAAATGCATTGATACTTTATTTGACTATAATCATTATTTAATGGAGCATGGGCCAGCGGACGGAGAAGAAGGATTTCTTCTTTTAAAGGGGAAATTTGAGGTAGAGGTGGAGAATAGAGAACAAGAAATTCAGATGGTCTCCCGGGAGCTGGAAAACACCTTTTCTTTTCTGGAGAAAGCCTTTGGGCAGAGTCAGGAGATGATGCTGTTTTTATCTGAACTGACCATGAATGACTACAGCATGAAATTTATCAGTCAGAATGGTAGCGATGCCTACTACAAATATAATAGTGTATTGCTTCTTCATGATACTCATGAGCGATTACTTACGGAAATTAATGATTTATTAGATTAAAGCAATGCACAGATAATTCGTTAATTCTGCAAATAAGAATCACTGGACATTACTTTAGTTTTGTGGTTAAATATATTGAAATGGAAAAGCGATACCATACCAAACCTATAAAATGGAAAAGTGATACCATACTAAAACTATAAAAATGAAAAGCGATACAATATTAAAACTATAAATAAGAAACGAGGACAAGATATATGAAGCTTTGGGGCGGAAGATTTACCAAGGAAACCAACCAGTTAGTTCATAATTTTAACGCATCAATTTCTTTTGATCAGCGTTTTTTTAAGCAGGATATAGAAGGTAGCATTGCTCACGTGACTATGCTTGCAAAGCAGGGTATTATCACGGAGGACGAAAAGGCTTGTATTGTTGCGGGACTTTCCAGTATTATGGAGGACATTATAAACGGAAGTCTGGAGATTGATGGAACCCATGAGGATATTCACAGCTTTGTGGAAGCACATCTTATTGAACGAATTGGCGAAGCGGGGAAGAAGCTGCATACAGGGCGGAGTCGAAACGATCAGGTGGCTTTGGATATGAAGCTTTATACCAGAGATGAACTGGTAGAAATGAAGGAGCTTTTAAAGGAACTGCTTACCACTCTGCTACAGATTATGGAGGAAAATACCGAAACCTACATGCCGGGATTTACCCATTTGCAAAAAGCCCAGCCGATTACGCTGGCACATCACATGGGCGCTTATTTTGAAATGTTTAAGCGGGATCATTCTCGTTTAGTCGATATCTATGAACGTATGAATCTGTGCCCACTTGGGTCCGGTGCTCTGGCAGGAACCACTTATCCTTTGGATCGGGAGTGCACAGCCAAGCTTTTGGACTTTTATGGACCGACTCTGAATAGTATGGATTCGGTAGCAGACCGGGATTATTTGATCGAGTTTTTAAGTGCCATGTCGGTAATCATGATGCATTTAAGCCGTTTCTGCGAAGAGATCATTATCTGGAATTCCAATGAATATCAGTTTGTTGACATCGATGATTCTTACAGCACGGGCAGCAGCATTATGCCCCAGAAGAAAAATCCGGATAGTGCGGAGCTGGTGCGCGGTAAGTCAGGGCGGGTATATGGTGCTCTGGTTTCTCTGCTTACAACGATGAAGGGAATTCCTCTGGCTTACAACAAAGATATGCAGGAGGATAAGGAATTTGCCTTTGATGCCATGGATACCACCAAAGGATGTATCGCTTTATTTCATGGTATGCTTGCGACCATGAAATTTAATAAAATGAATATGGAACAAAGTGCAAAAAGCGGATTTACCAATGCAACGGATGCCGCAGATTACCTGGTAAACAATGGCGTACCATTTCGAGATGCACATGGAATCATTGGTCAGCTGGTATTATTATGTATCGAAAAAAATATTTCTTTGGATGAATTGTCTCTGGAGGAATATCAACGTATTAGTCCGGTATTTAAGGAAGATATTTATGAAGCAATCAGTATGGAAACTTGTGTGAAGAGAAGAAATACCATTGGTGCTCCCGGGATGGAAGCTATGAAATCGGTGATTGCAATTTATCGGACTTATTTGAATGAGATTTAGGAAGAATCAGAAGGAAAACGGGTTTAATATATAAAAAGGAGTCAAGGTACCCTATGTAAAATTCATAGGAACCTTGACTCCTTTTTATTGATATCATTTATGGTAAACTATTCTTGGTCTGACGATAAGAAACTAAAATCTACTTCATCGCTGTTAAAATTCTGCATAAAGTTTTTGGACCTTTTCCTTGATGTTGGTGCAGTCGTTGTCTTTGGGGGTGCCACGGATTCTGCTGCTGGCTCAGGCTCGAATTCTTCTAACAGGATTCCTTCCTCGTCTTCCGGCTCTTCATCTTCCATTGGATATTCCATTAAATCATCATCCACCACACCCAGGCGAATCCGTTCTTTCGCCAGATATTCTTTGATTTTGATAGCGGCTAAATCGTCCATTCCTTTTAATTCAAAAGGGTCGCCCATATCAATTGTAAAATATTTTAAAACATTACCAGTTACCAAGGTGATCATTTTGTTCGTGCATAAGTCAATGTCCCGAATATATTTGATCCGGTCATAGGTTGACATGTCTTCTGTCATGGTAGTATTAAAGGGTCGTAACTTGTGTTTTATGGCGCCTGCATCGCCCATCTAATCACCTACTTTGTGTGAGTTATTTTATTTAAGCCTATTATAACTCCTTTTTTGCATTTCTACAATAATAATCGGGCAAAAAGCTAAGAGAATTACAATTCCCCACTGAAGGAGATTTAAAGGCACGACTTTGAATATGGCACTTACCGGCGGATAGGATATGACCAATGCCTGAAGGAAGAAGCACAGGAAAAAGGACAGGCTCAATTGTGGGTTGGTAAAAATGCCAATATCCCGCAGCGAATGTTGGCTCCGCATATTGAAGGAGTGAAATAACTGGGAAATGCTCAACACAGAAAAGCACATGGTCTGACCAAGGACCAGGCTGTGATTGCTTAAATAAACATAACCAATCATAAAAGCGGAAAGGGACAAGGCACCAATTAAAAGCCCTTCTAATGCAATTTTTACAAAAAGACCGTCAGCAAACATGGATTTTCCCGGTGGAAGGGGCTTCCGCTTCATAATATCCCGCTCCGGTTTTTCCATGCCCAAGGAAATGGCTGGCAACGAGTCTGTAATCAGGTTAATCCATAGCAGGTGAATGGCCAGCAGGGGAGTTGGAAGCTTAAGCAGAATAGCTGCAAAAATGGTTATCAGTTCTCCAATATTACTGGAAAGAAGAAAATGGACGGATTTTTTAATATTATCATAAATACCTCGACCTTCCCGGACTGCCGCAACGATGGTAGCAAAGTTGTCATCCGTCAAAATCATATCAGCGGCATTTTTTGCTACATCGGTCCCGGATAATCCCATGGCACAACCGATGTCCGCTGCTTTTAAGGCGGGAGCATCATTCACACCATCGCCGGTCATGGCAACTACCTGGCCTAAATCTTGAAAGGCTTTTACGATTTTTACCTTATGCTCTGGGGAAACTCTGGCAAAGACACCGTATTTGCGGATGGTTTTTTTTAGGTCCTCTGATGAAAGACTATCCAGTTCGTTTCCAGTAATGGCTTCACTGGGGGTTTTGATAATTCCCAGCTGCATACCAATGGCAGTAGCAGTGGCAATATGGTCACCTGTAATCATAACAGGACGGATACCAGCCTCTTTACAGGTCATAACTGCCTTATGGACCTCTGGTCTTGGTGGGTCAATCATTCCTACCATACCCACAAAGGTAAGGCCGGTTTCCTGGATACTACTTGGACCAGAAAGGCTCTTTACAGCGACACCAATTACTCGCAAGGCATTGCTGGTAAGTGATAGATTCCACTTTTTCAGGGTTTCTTTATGTTTGGGCGTAATGGGAATTACTTTGCCATCTATGTAAACGTGGGTGCAGCAGGGCAGGAGAAAGTCAAATGCCCCTTTGGTTACTTGTTCATATGAATTGCCCGCTTTCGTCACAATGCTCATTTTTTTTCGATTGGAATCAAACGGAATTTCCTGCAGCCGTTTATTGGTTAAGTCTAATTTGGATTTATCAATGCCTATTAATTCACCGGCAGCGACCAGAGCATTTTCGGTGGAGTCTCCAGTAAAGACCTTCTCTTTATTTACAAATTGGACCTTGCTGTTGGAGCACAGGGATGCCAGACGAAAAAAGTGAGAAGCAAACGGACCTTTTAGTTCTTCTGCTCCTTTTAAGGAGTAAAGCTCTGTTACCGTCATTTTATTTTGAGTCAGCGTCCCTGTTTTATCGGAGCAGATAACCGTTGCACTGCCAAGGGTTTCGACCGCTGGCAGCTTGCGCACGACGGTGTTCTGGGAGGCCATAGTCTGTACGCCCAGGGACAGCATAATGGTTACTACAATGGGAAGACCCTCTGGGATAGAAGCCACGGCCAGGCTGACGCTGGTCATAAACATTTCAAAGATCGGTCGGCCCTGAAAAATACCCAGGAGAAAAATTGCGGCACAGATAGCAAGGGCTGCAATTCCCAAGGTTTTTCCAAGGTCAGCCAGACGTTTTTGTAAGGGGGTCATGGGGGTCTTATCTTCCTGCATTAGGCGAGCAATGTTTCCGACCTCTGTATTCATACCGGTAGCAATCACTACACCGGTTCCCCGACCATATGTAATCATGGAGGTAGCCAGAGCCAGATTTTTCCGTTCTGCCAGTGGTGTGTTTTTGGGAAGTACTATTTCGGCCACTTTATCCACGGCATGAGATTCACCGGTAAGGGAGGATTCGTCCGCTTTTAGATGTATGGCGGTAAGAAGGCGTAAATCAGCGGGCACATAAGAGCCTGCTTCTAAAGCAACAATGTCCCCAGGCACCAGGTCTTCGGAAGGAATCTCCTGGTAGAGACTATCCCGCAGCGTAAGGGAAGTAGGGCTGGATAATTTTTTAAGGGCATCCAGGGACTTTTCTGCCTTGGCTTCCTGCAAGGTACCAATCGCGGCATTTATAATGATGATGGAAAAAATAATAATCGGGTCAATAAAATCGGCATGACCCTCCAGCAGGGAAACCACAAAAGAAACAATGGCAGCAATAATCAGGATAATTATCATAAAATCCAAAAACTGATGAAAAAATTTAATGATAAGAGGAGTGTCCTTTTTCTTTTCAAATTCATTCCGACCAGAAGCCGCTCTTCTTTTGGAAACCTCCTCTGTCTTAAGCCCGGATTCTAATGAGACTTCCAAAAGAGAAAGGACTGCCTTCTCCGGTAAAGCATAATATTTGTTTTGATCCAATTTCGACTCCTTTACAGGTTATTCATAATGTTTCTTTACAATTTATGCACCGATGGAAATGAAAATGAATAATGTAAAAATAAAAGGCTAGTGATCTTGTGTTAATTCAAATAATCATCATGTCTGTCTCATTGAGTATTGATGCTTTGGGAATTGGGATGTCATACGCAATGAAAGGAATTAAAATAGGAATTCTGTCCAAAATCATGGTTGGAATTGTAAGTGGGGTCATCATGTGGCTGACCCAAATGGCAAGTGAAAAAATGTTGGAGCATTTTCCGAAAGAGGTAACGGGGATAATCGGGACAGCCATTCTTATACTGATTGGTATTGCTTTTATTCGAAATGCCTTGTATGGAGATGGGGGCAGTCTATGTGATATGGACCGTTCAAAGGATATTAATTTTATGGAAGCAATTCTTCTTGGATTTGCTCTTTCCGCAGATTGTATCAGTGTGGGAATTGCCACCACTGCCATGGGATTGCAAACGCTTTATATGCCTGTCTGCGTTGGTGTTACCCAGCTGCTTTTTCTGTGGTTTGGAAAATGTATCGGGGAAAGTCCGATGCTCAAAGGACTTTTCGACAGCAAGAAAAGTGGCGTATTCGCTGGTTGTATTCTGATTTTTATGGGACTTTTAAGGAGCTTGTAATTGTATTTTGTTATTTGTGAAGAGCAGTTGAAAAACTGCTCTTTTTTTCGTATAATTGATAGAGAAGAATGCAAGGATGGGGACAAATGATGACAGAAACACAGAGAATATTGGATACAGCCGTTCTGGCAGGGGAATTGCTCCTTAAAAATGGTGCGGAAATTTTTCGGGTACAGGATACCGTTTGCTGTATTTTAAAGGCATACGGGATTGGCGATTATAATGTATATATTATTTCTAATGGAATTTTCGTATCGGTAAATGAAAATAAAGAGGACTTTTGTAGTGCAGTGCGGCATGTCCCACTGGGTAAAGTTCATTTAGGGAATATCGCCGAGGCAAATCAGGTTTCCAGGGAAATTTGTGATGGAAGCTGTACCCTGGAAAGGGCGAGAGAGCGGCTGGATGAAATCATTTATCCGAATGGGAATGAAAAGAGCCACTTACGGATGGATGCAGGCATGGTAAGCGTGGAGAAGGATGGTCCTCGTAGACGATCAGAAGATTCTCCGTGGCTTCTAATTCCTGCCTGTGGTATGGGAAGTGCCTGCTTTTGTTATCTTTTTGGCGGCTCGCCTTATGATAGCTTTCTGGCCTTTTTTCTGGGCGTTATTTTACAGGTATTTCTCCTTGGCGCAGGTAAACAGAGGATTTCAAAATTTATATCCAGTTTAATGGGGAGCTTTATTGTCACCATTGGAAGCGCTGGGATCGTGTATCTTGGTCTCAACGCTTCCTTCGATAAGATGGTAATTGGTGCCATCATCCCGCTGGTTCCAGGAGTTGCTTTTACAAATTCCATCCGAGAATTTTTTAATGGCGATTATCTGTCGGGAAGTATTCATCTGATTGATGCCTTATTAAGTGGAATCTGCATTGCACTGGGAGTAGGTCTTGGCATTAATCTGTTTAAAGTTCTGACAGGAGGTGCCTTTCTATGATACTGATAAATTTACTGGTACAGATTGGTGTTTCCATGATGGCGACTTTATCCTTTGCCATATTATTTTCGGCACCGAAGAAAGAGTATTTGTTTTGTGCCATAACCGGGGCCGTTGGATGGACCACTTATTTTTTAATGACACAGCATGATTTTATAAATGTCACGTCGGCTCTTTGTGCAACCATTATGTTAACGTTGATTTCCCGGTGCCTTTCCGTGATACGAAAGGTGCCATCTACCATTTTTTTGGTGACCGGTATTTTTCCTCTGGTTCCAGGTGCAGGAATTTATTATACGGCATATCATCTGATAACCAATGACATGTATTACGCTTGGCTGAGAGGTCTGGAAACATTTAAAATTGCCGGTGCTATTGTACTGGGGATTATATTAGGATCGGCACTGCCCCAAAGCTGGTTTCAGCGGCTGGTGGCGAAGAAAAAGTAATAGGAGGTGCATTCATGCGATTAGTTTCTATTGAGATGCTGACGGATGATATGGAACTGGCTCTTCCCGTGTATCGAAAAAGCGCACTGGTCATAAATGCAGGAAGAAAGGGGATTTCCAGATATATTCCCAATTTGACCAATATGGGTATCCAGTATGTTTATGTAGAGGACGAGCTTAGTAGAGGGATTAAAATTCCCGATGTGATTTCAACCCAGACCCGGTTTGACTGCAAAAATGCATTGCGTAGTACCATGCAAAATTATATTGAAAAGGGGAATTTTCAAACCCTGGAGCTGACCGATTCGCTGGAAAGTGTAATTGAGGATATTTTAAAAAATAAAGATGTTCAGGTCAGTTTAAATGAAATCGGAATTGTGGATGAATATACCTATCAGCATTCGGTAAATGTAGCAGTATATTCTCTATTAATTGGGCGAGCCCTTAACTATGGAGCAAGTAAGATGAAAGATCTTGCCATGGGAGCCTTGTTGCATGATGTGGGAAAGACTATTCTGGAGCCGGAGATTCAGTTTAAGAAGGGAAGGCTGACGGATGCAGAATATACCCATATGAAAAAGCATGTGGATATTGGCTATTATATTCTGCAAAAAAATCCTGCCCTTTCACCGGAAGCCCGGGAAATCGCTCTCACCCATCATGAAAGACTGGATGGAAGTGGATATCCCAAAGGTCTTGTAAAAGAAGAAATTTCAGAGTTTTCTCAGATAACAGCCATAGCGGATGTATATGATGCCCTGACTTCAGACCGATGTTATAAGCAAAAGTGGGCAACCCATCGGGCGGTAGATTTTCTGATTAAAAATGCAGTGACTGAATTTTCACCGGAGCTAGTACAGCTGTTTATCCAGCAGATCGCCATTTATCCCAACGGCTCGATGGTGGCTATGTCGGATGGCTGCGTGGGAATTGTCAAAGAACAGAATCCCAAGGTACCTTTACGCCCGATTATACGGATTATTTTTGACAAAAATGGTCAGGCAGTAGAGCCGTACGAGATTAATTTACTGAAGGTTCTTTCGCTTACGATCGTAAAAGCGGAATTGGAGATTGTCGAATCCTGGAAGGCAGATTCCGAATTACAGGAATTTTTAATATAAGCATATTCAATATAAGAATGCTGAATATAAGAACACTCAATATAAGAGGGTTCAGAAGCGCGTTCAATATAGAATGTGCAATGGAAAAATCTTATGATTAGAACATTTATAAGAAAGGACTGATATGCTAAAGAACAAGAAGTTATTTTTATTTGATATTGACGGAACTATTGGGGTAGGTGATACTTTGTTTGAGGGTTCGAAAGATTTATTTTCCTACATTGAAGCAATTGGTGGAAAAGCCTGTTTTATTACCAATAATTCAACTAAGAGTGGTGCGGCCTATGTGGAGAAGTTTGATGCATGGGATGTGAAAGCAGAAGAGTGGCAGTTCATTACCTCCGGGTATGTGACCATTCAATATTTAAAGAAGCATTTTAGTGATAAAAAGATTTTTGTTTTGGGAACAAAGTCCTTTGTAGAGGAATTAATGAAAAATGGACTTTTCATAACCGAAGTCGTAGAAGAAGATATTTCAGTTGTGGTAGTGGCTTTTGACAATGAACTTAATTATGGAAAGCTGGAACGGGTATGTGAGATTTTAACCAGAGACAACATCATATATCTGGCTACCAATCCCGATTTACGATGTCCAGCGCCCTTTGGCTTTATACCAGATTGCGGTGCGATCTGTCACATGATTGAAGATACGGTGGACCGGGTGCCAGAATATTTGGGAAAGCCTTCCCGGATTATGGTGGATATGTGTGTTGAAGCGACGGGATTTTCCCGAGAAGAAACGATTGTTGTGGGGGATCGCCTTTACACAGATATTGCCTGTGGTATTGCCGGAGAGGTGGAAACCTGTGTGGTATTTGACGGAGAAGCGCAGCCGGAGGATTTGAAAGATACCATTTACAAACCAACCTATGCTATGGAGAATGTGCGTGAGTTATTAAATGCCTGCCTGGCAGGTGAAGTAAGCTAAAAAAATATATGTTGAGCAAAAAAAGCGTGTTCAACAAGTGAAAGATAATGCACATCGCAACGTGCAGATAGGATATTTATGAAAATTAATTTTAATGAGAATGAAATAAAAGTAATGAAAAAAGCTGGAGTTAACTTTTCGGTATCAGGAAACCTGGACAATGATGATATTTTTGAAATTGATAATTTAGTTTCCGAATATTTAATGTTTGAAGGAATCGATGAAGAAGGTGTGGTAAACGAAGAAGGTCACATCTGTGAAGAAATACTGGAAAAGCTTTCCGAAGAAGAGTAGTATGCAATCAGCAACGCAACCATTTCATTATAAGTTTCCACACCAGCCATTTGCTTATTAGCTTTCAGATAGGTATCATTTACCTTATTAGAGAGCTCTGCTGTTGGCCCGTCATAAGCAGACCAGAAATTATTATTGGCCTTTAAATCTTCATAAACCAAAGGGTTTAAGGAAGAAAGAAGCGTCTGATAGCTTTCCTGGTCTGCTTTATGTAATTCATTGGTACTGTAAATCCAAGCCAGTAGGTAACCACTATACTGAAATGATATATTTTCATAATTGACACATGCCAGGTAGGCAATAAAATTGGCCTCATCCTCCTTCATAAAGCTTTTTAAATGAGCCAGCTCATGACAAGCTGTAAAAGGAATATTGTAAGGTGTCATGTCCCCATTATAATTTGCCTCAATGGTAAAGGGTGAATAAACTCCTGACAAATGTTGATAAGATAATATCTGAGAAGCAAAGAGTGCTTTTGGTCTGGGGTAATATCCGGAAAGACAGGGATAGGTGGAACCCAGGTTTTTCATAGCAGCAGTGGCTTCTTTCGAGGGATTTTTCCCATTTATAGCAAGTCCTTGCGAATCTCTTTCTACCTCCGGAGCAGTAACGTTTAGCTGTTCCGTAAGATATTGGCAGAGTATAATCAGTTCGTCGAAGGAATAATCGCTGGAAGAATATTCTTTCGAATATTTTTCTTTTTCATATCCAGACAGTTGGGCAAAAGTTGCGCTGTGGTAATTTATGCCACACTGGAACGTATATAGGAACAGCAAAGCAGATAAAAACAAAAAAGCATTGCTACTCCAGTTCTTTATGAGTACCAGTGGTGTCGTACGTTTTTGAACAAGATAAATAATTCCCTGCACACAAAACACACATACCAGAATGATAAGAGCATAAAGCATCATTTCTACCAGCGAAAAAGGGACCAAAGCAGAAAACCAGCCAATGGTATGTACCAGAACAGGATAGATATCTGTGCTATACCAGGAAGAAAAGCTGTGGCTGTTCCGACTGATATAGATAAATGTTATACTTAACAGGAGAAAAACGGTTCCCAGCATTAATTTATGTCTTTGCTTCATAAAGCACCTCATTTGTAACGATATTTATGAAATGCTACTACAAATAAATGGCAACATAGTGTCAGATAACCACCACTTCCAAAGTAATTAAAAAGGAACGGAAAGTTGTTCTATTATCAAAACGTAGAAGCAGATGACTCTATTTAAAGGCTTGGAATCATTTGACAAGCAAAATATCTTGTGCTAAACTAGCAAAAGATAAAGAGCAAACGCAACACATTGCTGCCGAGTAATGTGAAATTGTGTCCTGTTTCTATTCCAATAGGCCTTAGAAGGAATAGAAATGGGGCATTTTTATGTTTAAATGGTACTGGGAATATGTACGCCCGCCAAAGCGGGTAGATGGGAGCAAAATTGAAAATGAATACAGCAAAAGAAAAAAACAGTTTATTCGGAGAATTTTTGAAATATGTATCATTAAATGTAGCTGGGATGATTGGTCTTTCCTGTTATATTCTGGCCGATACTATATTTATTGCGCGAGGAGTCGGTGAAAATGGTCTTACCGCCCTAAACCTGGCAATCCCAGTATATAGCCTTATCCATGGTATGGGTCTCATGATTGGCATGGGCGGTGCAACCCGATACGCCATTGAAAAAGGAAACAAAGAAAAATCAAACAAAGTAAAAGTAAATACATTGTTTACTCAGGCTCTTTATTTTGCGTTAGCGGTCAGTATACCATTTGTTCTGGCCGGGCTCTTTGCCTCTGGTCTCATAGCCCAGACTCTGGGAGCGGATGAAACCGTTTATCAAATGACCAAAACTTATCTGACAGTTATTTTACTATTTGCGCCCATGTTCCTTCTTAACAATTTGTTTATCTGTTTTGTAAGAAATGATAACAATCCCAAACTAGCGATGGCAGGAATGTTAATCGGCAGTTTTTCCAATGTTGTACTGGACTATATTTTTGTTTTTCCCTGGAACATGGGAATGTTTGGAGCTGCCTTGGCAACCGGAATATCTCCAATTATAAGTTTATTTGTTCTATCCTTTCATTTCACAAGGAAAAAGAATCAATTCACGTATGTAAAGTGTAAATTGAAATGGACAAGATTAACGGATATAACTCAGTTGGGGATTTCTGCTCTGGTAACGGAGCTGGCATCAGGAATTGTAATTATCGTATTTAATGTAATCTTACTAAAGCTGGCTGGAAACCTGGGGGTTGCTGCCTATGGTATCGTTGCTAATATAGCACTGGTTATCATTTCCATCTTTACTGGAGCTGCTCAAGGTATGCAGCCTATTATAAGCAAAAATTATGGGGAACAAAGATTTGATAATATTAAAAAGATATATCGTTATGGGATTTGCTTTGTAACCATATTTGCGATTTTGATTTATAGTGTGACATTTTTTTCAGTGGATTTTATTGTAGACCTTTTTAACAAAGAACACAATCCTCAGTTGGCTGCTTTTGCAGTCGAAGGAATCCATTTGTATTTCCTGTCGTTCTTTTTCTCAGGCATTAATATTGTGACTACAGCATACCTGAGTGCCATAACCCAAGGGAAAAGTGCGTTCCTTTTGTCAATTATGCGAGGGTTCCTGGTAATTATTCCAGTAGCTTTTTTGATGGCAACTATGTTTGGGATTAAGGGAGTTTGGCTGACTGCGGTGCTGACGGAGGCAATCGTGATGATGGTTGGAGCTAGTATAATGTTCTTGAAGAAAAGTTAATGTGCTTTGTGGCCCAAGACGCCGTGCATAGAACACACAAACAAGCAATAAGCAATTTTTTGTTTTGTTTACCTTTCATAATTGTTTACCCTCTCCTATGCAGTATCAAAGTAACCTTAATTTATATAATTATAACAGTAGCTCATAAGAAAAGCAATTTGCTGGTACAACTCCTGTTGCGACAATTAAAAACAACATTATCCATATCAATGGATAATGTTGTTTTGGGTGGAATGTCGGAGCTTAGTGGAAATTTATCGCTCTTAGTTACAATGCAAATAAGTGCGTAGCAATTTGAAAATAAATTAAGATGGAAAGTGTATCCACCAATGTAGTAATTAATGGTGCTGACATTATTGCAGGGTCCAGTCTGCACTTTGTTGCCAGGATTGGCAGCGTAGAGCCAATCAGCTTTGCTGTGATGACCGTAGCAACCAGTGAAAGCGCCAGCAGCAGCGCCAGCATTGGGTCACGGTAGATAATGAAAATACGCAGTCCATTTGCAGCGGCAAGAAGAACTCCTACAATAAGCCCGATTCGGAATTCATTAAATGCTACTTTTAAAAAGTCTGAAAGTCGGATTTCCTCTAAGGCAAGTCCTCGGATAATCATGGTTGAACTTTGGGAACCGCTGTTTCCTCCGGTACCCATTAGCATGGGAATGAAGGAGACTAAAATGGGGATGGCAGCAAATGCATTCTGATATTTGGTAATGATGGAGCCGGTTATGGTAGCGGAGAGCATCAGAACCAGAAGCCATAAAATCCGGTTTTTTGCATGAACCCAGATAGGAGTGTTAAAGTAAGATTCCTCATTTGGTTTCATACCGGACATGATGGCGAGGTCTTCGTCAGTTTCTTCCTGAAGAACATCCATTGCATCGTCATAAGTAATAATGCCAACCATGCGTTGCTCTTTGTCTACGATGGGGAGAGCTAGAAAGCCGTATTTTTGGAGCTTTTTTGTGGCTTTTTCCTGGTCATCGCAGGTGAAAGAAAAGATAAGGTTTGTTTCCATAATATCTTCAATCAGAACGGAATCGTTTGCAACCAATAAATCTTTTACAGAGACAATTCCAATCAGCTTTTTCTGTTCGATCACGTAGCATGTATAAATGGTTTCCTTGTCAATGCCCACTCTTCTAAGTTTAGCAATGGCTTCGCCAACGGTCATGCCTTTTTTTAGGTCTGCATATTCAACCGTCATCATACTTCCGGCGCTGTCCTTTGGATAATTGAGGAGGGTATTAATGGAAGCGCGGCTTTGTGGGCTGGAAGCGGATATAATTCTCTCTACTACGTTTGCAGGCATTTCCTCCAAAAGGTCAATGGTATCGTCAAGAAACATTTCCTCTAAAATGTCTTTTAATTCTCGTTCGGTAAAAGCCACAATAAGAAGCTCCTGCATTTTTCCGTTTAGGTGGGAAAAGGTGAGGGCGGCTTTTTCTTTATCCAGAAGACGGAATACGATAATCATTTCCTTTTCGTCCAGCTCTTCTAAAAGGTTGGCTAAATCCACTTCATTTAGAGTGGATATGAGTTTTTTTAATTCGGAAAAATTCTTCTCCTGAAGCAGGGAAGAAATAATTGATTTTGCCAAAATAGGTACCTCCTTATATTTTTGCTGCAACGGTAATATACCGTTTTGTAAAAGCGCAAAATATAGAAGTTCCTGGTTCTTGTTATTTATTGAATTAGAAATAAATGAGGGCAAGGCCCAGGTGGTTCTATATTTTGCTGGTAACTATCGGGTATCATGCACTCACTTCCTTTCGTCATTGTAATAGTAAGATTACCTGGTCCATATATATTGGTAAAGGTGCAAGTGAAAATAAAAAAATAAAACGCCATCGAAAAAACGATGACGTGCAAAAATAACAATGCTAAAAAATGTCATCGTTCAAGCTTCAACTTCACAGGGCGATGAAATTACATTATTCTACGCCTTGAGTCGACGTAGATTGTTGACCAGCTAATAGTGTCTCCACCATTTTGCGGCAGTAATCCGTATCCCTGTGGTAGCCTCACCTACCGAATGTATATTCTTTTTTAAGTATAGAATTATAGGAGGCGTTTGTCAATTTTTTTTTTAGTTATTTTATGGGGTATTTTGGTAAATTGCTTTGGTGAATTGATTCGCTAAATTGATTCGGTAAGTTGGCTTAATAAGTTGATTTGAGTTGATTTGAGTTGATTTGATGAGTGGCAAATTTTGAGTAGCAATTGTCATGTGAGTGCCGGGGTTGACAAAGGTTAAGGAAGGGTATAGACTTTTTCCATACTCCTAAAGCAAGACTTTGGAAGAATGCTTGCATTTTGGGTATAGGAAAGAGGAAACTATGTTTTCAACAAAAGATTTATATAAATTAATGATACCTCTGGTAATTGAGCAGGTATTAAGCGTTTTGGTGGGAATGGCTAATGTTATAATGATAGCGGTTGCTGGCGAGGCGGCTGTTTCTGCTGTGTCGCTGGTTGATTCTATCAATCTGCTGATTATCCAGCTTTTAATAGCATTATCCACTGGTGGCGCCATTGTAGCAGCGAGGTATCTGGGACGGAAGGATGCAAAAAATGCCTGTTTGGCTGCAAATCAGTTGATTTTGTCCACAGCGGTGCTTTCTATTGTGTTGACTCTGCTGGCACTGTTGGGGAATGATTTTTTGCTAAGAATTATTTTTGGTGATGTTGAACAGGCAGTTATGGATAATGCGAAAGTCTATTTCCTGTTTACCGCATTCTCATTTCCCTTCCTGGCAATTTATTATTCCTGCGCAGCTTTGTTTCGTTCCATGGGAAAATCGGGGATATCCATGTGTACTTCTTTTGTATTAAATGGGCTGAATATGATTGGAAATGCTATTTGTATTTATGGAATGAAAATGGGAGTGGAGGGAATTGCAGTTTCTACGCTGTTTTCCCGAATTGTTGCGGCTATTATTATTCTGGTGCTGCTCCAAAGTCCTAAGAATGTAATCTCCATAGACAAAAAGCTGCGTTTCGGTTACCGGCCAGCCATGATAAAGAACATTTTAAATATTGGAATTCCAACGGGACTGGAAAACAGTCTTTTCCAGATGGGAAAGTTAATTTTGCAAAGCTTGATTGCTACGTTGGGAACGGCATCAATTGCCGGCTTTGCGGTAGCCAGTAATGTGGTTATGCTGGAATATCTGCCGGGGAATGCCATTGGATTGGGCTTGATAACGGTGGTCAGTCAATGTATTGGAGCCGGAAAATATGAGGATGCGGAGAAATATACAAAGAAGCTGATAAAGGCAAATTACATTGTCGTATTTATAATGGTAATTGTGATTACGCTCATATGCCGTCCATTAGTCGGTGTTTATAATCTTTCGGCAGAGGCTGCCGCGGCAACGGAAAAAATGATTTGGCTCCATGGTGCAATGATGATTATCTGGCCGATTTCCTTTACCCTGCCAAATACCCTGCGTTCAGCATCGGATGTGCGTTATACCATGGTGATATCCATTTTATCCATGTTTATCTTCCGGATTGGCTTTAGCTATGTGTTGGTAAAGGGCATGCATATGGGAATTATGGGGGTATGGATTGCTATGTTTATCGACTGGTTTTGTCGTGCGGGATTCTTCTTCTTCCGTTATCAAAGTGGAAAATGGAAAGTGATGGTCAAAAATTAGAAAGAAATCTTATATAGAGACAAAGGGTATTCTGTAAGTGACACAGAAGAAAAGGTGAAGGAGAAAAGTTCATTCCCCCATCATGATACACGTTCAGGGACGTGCAGATGGGACCAACTGTGATTGACTTATAGGGTATCTTTTTTCTTTTCTAACTGGAAAAAATATTTAACAGAGGGGGTTGTAAAATCCAGTCAAAGAGTTAAAATAAAGAAAATTGACCTGACTGGTTTGACTAGAATGGTTTGACCGATTAGTCAGAAAGGAGAACGCTTTATGAATGAACAATTTTTTGAACTCCCTGAAGAGAAACGTCTCAGAATCATCAATGCTGGTTTTGAGGTGTTTGGTAATAATGATTATAAGCGGGCATCAACGGATTTGATTGCTGCCAAGGCGGATATTTCAAAAGGTCTGCTGTTTTATTACTTTCACAATAAAAAGTCACTATATCTTTATTTATTTCAGTATGCTGAGGAGCAGTTAAAGCAGAGTGTGTTAGATGACCATTTTGGAGAAATTCAGGATTTCTTTGAATTGTATGAGTATGCTTTGATAAAAAAGTACCAGATATTGGTCAGGAATCCTCACATGATGGACTTTGTAATTCGGGCTTTCTTTTCCGAGAAGGAAGAGGTATCGGAAGACATGAATAAAGAGGTGAGAGATACGGAAGCAACCATTTTCCCGGCATATTTTAACAAAATTGATTTACACAAATTTAAAGAAAACGTAAATCCACAGGAAATACTGCAAATGCTTATGTGGATGGCAGAGGGATGCCTTCATGAGCACCAGCGCAGCGGAAAGAAAGATAACTTTGAAGCATTGATGGAGCATTATCACAGGTGGATTGATTTATTCAAGCAAATTGCTTATAAGGAGGAATTTTTAAATGAGTAATGTAATTGAAACCAGAAAGCTGACCAAATCTTATGGTAAGGCAAGGGGAATTATTGATGTGAACTTGGAAGTGGCAGAAGGAGAGATATATGGGTTTATCGGACCAAATGGTGCAGGTAAATCCACTACCATCCGGACGTTGTTATCTCTGATTCATAAAACCAGTGGAGATGCATATATTTTTGGACTGGATTGTGAGAAGGAAAAAGAGAAGATACTTGCACAGGTGGGATATCTTCCCAGTGAAGTGTTTTATTATGATAATATGAAAGCCATGGACTTACTTAAGTATTCGGCCAGTTTTTATAAAAAGGACTGTACAGCGAAAATCAAGGAATTGGCAGGAATATTAGAGCTTGATTTAAATAAGAAAATTGAAGATATGAGTTTGGGAAATAAGAAAAAAGTGGGAATTATTCAGGGTCTTCTACATTCTCCCAAATTGATTATACTGGATGAACCCACCAGCGGACTAGACCCGCTGATGCAGAGAACTTTTTTTGAATTGATTGAAAAGGAAAATAAAAACGGTGCTACTGTATTATTTTCTTCCCACATTTTAAGTGAGGTTCAACGGATTTGCGATAAGGTTGCCATTATCAAGGAAGGGCGAATTATCAGTAAACAGAAAATTGCCGATTTGCAGCAGAGTACCTATAAGCGGGTTAGCTTTGTGGTGGCAGATGGGACGGCGGCAAAGCAGTTCTTACTGGAGGGAGCTACCAAGGTGGAAACCGATGGCAGCCGGGTAAGCTTTCTTTATAATGGGGATTGTAACCGTTTATTGGCGGCTTTGAACCAAAGTCCGTTAAAGAATGTGGATATCGTGGAACCAACACTGGAAGAAATATTTCTCCATTATTATGTGGACTGAGGGGGTGTCTTTTCGTGAATGTATTTAAATTTGAGATTAAGGCACAGAGAAAGGATGCAGTTTCTTGGACTGTGTCTCTGGCATTGTGCCTGATTTTACTGATGGTAATTGTATTTCCGGTTTATGCAGGAAAGAAAGATGAGCTGGTGGAGGTACTGAAGGGATTTCCACCGGAATTTTCAGCCGCTTTTCTGGGCACTTCTGTTGATAATATGTTCAGTTTTGGCGGGTTTTATGGTTTTTCCTTTATTTATCTTTCTCTAATGGGGGCGATTATGGCATGTACCCTTGGTTTTTCGGCATTTGCACGAGAAAAGCGTTCCAAAAGCATGGACTTTCTCTTTACCAAACCGAAAAGTCGGATGGAGTTGTTCTGGGCAAAGTTCGCTTCTTGTTTTTTATGCCTTTTGTTAACAAATGCAGTTTATATTCTCCTACTTGTGTTGTTATATAGCCGGGAAGAGGGAAGCTCCACTGAATTGGGAAGGGTGTTTCTGGCCGGTGCAGGAATGTTTTTGACGCAGTTTTTCTTTCTTGGTGTAGCCACATTCGGAGGCGTTTTCCTGAAAAAGATCCGTTCCGTTTCTGGTGCTGCGCTGGCTGTTGGTTTTGGCGCTTTTATCCTCACTTCACTTCACAGTATTCTGGATGAAGAGGCTATTCGCTATATTGCGCCGTTTAAGTATTTTGAGCCCGTACCTGTTTTTCAAACAGGCAGCTATGATGTGAAATATGGGCTGTTTGCTATTTGTGTGGCAATACTTTTAATTGGCATCGCCTGTATGAAATATGTTAAGAGCGATGTGCATGCAGTTTAGGGGAGGCGAGAGGATATGAATATTTTAAAAAGAGAGTTAAAAGCGGGATTAAAACCGTTTCTGTTTTGGCTGTTGGGGCTATTTGTTTTAGTCTTTGCCGGAATAACGAAGTTTACTGGAATCAGCGCTGGCGGAGATGCGGTGAAAGACCTGGTGGCTTCCATGCCGCGGATGGTTATGGCATTGATGGGGAGTGTAGGGCTGGATCTTACTACCTTAGGTGGATATTATGGTATTTTGTCCTTTTTTTCGATTCTATGTGCAGCCATCTATGGTGGATATCTTGGTGGAAATGCGGTGTCGCGAGAAGCCATAGATAAGACCTACGAATTTGTGTTTACAAAGCCTCGTTCCCGCTCATTTATTCTGGGGATGAAGCTGGTATCGGGATTGATTTATTATACGGCTTTCTGTTTGTTTAATTATATATTTTCTATATTAGCCGTAGCGGTGCTGGATGTAGAAAGTGATTTGAACAGACAGATGTTGCTATTTTCAGTGGCAATTTATTTAAGCGGCCTGATCTTTTTTGGAGCTTCGGCGATGTATTCAGCAGCAGTGAAGGAGGCTGAAAAGGCAAGCCGATATTCTACCCGCACGATTCTCCTTACCTTTGCTGTTGGGGTTGTTGTTGATATGCTTGAGAACCCTGGGATTTTAAGAATTTTTTCTCCGTTTAAATATTTTCCGTCGGTTGATTTGCTGGAGAGTCATATGAATGTTGCTTATATTTTACTTTCTCTTTTGCTGTTAGTAGTGACGATGGTTATCACTTTTAGGTGTTTTGAGAAGAGAGATTTAAATGCGGCATGATTTATTCGATAAAAACCTACTAACGCATCTCGTGGTTAGTAGGTTTTTATTTATTGTCCTACATGCAGTACTTATTACTGCATGTAGGACAATTAGAATGGTAGTGGAAAGGAATGAATTAAGTTCACCACAAGCAAGAATCTGAACAACGCCTGCCATAGGAAGGGTTTCCACAATTTCCTATTTACGAATAGGTGATGAATGCAAGGGTTGCATTTGAGAGGAAAAGTGCTATAATAAGCTAATGTTCAGGAGCAGGAAGTAAACATTCCAGTATAACCTGAGCAAGATTTTGCATAAGAGTAGAAACACTGAGTGGGGAGCAAGTGAAAAGAGCCATTCACTCCATGATTTAAGCACATGCTGATAGGAGCAAGTGAAAGACTTTTCGTGTGCTGATGAATGGATGCAGAGGAGAGCAAAGATGAATTATAGAAAAATGATAGCACTTATTTTGGGAATCAGCATTATAATGAGTGGCTGTGGATTGAAGCCAAGTGAAACGAAGGGAGTTGAGCCATCTCCGGTACCATCACCGACACCGGAGGCAACCGTGACCCCAGACCCTACTGTGATGCCTTCCCCAAGTCCAACCCCGGAACCGACACCAGAGGCTCCAGCGTCCTATGTGGTATCGAACCAGGCTGAGATTGCAGGGATGGTGGAAAGCATTATCGGAAATATGACTCTGGAGGAAAAAGTAGGTCAGATGTTTCTGGTAAACTTTGAAGCGCTGGACAAAACCCAGGGAAGTTATTATGAGCATACAAAATTCACAGAGGAGATGAAAAAGAGCCTGGTGCAATACAAAGTAGGCGGCGTCATTTTCTTTGGAAGAAATATTGAGACCATTGACCAGACAAAAGAGTTTATTCAAAATCTTCAGGAAGTGTCTAAAGTTCCTTTATTCATAGCGGTGGATGAGGAAGGCGGAACCGTCGCCCGGATTGGAAATAATACCAATATGCGAACAACAGCATTTCCTTCCATGAAAGAAGTTGGCGCCATGGAGGATGAGGAATACACCTATAATATGGGTGCCACCATTGGGAGAGAGATACATGAGCTGGGCTTTAATCTGGACTTTGCACCAGTGACTGACGTGATTACGAATGAAGGAAATACGGAGATTGGTGACCGTTCCTTTGGAAGTGACCCCAAAAAGGTTGCCAAGATGGTAAAGCAGGCGGTAAGTGGTTTGATGAGTGAGAATGTGATTGCAACATTAAAGCATTTCCCAGGATCAGGAGGTGTGGAAGGCGATTCTCATGACAGCTCTACCAATATTGATGCCAGCATCAATGAGCTTCGAGAGATTAATTTTGTGCCATTTGAGGCAGGCATTAAGGCCGGAGCCCAGATGATACTGGTTTCCCATGCGTCTTTGGGCAGAGTGACTGGTAACACCATACCGGCTTCGATGAACGATTTGGTACTTCACGAAATCCTTCGGACAGAGCTGGGATTTCAGGGAATTATCATTACCGATGCCATGGATATGAAGGCTATTACAGACAAGTATAAACCGGAGGAAGCTGCGCTAAAAGCAATTACGGCGGGAGTAGATATTGTCCTGATGCCACAGGATCTTGAGGCAGCATATCAGTCCGTACTGGAAGCCATTTACACGGGAAAGCTTTCGGAAGAACAAATAAACCAGAGTGTGCGGCGTATATTAGAGCTGAAAATCCGCCAGGGAATGATTTTGTCGGACACCCCATTGGCTGTTATTAATTAGAATGCAAAATTTAATAAGAAAATTTAATAAATAAATCTATTGTCAAACAAACTTCGACGTTTATAATAAAAAGAGCATCGGTTAATCAATCAAAATGCGCCTAGTGCGCAGATAGGAGTACCAATGAACAACAGGGTAAGTGAGTATATTGATGGAGAACTTCATGAAGAATGTGGCGTTTTCGGCGCATATTCGTTAGAACATGAGGACGTTACTTCCTCGATTTATTATGGGTTATTTGCTTTACAGCACAGAGGCCAGGAGAGCTGCGGAATTGCCGTAAGTGATACGGAAGGACCAAAGGGAAAGGTAGTTTCTTTAAAAGGAATGGGCCTGGTAAATGAAGTGTTTGATGAGAACAATATAGAGAAATTAGGCGGAAACATTGGTGTGGGACATGTTCGTTATTCCACAGCAGGAGCCAGCTGCGCAGAGAATACCCAGCCGCTGGTTATTAATTACATAAAAGGGACACTGGGGATGGCCCACAATGGAAATCTGACCAATGCTGCTGAGCTGAGACAAAAATTATCCGAGACCGGAGCGATTTTCCAGACTACGATTGATTCAGAAGTAATTGCATATATGGTAGCCAGACAGCGATTGGAAACAAAAAACGTGGAAGGAGCCATTAAAAAGGCAATGGAAAGTTTAAAAGGAGCCTATTCATTGGTTGTTATGAGTCCAAGAAAATTAATGGGCTGCCGGGATCCATTTGGTTTTCGTCCGCTTTGCATTGGAAGAAGAGACAACACCTATTTCCTATCATCAGAGACCTGTGCTCTGGATGCGGTAGATGCTGAGTTTATCAGAGATGTCCTTCCCGGAGAAATCGTAACAATTGATAAAGACGGAATTCACTCCGACACCTCCTTATGCCAGCCTAAAAGTGCAAAATGTATTTTTGAATATATCTATTTTGCCAGACCAGATAGCTATGTAGATGGCGTTAGTGTTTACAATTCCAGAATCATGGCAGGGAAAATTCTGGCGCAGATGCATCCAGTAGAAGCAGATGTGGTGGTTGGGGTTCCAGATTCAGGAAATGTGGCCGCCATGGGATTTGCTTTGGAATCGGGGATTCCTTATGGAATGGCCTTTATCAAAAACAGTTATATTGGGCGGACCTTTATTAAACCGAAGCAGTCCGTTCGGGAATCCGCTGTTAAAATCAAATTAAATGTATTAAAAGAAGTAGTCAGAGGAAAAAGGGTGGTTATGATTGATGATTCTATTGTTCGGGGAACCACCAGTGAACGAATTGTAAGAATGCTTAAAAATGCGGGAGCAACCGAGGTTCATGTAAGAATCAGTTCACCACCATTTTTGTTTCCCTGTTATTTTGGGACAGATGTACCTTCCTGTGACCAGTTGATTGCTGCCAATAATACCATTGACCAGATATGTGAGATGCTGGGTGCGGATTCATTAGGTTATCTGGATGGGGAACGGCTAAATGAGTTGGTTGACGGCGATACAAATTATTGTGAAGCCTGCTTTTCTGGAAAATATCCGATTGAACCACCAGCGGAGTGCGGTAATGGGAAAGAATGATAGATAAGAAGTAACAATATTGTGATGATATTAAAAGACGGTATGAATTCTTGTACAGAATCCATACCGTCTTTTTTGAGGAAGAAATTTATATGGCAGATAAGAAGAGGGGGATCTTATCTGCCGCATGAGAGGGGCACTATACAACGAAAACAATTATGTAAAAAATTCTAGTTGGTTATGTTTTCTTTATGTATTTAATTTACCATGATATGTAATTAGAAACAATGTAAAAATCAATCATTTAATAGGACAAAATTAAGCTGGTAAAATTAGGAAATAAAGGATTGTGAATGCAACTTTGTGTTTAGGGGGTGAGGGGACGCTCCTGAGATATAGGCTGCGAACGCCGAAAGAGCGGGTGGATGAGTGCCTCCCCGGAGCGGCTTCCTTGGAAAACGGCTCGCATGCGAAAGATTTCTGGCTAGCGTAGAAGCACCGAAAGAACTAAGACTTTAAAAATTTGCTAAGGGCACCCCCACAAAAACTATAACTCGCACTTTAGTACATTGGAATGTTGTACT
>JAVBLX010000107.1:0-9875 GCA_031553075.1 Acetivibrio sp.
TTTAGTTTCCTTGCGTTAATATTATCAAATTCCTTCTATTATTACTATTGGAAAAAGCACAAAAAACAGTAGGAATTTTCAGTTAAAATTCCTACTGTTTACACTTGCTTCTATTTAAATCAATCTGATTTTATCGTCAGAAAACAATAAATCAATCTTTATGAGCATCCTCATACGCCGCATAATATCTTTATTTCTATTTATTTATTATTACTGTTTCTTCTTAGACATTACATCAAAGATAACTGCAAATAATAATACAAGCCCTTTTACAACCTTCTGCCAGTTAGCATCCACACCCATGATAGACATACCTAAGTTGAGAACACCCATCAGGATAGCTCCAACTACGACTCCAGTTGTAGTACCAATTCCACCGTAAGCAGAAGCTCCACCGATGAAACATGATCCAATCGCATCTAACTCATAGTTAGTACCAGCAGTTGGGTTTGCGGAATTCAAACGGGCCATAACAACCATTGCTGCGATAGAAGCCAGGAATGACATATTTACATAAGCTGCAAAGTAAACTTTATCCGTATTGATACCAGATAACTTAGTTGCCTTTTCGTTACCACCTACTGCGTAGAAGTGACGGCCAAATGTAGTTTTAGAAGTAATGTATGTATAAATCAATACAATTACTGCTACCCAGATTAAGATTACTGGAATACCCTTGTACTGTGAAAGACCAATCATGAAAGCCAGAACCACTGCACAAATGATAACTATTTTTGCAATCATAGTACCCATTTTTTCTGTTTCATAGCCTTTTTTCACTTTGTCCGCACGACTCTTAAACTGTAATGCTACAAATCCAACACAGATAATTACAGCTATTAAAATACAGGTAATGTTAACACCGTTTCCACCAAAGAAATCAGGAACATAACTGTTGAACATTGCAAGATAAGCATCTGGAAGTGGAGCGATTGTCAGACCTTCCAAAATAACGTTTGCCAAGCCTCGCCATACAAGCATACCAGCAAGGGTTACGATAAAGGGTGGGATTCTCATATAAGCAATCCAGAATGCCTGCCATACACCAATTGCTAAACCAACTAAAATCATCACTGGAATTGCCAGTGCAATCGGAACATCTTTGGTTACCATTAAAGTTGCACCAATAGCACCAACCAGACAAACAACGGAACCTACAGAAAGGTCGATGTTACCTCCAGTTAAGATACAAAGTAACATACCAGTTGCCAGAATAAATACATATGCATTCTGAGCAATTAAGTTGTTTACGTTCTGTGGCAGAAGCATCTTGCCACCTGTTCCAATTGTAAATAATAAGATTACTAAAACCGTTACGATAATCATCGCGTTTTTCGTTAATACACTTTTCGCATTCGCCGTCATGGTTTACTCTCCTTTACTTGAATTCAAAATATGTGCCATAATAATTTCCTGGCTTGCCTCTTCGACTGGTAATTCGCCAACCATCTTACCTTCATTCATAATGTAGATACGGTCGCACATACCTAAAATTTCCGGCAACTCAGATGAAATCATAATTACCGATTTTCCGGCAGCTACCAAGTCATTAATAATACAGTAAATTTCATATTTTGCACCAACATCAATACCACGTGTCGGTTCGTCCAGGATTAATACATCCGGGTCTGCAAACATCCATTTTGCCAGCAATACCTTCTGCTGGTTACCACCACTTAAGTTACCAACATTCTGTTCTACGGTCGGACACTTGGTGTTTAACTTACCCTTATACTCTACAGCTACCTGATATTCCAAATCTTTATCAATTACATGATTTTTACTTACACCCTTCAGGTTTGCCAAAGAGGTATTAATACGAATTGGATTCGACAAGATAAGTCCATTTCCTTTACGGTCTTCTGTTACATAAGCAAGCTTATGATCAATGGCATCCTGTACATTTTTAAGTTCAACCTTTTCGCCGTTAATGGTCAGCTCTCCAGAAATATTACTTCCAAAGCTTTTACCAAATACACTCATGGCAAGCTCGGTTCTACCTGCTCCCATTAAGCCTGAAATCCCAACCACTTCGCCTCTGCGTACATTAATTGATACATTATCTACCAGCTTGCGCTCTGTAAAAATCGGATGATGAACGGACCAATCCTTTACATTTAAAAGCACGTCACCAAGCTTCTTAGAAGTTCTCTTAGGGAAACGATCGGTAAGATCACGTCCTACCATTCCCTTGATAATTCTCTGCTCGTTAATGTCGTCTTTCTTCTTATCCAAAGTTTCAATTGTGGAGCCGTCACGGACAACCGTGATTTTATCAGCTACATAAGAGATTTCATTTAATTTATGTGAAATGATGATAGATGTCATGCCGTTTTTCTTGAATTTAAGAAGCAAATCCAAAAGTGCTTTGGAATCTGATTCATTCAAGGATGCGGTCGGCTCATCCAGAATCAACAATTTTGCATTCTTCGCCAATGCTTTTGCAATTTCTACTAACTGCTGCTTTCCAACTCCAATATCTTTTACGTAGGTTTTGGAAGACTCCGTAAGTCCTACGGTTCTTAAATATTCGTCTGCCTTACCATAGGTTTCATTCCAGTCAATCGCCAGACTACTTCCTCTTTCATTCCCTAAGAACATATTCTCGCCGATTGTCATATAAGGAACAAGTGCTAACTCCTGATGAATAATTACGATACCTTTTTCTTCACTATCTTTAATCTTGGCAAATTGGCATACGCTTCCGTGGTAAATAATGTCACCTTCGTATGAACCATATGGATAAATACCGCTTAATACATTCATAAGGGTAGACTTTCCAGCACCATTCTCACCAACCAGAGCGTGAATTTCGCCTTCCTCTACCTTAAGATTCACGTTATCCAATGCCTTGACGCCGGGGAAAGTGTTGGTAATATTTTTCATTTCTAATATAATGTTCGCCAATCTAAATTCCCTCCTATATCTTTTCGAGTAAATAGGCGGGTTAAATACCCGCCTATATTAATTTACTATAAACTATTATTTTAACTGATCTTCGGTATAGTATCCAGAATCAATTAACAATTCTTTGTAGTTGTTTTTGTCAGCAAATACTGGTTCGCAAAGGAAACTTGGAACAACACCTTTACCATTGTCATAGGTTGATGTATCGTTAACAGTAGCTTTTCCGCCCTTCATAACTGCATCTACCATGCTAACAACCTGTTTTGCCAATTCACGTGTATCTTTGAAGATAGACATAGACTGTTTGTCATTTAACATGTTCTTAACGTTAGGAACGTCACAATCCTGACCTGTAACAACTGGCCATGCACCATTGTAAGCGCTGTCTAATGCATTTTCAACACCAAGTGCTGTAGAGTCATTAGAGCAAAGAACAACGTCGATCTGTGTTCCACCTGCATAGTAAGAAGAAATGATGTTTTCCATTCTAGACTGTGCATTTTCAGTTGACCAAGAAGCGGTTGCTACAGTAGCAAAATCTACCTGTCCGGACTGAACTACTAATTTACCAGAATCAACGAATGGCTGAAGAACATCCATAGCACCGCCATAGAAGAATTTCGCATTGTTGTCACCTGGGTCACCAGTAAAGATTTCCATGTTGAAAGGACCTGCTGCATTGTTAAGATCCAATGCATCTACAATGTACTCGCCCTGTTTTGTACCAACCATGTAGTTATCAAATGTTGCGTAGTAAGAAACAGCATCTGAGTTCATGATCAAACGGTCATAAGCGATAACAGTAACACCTTTTTCTTTAGCCTGTGATAAAACAGTTCCTAAAGAATCACCATCGATAGAAGCGATAACTAATACTTTACATCCGTTAGCAATCATGTTTTCAATCTGAGAAACCTGAGTTGCTACGTCATTTCCTGCATACTGTAAATCTACTTCGTATCCAGCGTCTTTTAACTGTTTTTCCATGTTAGAACCATCTTGGTTCCATCTCTGTAAGTCTTTTGTAGGCATTGCAACACCAACTAAGTTTTTGCTGCTGGTTGATCCACCACATCCTACAAGCAAGGATGATACCATTGCTACTCCGAGTAACAAGCTAAGTAACTTCTTTTTCATGAAAAAAACCCTCCCTGAAAATAATTTTTTATTGTTTCTTTGTTACAACGTAAGTATAGCACATGAAAGCCTGGATACCCAATAGTACATGTTTGCGATTAAACAGTACTTTTTTGAAAGAAATAAATGGACTGGACTTTTTAATAGCACATTTTTGTTTCTACTTTTTTAATTCACAATTTTATCCTATTGTAATTTTTGTTCATTTGGTGTTCATCAATCGTTCATATATTTACTTCAAAATTGATGGGACATTTAGATAGACATCCTCTTTTAAATGAAAACCACTTTCAATAATTACTTTATCAATATTCTCTTTGTTTACTGGGATGGTGGACACTTTTATATATGGTACATCATATTTCCCATCATTTGCTGTTTCTGTACCAAACCTTTCTGCCAGTTTTTCAAACGAATCTCCAGATTCTTCCACCTGTTCTGAGATATAAACATCTTTCTCATGATTGGCAGTTGGTTCACTGACATCTGATTTTCTTTCTTCTTTACCGGCTTTCGTCAAGTCCTTTCCGTCTTCCCCTGTCAGCCAGACAGCATATTCTGCCGCAGTCTGGGCCAGTTTTTCTATGGGCTTGAAGACGGTAATCAATTGGGTTCCTTCTACCACCCTTTGGCAAGCATCCAAATCAGCATCCTGACCTACCACCATGATTTCTCCAGCAAGGCGACGCTCGGATAACGCTCGAATAGCCAAACCAGCCAGACTATCATTACCACACATGATACCTTGAATATTGCGGATGGTCTCCAGGTTGTCGTTGACATAGTCAAAGGCTTTTTCACTCCTCCAGCCTTCACAAAAGATAGTATCAACAATTTCAATATTGGTTTCTTTGATCCGTTCTTCAAAGCCTTTGTCTACACAGGCAACATTATTATCGGTTGTTGGGCCGTTAATCATGACCACTTTCCCATCTTCCGGGATCGTTTTGATAAAAGCTTCTGCCATATGACGTCCTACTTCTTCGTTGTCAAAGGATATATACAGGTCTACATTGGAGTTCATAATGAGACGGTCATAAGCAACCACCTTGATTCCAGCTTTTTTAGCACTTTGGATTGCTTCTTCCAGACCATTGGAATCTACGGCAACAATTACAATAACGTCCACTTTTTTATCAATAAAATATTCAATCTGAGAAATCTGCTCTTCTACACTGCCATTGGCATTTTGAATGTTTACCTCTGCTCCCAGCTGTTTTGCTGTAGAAACAAAAACATCACGGTCTCTTTGCCAGCGTTCTATGATAAAAGAGTCAAAGGTAAGTCCAATCTGAATTTTGGATTCTGCAACCGTCTTCTCCTCCGGTGGCAATTCAATCTCCTGCGAACATCCCGACAGACATAATAAACCTAACATTCCCCCAATCGCCATTCTCAAGAAAAGACTGACTTTCTTCATATTACAACCCCTCCTTATACTCCGTTGGTGTGACCCCCACATTTTTCTTAAATATCCGACTAAAATAATTTGGATCCTGATATCCTACTTCCGTACAGATCTCTTTCATACTCAAACCGCTGTTCTCTATCAGCTCTTTGGCTTTGTTAATGCGAATTCCCGTTAGATACTCTATAAAATTGGCCCCTGTTTCTTCTTTAAATAACTTACTGAAATAATATGGGCTGATGTCCACTTCCCGAGAAACATCATCCAAGGAAATATCAAAGCGAAAGTTATTGGCAATGTAGGCTCTTGCCTTATCTACTGCACTATTGGATTGCTCTTCAATATTTTTCATAATACTGCGGCTGGCATCGGATACTTTTCCAATAAACCATCGTTCCAAATCGTCATAGGAGTGACACTCCAATATCGTCGGAAGATAGTTGGTCCGGGATTGAAAGTGATAAGTCATTCCAGAGTTTTCATAGGCAAGATGCTCTGCCCATAAAACAAATTCCAAGACCTTGAGCTTAATATCCATTTCTGCTTCCTTGTGGCTTTCTACCATCCAATTAAAAAATTCCTTGGCAACTTCTACCGTTCCATTCACATCGCCTTTCAGTGTTTTGTCAAACAAGGCCTTTTCTGTCTCAATCGGATAATTTTCTTCATAAGCACACCCCAGATTCACATCCTTATAATGAACGACAACTCCCTTTACATTTTTTAATGTATTGACCGCTTCTTTATAGGACTCCACCAAATTATCCCAGCCCTTTACCGTACCGATTCCGACCCGAAATTCAATGTCAATTCGAGAGACCAGTTTTTCCACCAGATTTCGGCATCTTTCAATTATCCGTGTCCGCTGGTTATAATCTATGGTGCTTGTCTCTACAGGTGAAAAAACCACAATTCGATTAGCCATAATCGGACCCACAACTCCAGCCGTATCATCCTTTATAATCTGTCGAATTTCACTATAACGGGATTGAATGCGAACCCCTGCACCGACCGTATTACTTAGCTGAGTTCCTTCCAAATTATCGCCGCATTCTACCACAAAAAGATAACCAAAATTCTCTTCGATGCCCAGGAGCTCCTTATAACGAATGGTATCTTCATAGGCCCCCTCCTGCAAGAGAACATTATAAATAAGACCACTTTCAATCACCGGAACAACATTTTCGATTTTTTCCCGAATCATCAGCTCATTAGCCCGCTTCTTCTTCTCTTCGTCAATCATATTCATGGCCCGCTTTAGAACTTCCACAATCTTCTCATGACTCACCGGTTTATTTAAATAATCCAAAACACCAAGATTGATAGCCTCCTTAGCATAATCGAATTTATCATAGGCAGACATAATAATAAAAATAGTCGTATGATTCACTTTGCGGATTTCCTTCATCGCCTCGATACCATTAATACCTGGCATTTGAATATCCATAATGGCAATATCCGGACGAAAGCTTTCTGCCAGCTCAATAACACTTCTGCCGGTTTTGGCAAATTCCACTGTACATTCCTTGCCAAAATTCTTTTCGATGATAAATTTTAAGGAATCAATTACAATCCCCTCATCATCTGCCAACATAATTTTATACATAGCCATCTCCTATCTGTATGCTGTATCTTTTTCTCATGCTACTTTAACTCATATACAACCGGAATATGAATAATGACTTCTGTCCCTTTGTTTTCACCAAATCCTATAATCTCAAAGACATTATCCTTGTCATAAAACATTTCCAGCCGACTGATTACATTATTAAGTCCAATCCCATTAGAATCGCTGGATGTCTGATTTTCCTCAATGATTCCACTCATGATTTGGCGAATCTTTTCCTGCGTTATTCCAATCCCATTATCTTTTATACTGACACATATTTCCATATCTATCTTTTCTTCTGTTCGAACCTCCTGGGCATAAACAGATAAGGTAATAATACCTTCCCGCTCAATATTGCGGATTCCATAGTTGACGCAGTTCTCCACAATCGGCTGCAGAATCATACTGGGAACGGAAACATGAACCAGTTTTTCATCAATATGCTTTTTAAAATGAATTTCACCTGAAAACCGCACATTTAATATATAAATGTAATTATCCACCAGCTTTATTTCATCCTGCAGAGTCGAAATCTGATTATCCTTTCGTATATTATACCGAAAAAAATCCGCCATATTTCCAATAAATTGATAAGTCTTATCAGCCCCTTCCATCATGGCCAGCTGAGCTCCAGCATTCAGTGTATTAAAAAGAAAATGAGGGTTAATCTGTGCCTGGAGATATTTTAACTGTGCATCCTTCAAATGAGTTTCCATCATCAGCTCTTTTTCCTTCATGGAACGTTCCAGCTCCATCCTCTCTTTGATCTGAGCAATATACTCTCGAATACTATCAGTCATCTTGTTAAAGGCTTTTGCCACCACACCAACCTCATCCTCCGAACGAACCTCAATACGCTTTACATCAAAATTACCCGCACCAACCTCATTTGCCGTTCTGGCCAGCTGGCTTAATGGAGAGGTAATGCTTCTGGTAAGTACCACTGCCAGGATAATATTGGTAATTGTCACCACAATCAGAATCAGACTACTGATGTATTCCAATGACTGAAGGGAAATCAGAAGTACATTGTAATTCTCTGAATTATTTTTAAAGGTCTCGTTATTCAAACTATAAATATAGGTATTAATATATGCAAAGAGTTCCGTTGCCTGTTTGGAGGTCACATTATATTTTTCGATCATCCGCCCTCTCATGGCATCTATCGTTGCATCAGATAACTGCAGATAGGAATCTGACATTTTTAAAATATTCTTTTCCATCAGTCTGGAATTGCTGTTGGTCGGTGCACTGTTCAGGTTTGTTAACAGCTCCAGATAATCCTGGGTACTCCGATAATAATTCCCCATCGCATCCGAACTTTTCGTCATAAGATATTCTGTCATATAATTCTGGATATCAGCAAGCCCCTCTGTAAGCTTATTGAGAGTTACATTGCTAATATAGATTTCGTCAATCTTTTTAATCCGCTGATTGATATTTAAAAACATAAACATATTGACGGATAAAATAATTACCGATGTAAATACAAAAACACTGATTATCTTAATCTTTATAGAAAAAAATCTTCTTTTCTTCTTATTCTTCTGTTGGGATTTCATCCGGTCTGTACTCCTTTATATTGCTAGCCGTAATAATTGTTACATCTACCGGCATATACTCATTTACATACCCTGTATTTCGGTATTCGGTCAGCGCTTCCACACAATAGGCCCCCATCTGTTCGGTCCCTACCACGGCTGTGGCCTGAACGATATCCTTTTCAATTGCGTCCAAAATATCTTTAGCGTCGGAATAACCATAGATTTTTACCTGACCTACCAGATTATAATCTATTACAGCCAAACGGGCACAATTGGTGCTCGTCTCATCCAGACATACCAAAATATCTGGTCTTTTCTGTTCATCCAGCAGAATATCCCGAATGATTTCCTGTGTACCAAAAGAAGAAGAATCACTAATTCCCTGGGCTTCAACCACAAACTTATTTTTTTTGCTGCTCTTTTTATCCAATGCATCTTTGATACCGGAAAAGATTATATTCTGATTACTGCTTTCCAAATCCTGCTTCATCAGCACTACAACCTTATTCCACCCAACTGCCCGTCCAATCTCTTCTCCATATTTTTGTCCCAAATTATAATAGCTAATGGACACATAGCTTTGACGCAAGCTACCAGTAGAATCCGCACCAACCGTCACAACAGGAATTCCTTCGTTCACACTTTTATCAATAAGTTCAATCATCTCACTGCTTTCATCCGCTTCTACAATGATTCCCTTGACCTTACTATAGATGGCAATCTTCATCAAATCTTCTTTCGAATAATTTACTGCCAGATTTTGTCCCATGTTTTCCACATAAATCCCCTGTTCTGCTCCCTGCTTTGCAGCCTCTTCATAAACCGATTGCAAAAAGGTATCATCCTTATCCGTAATAAAAGCATAGTGATCTTCAAAATCCTGAAAGGATTCCTCCAGAATCTGGGCAGAACTCATCTGCTTCATAAAATATCCCATACTCATTATTGTGAAACTTAGCAGAACCAGTACGACACACCACATTACAATAAAAAACGAACGCTTTTTTTCTGTTTTCATTATCTAATTCTCCATTTCAAAATATCCGCATTTTTAATTATAACATTTCCACCTTTCTGCCGCAAGGACTCCCTTAAGTGTGTTTATTGTAACTTTGTGTTTGGGGGCTGCGAGGACGCTCCTGGGGATAGACTTCGAACGCCTGAACCAGCGTCTTTCAAATCCCTTCGAGTGCCCACGCTCCACCCACTCCATTGAGCCTCTATGCGGGGAATTGTCTCGGGCAGTGGCCCTCCACAATACCCCAGAGTC
>JAVBLX010000200.1:0-6599 GCA_031553075.1 Acetivibrio sp.
GGAGGTATCAGAGTATCTTGGACGGTGGAAATTTGCGTTGCCCCACAAAAAGCTGTTGTTTGAGCATCAAAGAGTCGGTCATTGCCAATACCCTCCAAGTGCGAGTTGCAGTTTTTGTGGGGCGCCTTTAGCAAATTTTCAGCGTCCTAGATACTCTGGTGCCGTAGCACTAGACAGAATCTTCCGATATAGGTCCCCAACTTCCTTTTTTCCTACAGACCTTCCTCGGCTCGTGTCCGGGTTCCACTACCTTCCGGTTGTCAACTAAATCCCAATACAATTGTTTCAGGTTTGAAAGCAAACAGTTCCTTTTCTCCATTCCAATCATATCGCCATTGATATAATCATTTCATCACAGGTAACCGAAATAATAAAAAACTCCGCCCCATGTGCCTGAGATACAACACCCAGTCACACGGCAGAGCTAACATTCCATTTATTAAAATCCATATTTTTCTACTATATCAAATAATTTCTGCTTCACATCATCCTGGGTAAAGGCATACTCTACTGCATTTAGTAACAGTTGCTTTCGTACATCTCCCCGGATGCCGAAGCTTTCCTCCAAGAGTTCCCATTCTTTTCCAGCGCTGGTATCACTTACCGTGCGATTATCTGTATTAATGGTAACCTTAAGCCCCTCCTGTAAAAACAAACCAATCGGATATTGTTCAGGAGAAGAAACGGCTTTGGTTTGGAAGTTACTGATAGGGCACATTTCCAGGCATGCTCCCTTACGGGCTACCAGTTCTCTTGCTCTTATATCCTTCATCAGGGCAATTCCATGACCGATTCTCCTGGCACCAAGTTCTACGGCTTCTACTACGTTTTCCACATTGCCACATTCACCTGCATGAATGGTAAATGGCATATCTATGCGTCTTGCTTCACGAAACAGCTCTGCCTGTACCTTCATCGGGAACTCAGCCTCACTACCAGCCAAATCCAGGGCTCCTACTCCATGTCCTAAAAATTCTCTGGTCACTTGAAGCATCTTAATATTCTTTTCCACCGACTCATGGCGCATTACACAGGCAATAATTGATGCCGAGATCCCAAAGTCTTTTTCAGCGGTTTTCATCCCTTCAATCGCCGCTTCCAGCACTTGTGCCACGGAAAATCCCGGCACCACCGATTGCAATGGTGCAAAACGGATTTCCATGTAAATATTATTTTCATTTGCTGCATTTTTCAAAACTTGATAAACTGCAGTTTTTAAATTTTCTTTATTTTTGAGACAATCAATCGGGATAGAAAAACAACTCAGGTATTCCTTCAAACTGTTACAATCATCTGGCGCAGTCAACATCTGCCTCAGTTCTCTTTCATCCTCTGGTAACTGAATACCACTCCTTCCAGCCAGCTCCCGGATTACCTCTGGCGGAATCGAACCATCAAGATGACAGTGCAAATCAATTTTTGGTTCTTTTAAAATGTATGACATTTATCCTTGCTCCCATCTGCCCGCTTCATTAGGCTTCATCCTTTATGTCTATCATATCATACACCGTCAATGTCATATGTCCCTTTTTAATCGGGCATTTTTTTCTAAAAGCTGATATAATGTGGGTTTTAAATGAAAACTGCTAATCAATGCCTCTGCCTCTTCCAAAACCTGCTTTCTCTGTTCTTTTCCAATATTAGATTTAACACAACGAATCAGTATATTTTTGGGCGTATGAGCCAAGTCAACAAATTCCAAAAGCTGTGTTTTATAGCCACAGGCTGTGAGCAGATTTCCCCGTACCGCATCCGTCATAGCCGCAGCAACCCGTTCCTTAACAATTCCATACCGTTCAAAAATAGCTATTTCCTCACTGTGCCACTGTTTAGCCACCTCATGCTGACAGCAGGGAACTGATATAATTATTTTACTGTCCCACTCAATCGCATTCCATAAAGCATAGTCCGTTGCTGTATCACAGGCATGAAGGGAAATCACCATGTCTACCGGTTCCTTGGGCTGATATCCGTTAATATCACCAACCTGAAAGACCAGATTCTCATAGCCATACTTTTTAGCCGCCGCATTACATTTTTCAATCACATCCGCTTTTAAATCCAAACCAGTTATATTGACCTTCCGCTTTTTGATTTCCGTAAAATAATAATAGGCAATAAAGGTGAGATAAGATTTTCCACACCCAAAGTCCACAATGTTTATATCTTCTTTCTCGTATCGCGCCATAACATCATCAATTATCTCAATAAAACGATTAATCTGCTTATATTTATCGTACATGGAATGAACTACTTTTCCTTCTTGGGTAAAGATTCCCATGTCCACAAGAGGTGCTATTATCGTTCCTTCCTCCAGTAAATACTGTTTTTTCCGATTATGAAGCTCCATTTGAGGTAATTTTGATTTGGCCACCCCAGCATGAAACAAAATCTTATCTTTTTTAGAAAATTTAATGCTGTACTCTCTGCTCTTTCCCCACCCATTCAATTGACGAAACATTCCTGTGAGAATTTCTGTTATCTTTTCTTCCAGCTGTTCTTTTTCTATATTTTCATGAAATGCCTGCTTTTCAGTAAAAGACTCTACTTGAAAATATACTTCTTTTTTCCAGATGATAATTTTCCTGTAAGGTACTTCACTGGTTCTGGGAACACTAAAAACCATCTTTGTAATATCATCCGCCAACATTTCATGAATATAATGCCCTAACTCTTCCATTTAATTTCTCCTGTTCATTCTCCATCCTTACCTCATTCTTGCGGTTGCTCCTTTTCGTAGCTTAAGTTTGTGACGGCAATACAGGCACAAACTTGTCAGTTAGGTGAAACTTAGAAATTCTAAGGTGCGTATTTGTGCGCCTTAGAATTTCTTTTTATACTTCTTCCTCTAAAAGAACTAAGAATTCCTCCACTAAATCCGGATCAAACTGGGTACCGGAACATTTCCTGAGCTCGTTTTTTGCCTCTTCCTTGGACATAGCTTTATGATAGTTACGGTCATTGGTCATAACATCATAGGAATCTACCACTGTAATAATCCGTGACAATAAAGGGATTTCATCCCGCTGCAAATTAGACGGATACCCCTTTCCATCCCATCTTTCATGGTGATGCAGTATATACTCTGCTATCGTTTCCAATTCAGATGTTACTTTAGCAATCTCATATCCCTTGGAAACATGCGTTTTCATAATATCCCATTCTTCAACGGAAAGTTTGTTTGGTTTGAGTAAAATACGTTCAGGGATGGCGATCTTACCAATATCATGTAAAATGGAAAGCAATGCCAGCTCGCTTTTTTCTCGATCACTCAGACCCAATTTATCCGCCAGACGGAGAGCCAGTTTCTTGGTCCGTTCTGCATGCTCCTCTGTCTCATAATCACTTTGACTAAGTGATTTTTTTAAAGATTCTATTATTGAACTACGGATACTGCTGCTACTCATCATCTTTTTCTGGAACATGCTATTTCTGGCCTGAATTAGACAATCCTCTATCCGGGTTCCCTCCGTTTCTTTCATTGCAACACCAAACTCTGCGGAAACCTCCAATTGATTATTTTCATTCTTCAAAATATTGGCTCTGATTTCCTTCATAAGCTTAACTGCATTTTTTTCTTCTATGTTAGGTAATAATGCCAGAAGTTCATCTCCTTCCAGCCGAATCAAAATATCCTCTTCCCTTAAACCCGCCTTTATGTAGTTTGCCACATTGCTAATCACCTGATCACCGGTTACATTTCCATAAAACTCATTAATAAGCTTTAAGCTGTTCACATTCCAAAGAACAATTCCCAACGAATGCATCCGTTCATAGGTATCGTAAATCTTTGAAAAATAATTTCGGTTATATGCGCCTGTCAGGTGATCATGATCTGCCAGGTATTCCAGTTCAAAATGGGTCTGCTTCTGTTCCGTAATATCGGTGAATACAAATAACCCGCCCAGATATCTCCCGCTGTTGTCACTTAAATTGGTAAAGTTTACATGGTACCATAGCAATTGCCCATTTCTTTGGATTTTTGTTTCAAAGCGACTTCTTTTGGGAACCTTGATAAAATCATTAATCTGATTTTCTTCCATAAAAGTTTTTAGTGTCTTTTCCCCTTCATCCTCCACGGTAAACCCAAACACTTTCTTCGCCTGCTGATTACATATCGTAAATTTCCCTTCATAATCAAACAAAACCACCGGATTATTCATACCTTCAACAATAATTGCCCTGGTGCTGTTAAGGAGAGAAGTCGGCTTATAGTCAAAGGATACAAAATAAATGACACAAGAAATGACTCCATAGGAAATAATTGAAATGTCAATGTACCATCCGGTAAATAAAAAAGCGGCATTGATTCCCACCACAACAATCAGCGACAAATTCAACAAACTATATTTTGACCGGTATGCTTTGGGAATTGATATGGCTTTTCGAAACAGCATAATCAGAATCAGCAAAAACATAATATAGCACAGGGCCAGATGAATATAATAAGGCGGCATCGGACGATAGATAAGATAGATATCCTGATTTATATGAAGCCGGTCATAGGTAATGGAGATTTCGTGAAATGGATTCACAAGCAGGGCAATACTGTCTGCCAGCAAAAAAACCACTAATAATTTCTTTGGTATTTCAATATTGCTTTTTTGTCCGGTAAAGGAAAAGGTAAACTCAAACAAAAAAAACAATAACCAATCCAGTAAAAAAAATACGCCTGTATTTCCTAAGGACATAACAAAATAATTATTTGAAATCAAGGTCAAATAATAGGAAATAATCACGCCAAACCCAAGATATAGCACTCTTGCCATAAATCGGCCCAGTTTTTTTTCGTTGTTAGCAGCTTTACGAGCATAGATGAATACAATCACCGCGATGAACAAGTAAATAGCCGAAAAAAACAATTTGCTCATAACTTCTCCTTCTTTTCCTGTCCGCAGCAAAGCTATCTGCTTATAACAGACTTATTTCTCAAAGGGATATACAATCCCCCAATCATTTCTACACGCATCCATAATTTTCATAACAGCAATGATTTCTTCATGAGGCATCTCCAAGCATTCCAACTCTCCCTGACGAATTGCCCGCACCGCAGCCTCTACTTCGTACTCATAACCGCTAATCTGGGGTGGAACCATAATTTTCTCTTTCAACTGATAAGATCCATCATATACAGAAATACTGGCAGGATTGTTAATATTTTCAATGACCAGATATCCATCGGTTCCATAAATAATCCCTTCTCGATTTGTATTGCAGCTCATGGTACTGGAAAGCATACCCACTCGATTATTTTTAAAGGTAAGGTTCAGACTGTTTAACCTGTCCACCCCTGATTCCGTATAAGTCACGGTGGATTCTATTTTCTCCAGCTCATTGCCCAGAACCATTCTGGCAAAATTAATGGTATAAACTCCTACATCCAAAAGAGCCCCGCCTGCCAGCGCAGGGTCTGTAAGGCGCTTTACCTGTTCAATCTTGTATCCCAAATTGGCAGTGAGGTAAATGACGTCTCCGATCGTTCCTTTCTCTATTAAATCTGAAATCATCTGTCTGGAAGGCATATATCTGGTCCAGATGGCTTCTGATACCAGGACCTTCTTTTCTTTTGCCAGATTCAAAACTTCTTCTGCTTCTTTCGCATTTGCCGTAAAAGCTTTTTCACAGAGAACCGCTTTTCCATGGTTGATACACATCTTTATATGCTCTGCATGATGAGAATGTGGAGTTGCTACATAAATCAGCTCTACTTCTTTATCTTCCAGCATTTCTTCATAAGAACCATATGCCTTTTCAAAACCATACTGATTCTTAAACTCCTCCGCTCTTTTCAAGTCTCTGGCTGCTACACAATAATTGACCGCTGTCTCCATTTTATTAATTGTATTTGCCATAACTGCCGAAATATTACCGGCTCCAATATAACCTACTTTTATAGCTTCCATGTCAATCTCCTATCTGCCCACTTCAGCAGGCGTACAAATCAAAGGATTGAAAGTGCATCGCTTTCACCCTTCCAGTCGTGCCACTCCAGCGGCACAAACTTGCTGTTGAAAAAATTATTTCAAGCTTAATCTTCCAAAAGTTCTGTCTGCTTATATTTTAACAAATAATTTTAAAAATTGGAAGACATTTCCCTGAAAACTACCACAAAAACAAAAAAATTTCCCGACTATTCACGTCAGGAAATTTTTTACTTATTATTTGTTAACCTCTTACCTTTTATAACTTTTCAGTTTGAAATTACCTACCGTCTGAGATAATACATCTGCCTGTGAATTAAGCTCTTCCGATGCAGCAGCACTTTCCTCAGAAATGGCTGAATTGGATTGGATAACCATCGACATCTGATTGATACCAGTTACTACTTCTTCCAGAGCCTGTGCCTGTGCTTCTGAAGCCTGAGAAATATCATTCACTAAGCTGCCAACTGACCTTGTACTTTCCACAATCCGTTCCAGTGTCTTGGCTGTTTCTTCCACAGAAGCAGCTCCAACCCTAGCTACACTCATACATCTTTCAATCAGAATTGACGTATCCTTTGTGGCCTTATCACTCTGCACGGCCAGACTTCCGATTTCTCCTGCTACAACTGCAAAGCCTTTGCCCGCCTCACCAGCTCTTGCCGCTTCAATCGAGGC
>JAVBLX010000157.1:0-10964 GCA_031553075.1 Acetivibrio sp.
GAGTGGACAAGGATGTCCATCGAGCTCGACCCGTAAAGAGCCACTGTCTAGCGGATTCGTCTTAGAACCCCTTAACCTGCGGAACTGGAGTGTTTTCCACCACCAAGTCTCTTTTCTGCGTCCTTTCCATTGCCCCTCATCCAGCGTACGGGTTCCATCCTCACCCATTTTCTCACCTAACTCCCAAGACAGCAATTACGGGTGGAGTAACTAGTAACTCATTTGACTGAATGAACGAATTTTAAACAGGATTTATTTGATTTTAATTACATTAAATGATAATATTAATTCGTTAGTGAAATCGCACGAGAATAAAAATGAGTTTAAAACGAGCAGATAGGAGCCAAAAATGGGATATATTATGGGGATTGTAGCAGTCATTCTGCTTTTATACATAAAATCAATATGGGACAGAAAAAACGAGGAAGCAAAACTACTTCGTAAGATTGAGGCCGGATGGGGTCAAGTTCCTTTACAGGAATATACTTATGATAAACTGATTTCGATTGGAAAGTATTACGAAATGCAGAAAGAGGCTTCTGTTGATGTCGATGATATTACCTGGAATGATTTGGATATGGATCAGGTTTTTATGCTCTTAAATCATACGGAAAGCTCCCTTGGAGAAGAGTATCTTTATTCACTCCTGCGAAAGCTTCAGTTTACTAAGGAAACACTGGAAGAACGAAACCGCCTGGTATCTTTTTTTCAAACCCATGAAAGGGAAAGGGTTTCTCTTCAAAAATCCCTGATGAAAATGGGAAAATTAAAAGACATTTCTTTTTATGAATATGTAAATCGAGTGGACTCCATTACTCCACATAAGCCATACTGGCATTATTTTTCAGTTATCGGTCTGATTCTCGCTCTTATCAGCTTAGCCATTCCAGCATTAGGGAATTGGTGCTGGTTTCTGATTGTGGGGTTTGTCATTTTCAATATTTTTACTTACTATCGGAGAAAGGCTCAGATCGAAATCTATTTTAATGTAATCTCCTATATTCTTCGTAGCATATATCAGATTCAAAATATTTCAGCACTTTCAATACCGGAAATGGAAGATTATTTGAAAGAACTTTCTTCTCTGGTAAAAGAATTTCGCAGTTTTCGGAGAAATTCTCAGTTGGTTGTATCACAAAAGATATCCGGTTCTTTGGCGGATGCTATTTTAGATTATATCCGGATGCTGTTCCATGTGGATTTGATTAAATTTGATTCCATGGTAAAGGTTCTTCGCAATAAGAAGAATCAGTTAAACCGTATGTTTGAAATTGTAGGGCTTTTGGATTCGATGATTGCAGTTGCCTCTTTCCGGGCACTGTTTCAAGAAGAATACTGCATACCAGTTCTTTCGCCGGGACGGGATTTGCATATAAAAGCGGATGAAATTTATCATCCCTTGATTATTAATCCAGTCAAGAATTCGATTGAAACCAAAAAATCTGTTTTGCTGACAGGCTCCAATGCTTCTGGTAAATCAACCTTTATCAAGACCATTGCAATAAATGGGATTCTTGCTCAGACAATTAATACCTGTTTGAGCAAAAACTATGAAGCAAATTTTTATAAAATTTATTCCTCAATGGCCCTTCGGGACGATATCATGTCTCAGGAAAGCTATTATATTGTGGAAATTAAGTCCCTCAAACGTATTTATGATGAATCAGGGCATGAAATTCCTCTTCTTTGCTTTGTGGATGAAGTGCTGCGTGGTACCAATACAGCCGAACGTATTGGTGCATCTTCACAGATACTAAAGAATCTGGCACTCCGAAATGCTATGATTTTTGCGGCAACCCACGATATTGAGCTGACCTATATCCTGGAGGCTTATTATGATAATTATCACTTTGAGGAAGAAATCAAAGAAGAAAATGTTACCTTTGATTACCTCCTCCATTCAGGTCGTGCAACTTCCCGGAATGCCATTCGCCTTTTAGGGATGATGGGCTATGATGAATCTATTATCCAGGCGGCAACGGAAGAAGTAGTTCATTTCTTAGATACAAACCGCTGGAATTCACTATAACAGAAAAGGAGTTTTATTACAAATATGGCACAGTTAACACCAATGATGGAACAATACATGGAAATAAAAAATAAATATAAAGATTGTATTTTGTTTTACCGTTTAGGCGATTTTTATGAAATGTTTTTTGATGATGCACTTGTTTGCACCAAAGAACTGGAAATTACTTTGACCGGAAAAAATTGCGGACAAGAGGAGCGGGCTCCAATGTGTGGTGTGCCGTATCATTCCGTCGATGGTTATTTAAATAAATTGGTAAGCCGAGGCTATAAAGTAGCAATCTGTGAGCAGGTGGAGGATCCTAAGGAGGCAAAAGGCATTGTAAAACGTGATGTCATCCGAATTGTGACACCGGGAACCAATTTAAGCACACAAGCCTTGGATGAAACAAAAAACAACTACCTTATGAGCATTATCTATACCACCAACGCATACGGAATTTCCATTGTAGATATTACCACTGGTGATTACTATGTAACCGAATTAGATACAGAGCGAAAGCTGCTGGATGAAATTAATAAATTTTCTCCTACGGAAATTATCTGCAATGATTCCTTTTATGTCTCCGGTGTGGATATTGAGGAATTGAAAAACCGTCTGGGAATTACGGTATCTGCATTGGAACCCTGGTATTTTGATGATGATTTATGTGTACGATGCTTGAAAGAGCATTTTAATGTTGGAAATTTGGATGGGCTGGGGCTGAAGGATTACTCCATTGGAGTGATTGCCGCAGGCTCCGTGCTACAGTATCTGTATGAAACACAAAAAAATTCACTGGCTCATCTAACCCATCTGATTCCTTACGTCACAACCAAATTCATGCTTCTGGACAGTTCAACCAGAAGAAACCTGGAGTTAGTAGAAACCCTGCGAGAAAAACAGAAAAGAGGCTCCCTTCTATGGGTTCTGGATAAAACCAAGACTGCGATGGGCGCCCGACTTCTTCGAAGCTTTCTGGAACAGCCTTTGATTGAGGAAACAGAGATTAATAACCGCTTGGACGCGATCGAGACACTCAATGAAAATGTCATTACCAGAGAAGAAATTCGAGAATATTTAAATCCGATTTATGACCTGGAACGACTGATGAGCAAGATTAGCTATAAAAGTGCTAATCCAAGGGATTTGATTGCATTCAAATCTTCCCTGTCCATGCTGCCTCATATTAAGTTCCTTTTAAAGAGCTTTGACAGCCCTATTTTAAAGAATTTATTTCAAGATCTGGATTCCCTGGAGGACCTTTTTGAATTGATTGAGGATTCTATTGAGGAGGAACCGCCAATCACTGTCCGTGAAGGCGGAATCATTAAAGACGGTTATTTTGAAGAGATTGATATTTTAAGAAGAGCGAAAACAGAAGGAAAAGACTGGCTGGCCGATTTGGAAACCAAAGAACGGGAAGCCACTGGTATTAAAAATCTTCGCATTAAATTTAATAAAGTGTTTGGTTATTATCTGGAGGTAACCAATTCTTACAAAGATATGGCACCAGCCCATTGGATTCGTAAGCAGACCCTCGCCAATGCAGAGCGGTATACTACAGATGAACTAAAAAAGCTGGAGGACATTATTTTGGGCGCAGAAGACAAGCTCTTTAGTCTGGAATATAATGTTTTCAGTGAAATCCGTGATCGGATTGCAGATGAGATCCCACGTATCCAGAGCACAGCCAAGGCCGTAGCTGGTATTGATGTATTTACATCACTGGGGCTGGTTGCTGAACGGAATGGATTTGTCCGTCCTAAAATCAACGTTAAAGGAGTCATTGATATCAAAGAGGGACGCCATCCGGTTGTAGAAAAGATGATTGTCAATGATTTGTTCGTTTCCAATGATACTTTTCTGGACAACGAAAAACAAAGAGTTTCCATTATCACCGGACCAAACATGGCAGGTAAGTCCACTTATATGCGGCAGACAGCTCTGATTGTACTGATGGCCCAGATTGGAAGCTTTGTTCCGGCAAAAGAAGCTAACATTGGAATTGTGGACCGAATTTTCACCCGAGTTGGTGCCTCCGATGACCTGGCTTCCGGGCAAAGTACCTTTATGGTGGAAATGACCGAGGTCGCCAATATCCTTCGGAATGCCACCAAAGACAGCCTGCTTATCTTGGATGAAATCGGTCGTGGTACCAGTACATATGATGGATTAAGCATTGCCTGGGCAGTGGTGGAGCATATTAGCAATCCCAAGCTATTAGGAGCCAAAACCCTGTTTGCAACGCACTATCATGAGCTTACCGAGCTGGAAGGAAAGCTGGATAGTGTAAACAATTATTGCATTGCCGTAAAGGAGCAGGGAGAAGATATTGTCTTTCTGCGAAAAATTGTCTCTGGTGGTGCAGACAAGAGCTACGGTATCCAAGTTGCCAAGCTTGCCGGAGTCCCTGGTAATGTGTTGAGCCGGGCAAGAGAAATCGCTGATGAACTGAGCAATCATGATATTTTGTCCAAGGCAAGGGGAATTGCGGCAGAAATTCAGTTAAAGCAAGAAGAAGTCATTTCCTGTGACATGGTGAAAGACCCTGGGGAGGATTCATTCCAGCTCTCTATTTTTGATACGATAGACAGCACACATCCTTCCGAGGATATCATTATGGAACTGCGAGAGTTGGATTTAGGAACCATTACCCCAATTGATGCGATGAATAAACTCTATCAATTGCAGAAAAAGATAAAGGAACGTTGGTAAAGGATTGATTTTATGATAACTTTATTAGATCAGAATACCATAAATAAAATAGCGGCAGGAGAGGTGGTAGAACGCCCAAGTGCTGTTGTAAAGGAGCTGGTGGAGAATGCCATTGATGCAGGAGCCAATAGCGTTACTGTTGAAATCAAGGAAGGTGGAATCAGTTTTATCCGCATTACGGATAATGGTGGTGGAATAAAAAAGGAAGAAATTTCACTGGCATTTAAACGGCATTCAACCAGCAAAATTAAATCGGTCGAAGACCTTATGACCGTTAAAAGTCTTGGTTTTCGGGGCGAAGCCCTGGCTAGTATTGCTGCCGTATCACAGGTCGAGCTGGTTACCAAAACACCAGGTGCTCTAACTGGTTCCCGTTTTATAATTGAAGGTGGGGAAGAGAAAGAGCTGGAGGAAATCGGCTGTCCAGAAGGAACCACCTTTCTCATTCGTAATCTGTTTTATAATACCCCAGCCCGTCGGAAGTTCTTAAAGTCTTCTATGACCGAGGCCGGTTATGTCGGGGATTTAATCGAACGACTGGCGATTTCTCATCCAGAAGTTTCCTTTAAATTTATAAACAATAATCAGGTAAAGCTTCAGACAGCTGGAAACCGAAATTTGAAGGACATTATATATCATGTGTATGGACGAGACATAGCAAGCCACGTTCTTCCCATTGTTTTTGAAAAAAATGATATAAAAATAAGCGGTTTTATTGGAAAGCCCACCGTATCCCGTGGTAATCGTAATTATATGAACTATTTTATCAATGGCCGTTATATTAAAAGTGCCATTATAAATCGAGCCATCGAAGAAGCATATAAACCTTACACTATGGCTCATCGATATCCCTTTATTGTCCTTAACTTTGAAATGGATTCCCAGTTAATCGACATAAACGTCCATCCGACCAAAATGGAAGTACGTTTTTCCAATCAGGAAGAAATCTTTCGGTATGCATACGATTGTGTCTCAGATGGCTTAAGACAAAAAGAACTGATTCCTGAGGTAAGTCTTGTATCCGCAAAACGTGCCCCACAGGCAAATGAAAAAAAGGAATCTTCACCAGTTGAACAGAGCAAATTACACGGACCGGAACCTTTTGAGAAAAGAAGAAAAGAAGAAGACCAGCTATTAAATCCCAATAAAGGAATCGCTGATCATGCACAGGAAAGCAATCATCAATTTGTGCAAAAAGATACACAAAAAATTTATCCAAGCAGCAATTCTGTGTTTATACAAGATAGGAAACAAAATAGCTTGCATAATAACCCAGATATCAATTTATTATTTACAGAGAATAATAAACCAAATGTGAATCCAGCCAGCGCTTCGGAATTTGTACAAGACAGTATGGATCATGACAGTATGATTCATGATAATATGGTTCAAAGCAGTATGGTTCATGATAATATGGTTCAAAGCAGTATGGTTCAAAGCAATATGATTCAAAGCAATATGATTCAGGCCGGCACACAGGAAAATATACTTAATGGAAATTCATCTGACGATTTAAAATTCATAAAAGGTAATGAACAAAATGCGAGCCAAGCCAATGCTTCAAAAATCACACCAGCCAATCGTCTTAATGAGGAGTCGGCTGGTGACTATGACATTACGCATGGCACTAAATTAGCCATAAATTCCAATTTCAGTTCAGAATTAATGCAAGATGATAATTGGAAGGTTACGAAAGAAGTTACAGAAATAACTTCAGAACGATATGCAGATACTCTAATAAGAGAAGCTTTTCATTACTCACCAAACACCCAAAACAAGGATTCGCAAGCAACCTCTTTATTTTCTGAAAAAGCCACTCAAATTGAACTAGGTTTTCTGAATGAAGAGAGCAAAAAAAATCATCGTATTATCGGTCAACTTTTTGCTACTTATTGGTTGGTTGAGTATCAGGAAAAACTGTTTATTATCGACCAGCATGCAGCTCATGAAAAAGTACTGTATGAAAAAACCATGAAAAGCTTAAAACAAAAGGAATTTTTGTCCCAAATGCTTAGTCCTCCTCTTATTCTTACCCTAAATATGAGTGAAGAAGAAGTTTTATTAAAAAATATGAATATATTTGCAGAGCTTGGATTTGAAATCGAGCATTTTGGTGGGAAAGAATATGCCGTAAGCGGAGTACCAGCTGATTTATTTAATATCGCCCAGAAAGACCTGTTAGTAGAGCTCCTTGACAGCCTGGTATCCATGGATGGCAGAAATACCCCTGATATTCTTTTAGAAAAAGTTGCATCTATGTCATGTAAAGCTGCCGTAAAAGGGAATATGCGCTTGTCACTACAGGAAGCTGCCGATTTAATCGATCAGCTTTTGGAATTGGAAAATCCATATCACTGCCCCCATGGCAGGCCAACCATAATTTCCATGACCAAATATGAACTCGAGAAGAAATTCAAACGAATTATTTAATAACCTTTGTACCTTAATCAACTTTGAATCTTAATTAATTTATGAACTTCAATCAGCTTTTGAATCATAATTAATTTTTGAATTTTAAATAAATATGAACTTAAAACAAAAGATTTTGCAAATAACTTGATTTTATTTTAAGGAGAAGTAACGTGGCACAACCTTTTATAATATTAACAGGGCCTACTGCAGTAGGAAAAACTTCATTATCCATAAAGCTGGCAAAGGCAATTAATGGTGAAATTATCTCCGCTGATTCCATGCAGGTATATAAAGGAATGGATATAGGAACAGCAAAAATCAAACCGGAAGAAATGCAGGGCGTTCCTCACTACCTTATTGATATATTATCTCCAGAGGAAGAATTTAATGTAGTTAAATTTAAGACTCTGGCACTGGAAGCCATGAATAAAATCTATGCCAAAGGGAAAATACCGATTTTAGTAGGAGGCACCGGTTTTTATATTCAATCCGTTTTATATGATATTGCTTTTACAGAAAACAAAGAAAGCAGTACAGAAAGCAACACATACCGTTATATACTGGAAAAGAGAGCCGAAGAAGAGGGAGGACAAGTTCTTCACAACGAACTAAAAAAAGTCGATCCTAAAGCAGCAGAAGCAATCCATGCCAATAACATAAAAAAAGTCATTCGTGCCTTAGAATTTTTCCACGAAACAGGGACCAAAATCTCCCAGCATAATGAAACGGAGCGACAAAAAACATCACCTTACAATTTCATTTATTTTGTCCTAAATCAATCCCGTCATATCCTATATGAGCGGATAAATCTGCGAATCGACCAGATGTTAGAAGAAGGACTGCTGGAAGAAGTAAGAAACCTAAAAGCTCACAACTATAATCGTGAACTGGTTTCCATGCAAGGTCTTGGTTACAAAGAAATTCTAAGCTACCTGGAAGGTGAGATTTCACTGGAAGAAGCCATATACATCCTAAAACGAGACACCAGACATTTTGCCAAACGTCAACTCACATGGTTTCGAAGAGAAAAAGAAGTAACTTGGATTGAAAAAGGAATCTATCCCTACGAAGACTTGATTTTATCCCATATGCTAGATTTATTAGTAGATAAGAAAATTATAGAGTAAAAGAAAGCTCAAAAATCCCCAAAACCAGTAACCTAATTTAAGCAAAAGTAGTGCAGAAAGCAGAAACGAGGACATATGATAGAACAATTAAACGAAATGTATAAATCCCTAAATATAGACACTCAAGTACTTGATTATTGTCAGGATATTCTTGAATCTCTTGAACCCCGCTTTAACCAGATTGATACCGTAGCTGAATACAATCAGCTAAAAGTAATTAAAGCCATGCAAGAGAAGCGAGTAAGTGACGTTCACTTTACCTCCACCACCGGATATGGTTACAACGACCTGGGCCGTGACACCTTAGAAGACGTTTACGCCGCCGCCTTCCATGCTGAGGCAGCCTTAGTGCGTCCACAGCTCACCTGCGGAACCCACGCCCTAACCATAGCCCTGTCAGGCAATCTACGCCCCGGAGACGAATTACTTTCCCCCGTCGGTAAACCATATGACACCTTAGAAGGAGTAATTGGCATCCGTGAATCCCGCGGATCCCTCGCCGAATACGGTGTTACCTACGCCCAAGCTGACCTTCTCCCGAACGGAGATTTCGACTATGAAACCATCAAATCCCTCATTAATCCCCGAACCAAACTGGCAACCATCCAACGTTCCAAAGGCTATGCCACCCGTCCAACCCTATCCGTAAAGCAAATCGGAGAACTTATCGCCTTCCTAAAGTCCATAAAACCAGACATTATCTGTATGGTAGACAACTGCTACGGTGAATTCGTCGAAACCATAGAACCCACCGACGTAGGCGCTGACCTCTGTGTCGGCTCCCTCATCAAAAACCCCGGCGGCGGTCTTGCCCCCATCGGCGGCTACATCGTTGGCAAAACCGAATACGTAGAAAACGCCGCCTTCCGCCTAACCTCCCCAGGACTGGGCAAAGAAGTAGGAGCCTCCCTAGGAATCAACACCCAGCTCTACCAGGGCTTTTTCCTCGCCCCCCAAGTAGTATCCGGAGCCCTAAAAGGAGCCATCTTCACCGCCAACATCTACGAAAAACTAGGCTTCCCCGTTATTCCCAACAGCACCGAGTCCCGCCACGACATCATCCAGGCCGTAACCTTAGGTTCCCCAGAAGCCATCATCGCCTTCTGTCAAGGAATCCAAGCAGCAGCCCCCGTCGACAGCTTCGTAACCCCCGAACCCTGGCCCATGCCCGGCTACCACTCCGACGTAATCATGGCCGCCGGAGCCTTCATCCAAGGCTCCTCCATCGAGCTAAGCGCCGACGCCCCCATCGAGCCCCCCTACGCCGTCTACTTCCAAGGCGGCCTAACCTGGTACCACGCCAAACTAGGCATCCTAATGTCCCTCCAAAAACTCCACGAAGCCAACCTAATCAAGCTTCCATAAAAGCCTATTAGCATTGCAATATCAACCTGAACTTCCCATATTTTTCTTACTTAAATGCCGTAGACCCAATAAGTAAGGGCCTTCTTCCAATTTAGTTGTTAAAACCAATCAAAACGTGAGCCAATGAAGAAAGCAAATCCTGAAGGCACTTACCACATTCCACCCCCATACCAAAATCTTCCTTCCCCAGCCACCATATTTTACATTGTGGCAAGAGAAAGTCAGCCAGGTGAGGGAGATGGATTGGGGTCATGCGCCATCGAAAAGACAAGAGTGGGAATTTGTACGATGAGGGCAGACGCAGTCTGACAGCAGCGTACAAATTCCCACTCTTGTCTTTGTTGCTAGGCGTGAGACCCCAATCCATCTCCCTCACCTGGCGTCCCTCTTAACCACACCCAAAAAATTGTCGGAAAATTTTGGTATACAAACCCCCCTTTATATGCTAAAATGTAATGTGGAGTCTAGTGGATAGCCACCATTTGCACCCAAGAACCCGCCATTTCATTCGCGGTGACGTGCAACCCCCTTCGGAGTGAAGAAGGAGCCTATCATCAATAAAAAACACATGAAAACAAAAGATTTGCCTGCCACGGAAAGACCCGACGAAAAACTCCAAAACCATGGAGCTACCTCACTTTCCGACGCAGAACTATTGGCAATTATCATCCGAACCGGTTCCCAAACCGAACGTTCTGTTGAAGTTGCCACTCATTTATTAGATGTCCATCCAATTGAAAAAGGCCTGACCGGGCTAAACCACCTAACCTTACCGGAGCTTATGAATATTCGCGGAATTGGAAAAGTTAAAGCACTTCAGATACAAGCCGTCGTAGAATTGGCCAAGCGGCTGTCAAAAACTCAAAAAGACAGCTCTATGTATTTCCAGACACCCGAATCCATTGCCAGCTATTTCATGCAGGATATGCGCCATTTAGAACGGGAGCAAGTCGTTCTTCTGTTTTTAAATGCCAAAAGCAAGCTGCTAAAAGAAATGGTCTTGTCCTCCGGTACCGTAAATTCCTCTGTTATTTCTCCCCGCGAGATATTTGTAGAGGCTTTGCGTTATGGAGCTGTATGTATTATTGTCGCCCATAACCATCCAAGTGGAGATCCCACTCCCAGTAAGGAAGATTTGCTTGTAACCCAAAGAATAAAAGAAGCAGGACAACTTATTGGAATAAAACTTATGGATCACGTAATAATTGGGGATAATAGATATATCAGTTTAAAAGAGAAAGGATTTTTATAATGTCAAAAAGAACCTTCGGTATCGACTTGGGTACAAGTAAAATTAAAATGTATATGAACACCAACAAATACAATAAAATTTA
>JAVBLX010000117.1:0-8932 GCA_031553075.1 Acetivibrio sp.
GAGTGGACAAGGATGTCCATCGAACTCGACCCGCAAAGGGCCACTGTCTAGTGGATTCGTCTTAGAACCCCTTAACCTGCGGAACTGGAGTGTTTTCCACCACCAAGTCTCTTTTCTGCGCCCTTTCCATTGCCCCTCATCTAGCGTACGGGTTCCATCACCCATTTTGTCAACTAACTCCCAAGACATCTTTATTATTTATTTATTTATTGTTTCTTTGCATTTTATTTATTGCCATACAGAGTCAATAATGTTACAATATAGGTTGATTTGTGAATAATGTCGGAATCGTCCTATTATCCGGCAGAAAAATAGGAGTGAAATATTTAATGAGTATAATAACGAAATTATTTGGCACCCATAGTGAAAGAGAAGTAAAACTTGTTTACCCAATCGTAGACAAAATCGAGGCTCTAGAGCCAGAGTTGGAAAAGCTGAGCGATGAGGCACTTAAAGATAAAACTACAGAATTTAAAAATCGTTTGAAAAATGGTGAGACCCTGGATGATATTTTACCAGAGGCATATGCGGTTGTCAGAGAAGCATCAAAGCGTGTTCTGGGAATGCGTCATTATCGGGTTCAGCTGGTTGGTGGTGTTATCCTTCATCAAGGAAGAATCACCGAAATGCGTACTGGTGAAGGTAAGACCTTAGTATCTACCCTGCCAGCCTATTTGAATGCACTGGAAGGAAAAGGCGTTCATATCGTAACCGTAAATGATTATCTGGCAAAGCGTGATGCTGAGTGGATGGGTCAGATTCATGAATTTCTTGGTCTAACGGTTGGTGTTATCTTGAACAGTACGGAAAATGATGATCGTAGAACTGCCTATGCTTGCGATATTACCTATGCAACCAACAATGAATTGGGCTTTGATTATCTACGTGATAACATGGTTATCTATAAAGAACAGTTAGTACTTCGTGATTTGAATTATGCAATCATCGACGAAGTTGACTCCGTTTTGATTGATGAGGCGAGAACCCCTCTGATTATTTCCGGTCAAAGCGGAAAGTCTACCAAGCTGTATGAAGCCTGCGATATCTTGGCCAGACAGCTTACTCGTGGAACCGCCAAAGAGCTGTCCAAGATGGATGCCATTATGGGCGAGGAAATAAATGAAAGCGGTGACTTTGTAGTAAATGAAAAGGACAAGAATGTCAACCTGACCGAAGAAGGTGTTAAAAAGGTAGAGCACTTCTTCAGCATTGAAAATCTTGCCGATCCAGAGCATCTGGAAATTCAACATAACATTATCCTGGCACTTCGTGCTCATAACTTAATGTTCAGAGACCAGGATTATGTGGTAAGTGAGGATCAGGTTCTGATTGTAGATGAGTTTACCGGACGTATTATGCCGGGAAGACGTTATTCCGATGGTCTGCATCAGGCAATTGAAGCAAAGGAACATGTAAAAGTAAAAAGAGAAAGTAAGACCCTTGCAACCATTACCTTCCAGAACTTCTTTAATAAATACAACAAGAAGTCGGGTATGACTGGTACTGCTCTTACAGAAGAAAAGGAATTCCGGGAAATTTATGGTATGGACGTAATTGAAGTACCAACGAATCTTCCTATTGCCAGAGTCGATTTCCAGGATGCTGTATATAAAACGAAAAGAGAAAAACTGGATGCGGTTGTAGAGGATATTAAAGAATCATATGAGACTGGGCAGCCGGTTCTGGTTGGTACTATTACCATTGAAGCATCCGAAGAATTAAGTGATAAACTGAAAAGAAGAGGAATTCAGCATAAAGTATTGAATGCTAAATTCCATGAAATTGAAGCGGAGATTATTGCCGATGCTGGTCAGAAGGGAGCTGTTACCATTGCTACCAATATGGCAGGTCGTGGAACCGATATTAAGCTGGGTGAAGGCGTAAAAGAACTTGGTGGTCTTAAGATCATTGGTACGGAACGTCATGAATCCAGACGTATTGACAATCAGCTTCGTGGACGTGCCGGACGTCAGGGAGACCCAGGTCAATCCAGATTTTATATTTGTCTGGAAGATGATTTGATGCGGCTCTTTGGTTCCGAGCGACTTATGAATATCTTCAATTCCCTTGGTATGCCGGAGGGAGAGCAGATTGAGCATAAGATGTTGAGTAATGCCATTGAAAAGGCTCAGATGAAGATTGAAAACAATAACTTCGGTATTCGTAAGAATCTGTTGGAATATGACCGTGTAAATAACGACCAGCGTGAGATTATCTATGCGGAACGTCGAAGAGTTCTGGATGGGGAAAGCATGCGAGATGTTATTTACAAGATGATTACCGACACAGTTGAGCGTCAGGTATCCAGATGCATCAGCGATGAGCAGCTCCCAGAGGAATGGGATTTAGAAGAACTGAACCAGAACCTTCTCCCGATTCTGCCAATCAAGCCGGTTGCCATCAGCGCAGAGCAGATGAAGCATATTAATAAGTCAGAGCTCTTACAGCAGTTAAAGGAAGAAGCGGTAAAGGTATACGAAGAAAAGGAAACTGAATTTCCGGAGCCAGAACAGCTACGTGAAGTAGAACGTGTTATTTTATTAAAAGTAATCGATCACAAGTGGATGGATCATATTGATGATATGGACCAGCTTCGTCAGGGAATTGGTTTAATGGCTTATGGACAGAAGGACCCTGTGGTAGAATACAAATTCAGTGGGTTTGAGATGTTCGAAGAGATGACCGAATCCATTTCAGATGATACGGTAAAAGCACTGCTTCATGTACGGATTGAGCAGAAAGTCGAGAGAGAGCAGGTAGCGAAAGTGACCGGAACCAACAAGGATGATTCGGTAGCAAAAGGTCCTGTTCGCCGGACGGAAAAGAAAATTCAGCCAAATGATCCATGCCCATGTGGAAGTGGAAGAAAATACAAACAATGTTGTGGAAAATCATACTAAGATTTTAGCGAAAATTAGCAACGATTTTAGTGGAAAACTACCCCTGACATGTGGTAAAATCAATATAAAAAGAGGTGATAATAGTGGTTGCATTAGACCAGTTCAAGTACACACTTGGAACATACGAAAAACCATTAGAAGAAATCGGGGATTCACTTTGACCTGGCTAACAAAAAGCTTAGGATTGAAGAACTGGAAAAGATAATGGAAGCACCGGATTTTTGGGACAGTCCAGAAAAGTCCCAGCAAAGCATGAAAGAGCTGAAAGGGCTCAAGGATGTCATTGATACCTTCCAGAAATTAAAACAGGAGTATGAAGATATCGAAACCCTTTTGGAAATGGGTTATGAGGAAAGTGATGAGATGCTCATACCGGAAATCGAGTCAGAGCTCAATGCTTTTATTGAGCATTATGAAACTCTTCGTATTTCCACCCTGTTATCAGAAGAATACGATATCAACAATGCCATTTTAACCCTTCATGCAGGAGCAGGCGGAACAGAAAGCTGTGACTGGGCCAGTATGTTGTGCCGTATGTATCAGCGATGGGCCGAAAAGAAAGGATTTTCGGTGACCATGCTTGACTTTTTAGACGGAGAAGAGGCCGGTCTCAAATCGGTTACTCTGGAAATAAGCGGTCCCAATGCTTATGGATACTTAAAGTCAGAGCGGGGCGTGCATCGGCTGGTGCGTATTTCACCTTTTAATGCCGCTGGTAAAAGGCAGACCTCCTTTGTTTCCTGTGACGTTATGCCGGACATTGAAGAAGATGTAGACATAGAAGTTGCAGATGAGGATATCCGAATTGATACCTACCGCTCCAGTGGAGCCGGTGGTCAGCACGTCAATAAGACCTCATCCGCCATCCGGATTACCCACTTTCCTTCCGGGATTGTGGTACAATGTCAGAATGAGCGTTCGCAGCACATGAACAAGGATAAAGCAATGCAGATGTTAAAAGCAAAGTTATATCTTTTGAAACAACAGGAAAATGCGGAAAAAGAATCCGACATCCGTGGCGAGATAAAAGAAATCGGATGGGGAAGTCAGATTCGTTCCTATGTATTACAGCCTTATACTATGGTAAAAGATCACCGGACCAATGTAGAAAGTGGAAACGCTTCGGCAGTACTGGATGGTGGTATTGATGTATTTATAAATGGATACTTAAAAAGTATTAGTAAATAACAAGGGGGAATGAACTATGTCAGAAAGAAGAATTGTATTTTTTCACGTAGGTTCTCAGGTATATGGGTTAGATGTTGGATTGACCCAGGGAATTGAAAAACCATTAAACCTTTTACCCGTGCCAAATACCTTGTCTCATATAAAGGGACTGGTTAATCTGCGTGGTGAAGTAATACCGGTATACAGTTTAAGAAGAAAATTTGGGATGGAGGATATTCCCCAGACCGAAACCACCGAATTAATTACTACCAGACTGCAAAATGGTATCTGGTTGGCATTTGAAGTAGATGGAGTGCGAGAAATCGCAGAAATTCCAGATAAGATGGAATCCATAGCACCTGCATTGATTATGAGTGATAATACGGAATACATCGAAAGAGTAGTTCAGCTAAAGGACACACTGGCGATTTTAATTAATCCAGAAGGTATCCTTACCGAGCAGGAAAGACATAATATCAAGGTTTATCTGGATCGGTTAAAGAAAGAGCAAGGAAATTAAGAAAAATAGTCCCTATAAAAAAGAGTCAAATCAGAAATGGTATTATATATGTTATTTTCTGATTTGGCTCTTTTTATAGGGTTTATTTGCCAATAAAAAAAGAGACTATAAAGTCTCCTTTTTATTGGCAAATTCATTATTCTGTAAACCACTCAAGAGCCGTAAGTGCATTGCTTTCATGCTTTGTGCCAGCGGAAATGCCGATGACAGGGTCCTTCATCATAGCATTCAGGGACTCGAAATTAGCAAAGTCAGAAAGTGAGATACCATAAGGAACCTCTTCTATATCAATATCCTGAGCCTGGGTCATAAGGAACTGTTTGCTCAGTCGGCTGTACAGATTGGTAGGAAGGGCTTTGGTAAGATCCATAAAAAAGCCATTTTTAGCATACCGTTCAAATACATCCCTTTCTGCAATGACAAGGTCCATTTCACCGGCATAGGCGTAAATGGTCATTTTCTGCTCGGAAGCAGATGTAATTTCTGATACCTCCCCATCTTTAATATATAAGCTGGTATCCAGAAAAACCTGCTCTGTTTTCGGGTCTAATGCCAGAAGCTCCATCATGGTATTTGACAGCTGTGCATCGGTTTCTTCATCTAAAAATCCGGAAACCATGGTTATATTAAGGGCAGTCTCTGGTTTGGGAGAAAGGATAGTATAGAGAAGCCAGATGACAAAAATAGCACCGATACCAATAATCAGGACAATTTTCAAATAATAATCCATAAAATACTGGACTTTTTCTTTTCCGGTAAGGTCACCCCACTTTTCTTTTTCACTTTTAGATTCCCGTTTCGAATAAATAGTTGCATTTTCATTTAATATCTGCTCACCTAATCTTGTATCTTTCAAAAAAATTCCCTCCTGAAGTTTCTTAGAGAGTACATAACATATTCAACCAATGTACTGAATATAGTCTACCATAGCTGAACCGGAAATAAAAGAAAGTAATTATAAAATAACTGTTAAAATAATGATAATCATGTTATACTGTTTGGGTAATTGTATTGTATCCTCACTATGAGGAATAATAACAAGGAGGAAAGATAATTGAATAACACATCAAAACAAACTTTAGAATTAGTGCAGTTAGCACTATTCGCAGCCATTATTTTTGTTTTGGCCATGGTACCGGGGTTGGGATACATACCGCTGGGTGTAATCAACGCAACCACGATTCATATACCGGTCATTATTGGCGCATTGATAATGGGACCCAAAAAGGGAGCTATCTTAGGAGGTATCTTTGGTCTTACCAGTTTTATCAAGAATACCTTCCAACCAGCCAGCGTGACGGCATTTGTATTTTCGCCAGTTCTGGCATTTGACAAGGTTGGCCCGGTGGGCGTGCTTTGGAGTCTGATTATCTGTTTTGTACCACGAATACTGATTGGTGTAGTTGCATACTATGTATACCGCCTGATTCGTAAAGCCATGAAACAGAACAAGGCATCCATGGTAATAGCCCTTGGAGGAGCCGGTATTGCAGGATCATTTACCAACACCCTACTAGTTATGAATTTGATTTATTTCTGTTTTGGGGAGGTTTATGCGGAAGCAACAGGCAGAGCTTTTGAAGTACTGTACGGCGCCATTTTAGGCATCATTGGAATGAATGGTGTGCCGGAAGCAATTGTAGCCGCTATTCTGGTAATAGCAATTGGCAGAGTATTTTTCAAAAGCAGAATTTTAAACTAATTAATCGGGGCTGTGTACAGCCCCATTTTTAAATGAATTATCAGGAAATTTACTTCATGGAAATTTGCTTCATGGAAATTTGCTTCATGGAAATTTGCTTCATGGAAATAAACTTCATGGAAATAAACTACCTTGGCAGTATATCTGAATTAACCGGTGATGCTGCATTCAAGTAGAGAACTCAAGATAATAATAATTTTCCTGAAGAGTTAATATATAAATGACAGATTATTGGAATTTGAGAGAAAAGAGGAAAAACCATGATTTTAGCAATTGATATGGGTAATACCAATATTGTAATAGGATGCATTGATGATGAAAAGATATATTTTGTAGAGCGGATGGCCACTGATTTTTTAAAAACAGAACTGGAATACGCCATCAGTATAAAGAATGTATTGGAGCTTTATAGTATTCCAGAAAAAGAGGTAGAAGGAGTCATCATCTCCTCCGTAGTCCCGCCATTGGTCAATACCATCAAAAGAGCCTGTAAAAAAGTGCTGAATATGGGGGTCATGGTAGTTGGGCCAGGAGTTAAAACCGGACTTAACATTCTGATGGACAATCCGGCATCAGTAGGAAGTGACCTGATCGTAACGGCAGTGGCAGGCTTGAAGGAGTATGGCCCCCCGCTCATTATCATTGATATGGGAACCGCTACCACCTTATCCGTCGTAGATAAGAATGCAAATTACATAGGCGGCGTAATCCTTCCTGGTGTGAAAATATCTCTTAATGCTCTGGTTTCCAATACAGCCCAGCTTTCCAAAATATCGCTGGAAGCACCGCGAAAGGTAATTGGCAAAAATACATCAGATTGTATGAAAAGCGGTATGATTTATGGTAATGCGTCCGTGATTGATGGTATGATAAGCCGTATGGAGGCAGAGCTGGGCTATGAAGTAAAGGTATTGGCAACTGGTGGCCTATGTGAAAATATTGTGCCATTTTGTACTCATGAGATTACCATTGATGATGCACTTTTATTAAAGGGACTTAAAATCATATACGATAAAAATAAATAAATCAAAGACATTGAAATGAGGTGGACTTGTGTTAAAAGGAAAGAATATTGTTTTGGCAGTAACTGGAAGCATAGCTGCCTATAAAATAGCCAATCTTGCAAGTATGCTGGTAAAGCTTCACTGCAAAGTAACCGTTTTAATGACCAGGAATGCAACCAACTTTATTAATCCCATTACTTTTGAGACTCTTACCGGAAACAAGTGTCTTATTGATACCTTTGACCGGAATTTTGAATATTCCACAGAGCACATATCACTGGCAAAGGAAACAAATCTGGTTTTAGTCGCTCCAGCCACAGCCAATGTAATCGGGAAAATGGCTCATGGTATTGCTGACGACATGTTAACCACTACCATTTTGGCATGTGACTGCAAAAAAATAGTAGCTCCGGCCATGAACACCCACATGTATCACAATCCAGTGGTACAGGACAATATGAAAATCCTCCAAAAATACGGTATGGAAGTAATCACACCCGATACAGGCTATCTAGCCTGTGGTGACATTGGAGAAGGAAAGATGCCTTCAGAAGAAGTCCTTCTTTCTTATATCCTAAAAGAAATAGCATGTGAAAAAGATCTTATTGGTAAAAAAATACTGGTAACCGCTGGTCCCACCAGACAAGCCCTGGACCCAGTCCGTTTCATTACCAACCACTCCACCGGAAAAATGGGTTATGCCGTAGCCAAGGCATGCATGCTTCGAGGCGCTCAAGTAACCCTGGTAACTGGTCCGGTAAATGAAAAAGTACCACCATTCGTCAATGTAATTCCAGTTGTTTCTGCGAAAGAGATGTTTGAAGTAGTAAAATCCTATTACGAAGAGCAAGACATAATCATTAAGGCAGCTGCGGTAGCAGATTACACACCTATAACAGTTGCTGACGAGAAAATTAAAAAAATCGACGATAGTATGACCATTTCCCTGGAAAAAACCGACGACATCTTAAAATTCCTGGGTGAACATAGGCGAGAAGGTCAGATTTTATGTGGCTTTTCCATGGAAACAGAGAACGTGCTGGAAAATTCTATTGGCAAACTGGAACGAAAGAATGTAGATATGATTGTATCAAACAATCTTAAAGTAGAAGGTGCGGGTTTTGGCACAGATACAAACGTAGTGACACTGATTACCAAGGGTGGTAGTCAATCCCTCCCACAAATGAGCAAAGAGGCTGTGGCACACGAAATACTTAACAAGTTACTAGCTGATTAGAAAAGGATTAGAACAGATTAGAAAAATCTAAAAAAAAACACTTGCATTTTTGGATAGGGTGCTGTATAATATCATTCGTGGCTATGTTATATAGCATATTGGGCTATCGCCAAACGGTAAGGCAACGGACTCTGACTCCGTCATTTCAAGGTTCAAATCCTTGTAGCCCAGCTTAGGAAAGAGAGTAGAAGTATCTGCTCTCTTTTTTTGTCTTTATTTACTAATAACCAGGAAAACAGTAAGAATTTATATAGTTAACAACTAGTGCACCATCTTCTAAATAACTGGACCATTCGCTGGTCTGATTTCCCGAGAGCACGAATGAAAAAGCCTCAGTGTAGCCCGCTACACCTACGTTTTTTCATCCGTACTCTCGAAAAATCATCCTCACCGATTGGTCCA
>JAVBLX010000226.1:0-4311 GCA_031553075.1 Acetivibrio sp.
GGGGTTAGTACTTGTGTGATTGACTGTTGGATTACTCTGTCAACCACAGTTGGCACTCCGAGTTTTCGAAATTCGCCTTTTGTTTCCTTGGGTATTTCCACCCTGCGGACGGGATTTGGTTTGTATTTCCCCTCCCTTATCTCTTGGAGTATTTGCCCTTGGTTATCTTTGAGGAACGACAGAAGTTCATCCACGCTCATCCCATCAACACCGCCTGCTCCTTTGTTGGCTTTAACTTTCTTGTATGCCACATTTAGATTATCTTTTTGTAAAATCCTCTCCAGAAGATTGTCCGTCTGAAAGTTTGTGATGATGTCGTTGTTTTCAGTAATCCTCCTATGGGCGGACGTTTCCGCATGCTCTTTCTGTTCCGCAGATACCATTTGCGGATAACCCTCATTATGAAGTTGTCTGTCCTTATATCCATTTTTGGTTACATTCATTTACTCACATCTCCTAAAGTTCCGTCCTTCCCACCATGTTGTTATTTGTAACATTATCTACTCCTAAATCTTTCGATTTCAAGCAAATTAAAAAAGGTACAGAATAAAATAATCTGATGCATAATACGACAAATTGTTTTATTCTGTACCTTTTTGTGTTATCATTACTTTGTCACTATAAAAGTAGCAGGAACATCCCCTACCAAAGTTAGATTCCTGCCACAAGCACACAAATGGTAAATACCATCCTGTATACTTATGATAACCTTATTTGTCGATTATTGCAATCCTATTTCTCAAAAATTTTATGATGATACCATTTCTAATCTTCAGTTCCACCAGTTGACCTGTACCTGTGGTCATTGTGCTTGCCTTAACATACATGGCTACTATTACCGTAGCATTAAATCTGGTGACTCTAAAATACGGCTGCATATTTGTCGTGTGAAGTGCAGCCAATGTGGCCGTACCCATGCCCTCCTTTTATCCAATATCGTCCCTTATTCTCAAATATCCCTTTGTGAGCAGATCGATATTATCTCTTCTTTCGAAACAAACAAAGATTTTTCTTCGATTATGGAGGCAACTCCTGCCATTGATGAGGGCAACATTCGCTCTATCATCTGCCAGTATCTTCTTCATTGGAAACAGAAGCTTCTTGCAGAAAGCATAACCCTACATCCACCTGCTCTTTTAACAAGTCTGTGTTTTTCTATATTTAGCAGACAGTTTATGCAGATTAAACACACCCCTAATATTCTTTTTCCTAAAACCACATAACTTTGCATGACTCCATAACTGAAAACTTCTATAATATAGAAAAAATCATAGGAGGTTCATTTATGGATCATGATAAAATGCAAAATATTGCTCTTATGCGCTATTATGCCATCGCCCCACTTGTTACTGGACTTAAGGGAAACTTTCCTTCCCTTGATGCCTTCTTTCGTGACGCCTCAGTCAAAGGTGTTACTACTCCTGATGGTACAATTAAGCATTTTTCACCCAGCACCATTGAAAGATGGTACAGAAGTTATAAACAGAATGGGTTTGGTGCTCTACTTCCCACTGGCCGCTCAGACGCTCAAAGACCCAGAAAGTTAGATGATGAGGTGCAGGAACAAATCCGTTTTCTCAAAACTAACTATCCACGTATGTCTGCCGCTGCAATCTTTAGACAGCTTAAGGATAATGGAAGCATTATAAATGGACAGCTCTCTGAATCCACTGTAAATAGGTATATTAATCTTCTGGCAATAGAACTGAAAACAACTACAAATCAAGATATGCGACGCTATGAGCGTCCTCACATTAACGAAGTATGGTGTGGAGACAGCAGCGTTGGACCCTATTTAAAAACTCATGATGGCAAAAAACATAAGGTTTACATCATTGCCCTCATTGATGATGCCAGTCGTTTTATTGTTGGCATTGATATTTTTTTCAATGACAACTTCGTGAACTTGATGTCCGTTATGAAATCTGCTGTTTCTAAGTATGGGCGTCCTCAAATGTTCAATTTTGACAATGGAAGTGCCTATAAGAACAAGCAGATGGAAATGCTCGCTGCCAGACTTGGTTCTGCTCTAAATTACTGCAAACCTTATACTCCAACTGCAAAAGCGAAAATTGAACGCTGGTTTCGTACTATGAAAGATCAGTGGATGGCGTCTCTTGATATCAGGAATTTTCACTCTTTAGAAGAACTCAGAGCCAACCTTTTTGCTTATGTCAGGAAGTATAACCAGTCTCCTCACACTTCTTTAAAAGGAAAATCCCCACAGGATAGATTTTTCTCTGAACCCGAAAAGATTCGCCGACTATCCGAAGAAGAAATTCATCAGGGCTTTCTTCTCGAAATAGAACGAAGAGTATCTCCTGACAGTGTCATTGTAATTGATCAAATAGAGTATGAAGTGGATTTTCGTTTTGCAAAACAGAGGATTCGTCTTCGCTATGCTCCTGATAAAAAAGAAATCTTTATCGTAGAATCAAATGGGGCACTTTCACCTATACGATTACTCAATAAACAGGAAAACTCATTTGTAAGGCGTGAAAAAATACATTTATACAGAGGTGAAGAATAATGGATTATATAACAAGGTACGGTCTAGAATTCAATCCATTTTTAAAGAATTCCAAGGAGATTCTTGTAAACACAAATGAATACAAAGAAACTATTTTTCGACTAGATTATCTGGCCAGAACCAAAGGCTTTGGTATTCTTACAGGCAGCCCCGGTCGTGGCAAGACTACTACCATCAGAAACTGGGCTGCTGGTCTCAATCCATCTTTATACAAGGTGGTTTATTCCAGCTTTTCTACTCTCACAGCAAATGATTTCTACCGAAATCTTGCTGGAGAATTTGGAGCTCAGCCTGCATTTCGTAAACCAGATAACTTTAGGATTATACAAGATGAAATTCAAAGACTTGCTCTGGAAAAAAGGAAAACACCAGTTATTATTATTGATGAGGCGAATTATATCAACAATGCCATACTTAACGACCTGAAAATTCTTTTTAATTTTGAAATGGATTCTAAAGATCGTGCGGCAATCCTACTTTCAGGCCTTCCACAGCTTAATTCTACGCTCCGGCTTGGTATTCATGAGCCACTTCGCCAGAGGATCGTAATGAACTATAACTTAGAAGGTCTCTCTAAAGAAGAAGGGCGTATCTATATTCTGGAAAAGCTTAACGGCGCAGGCTGTAATCAGTCCATTTTTGAAGACAGTGCCATCGAAGCCATTCTGAATGCTGCTGACGGAACTCCTCGAATAATTAACAAGCTTTGCAATATCAGTATGCTAATTGGAGATAGTGGTAAAGCTATTCTTATTAATGCTGACATCGCTATGCAGGCTATCAATGACTGTGAACTTGGGTAAGAAAGGATAGGTGATTGCAAATGGAATTTAATTATTTATGTACTGGTTTGGCAGATATGCATCCTAAGCATTGGGAAGGACACATAAAAATTCTTCAGGTATCTGATTATTATGAAGTTGAAGTGACCTCGCGCCAGAATGCTTTTCATATGATATTTGGCAGCCATAGTTTTGGAAACTATATCTGTATACCCAACTGGGGAATTGGTACAGAGCTAGCCAGTCTTAGTGACAGCTTTTGGAATTTGGAGAGACTAAGAAATACATATCCGGAGCTATCAATAGTGGATGCTATCAGTATTGTTGATGCCTTAGTTGCTCTGAGTGATTATATAGATTTATAGAAAAAGGCGGGGAAACCTGCTTTTTTTCTATGCTTAATTTAATATACACAGATAGCTTTTAGTGTAAAATAAACTGCTAAATTAGTCTAAAATAATGTGATGGCATTCCTTTGAACAACCTAAAATGGACTCAAATAATATGATAAAAGAAGACTCAAATAATTTGCTAAATAACACCATGTTTGCAACCATGGTAGTACTATGACTTCTGCTGACTTCTTACAGTTCGTTGTTACTATGGGTTTCATACTCCGTTTCCTCCCACCTATAAGACCTCCCCAGGTAAGAGCGCAATCTTTCCCTCCATCTATCTGCCACATTTACTGCAATTAATTCCGAGTAGTTATTGGACTTCGACTTGTTATGCAGCCTTATCCTTAATTACAGCCTGATGTGGTTTCTGTTCGTCAGACCAGAGGTTTGCCATCCGGCTTCCTTCAGATTCCTCGTCACCAAGGACACCCTTGCCATTGGCTATACACTTCCCACTACTAGGGCGTGTTCGGGACTTACACCCGTTAGATTGCGCCCATGCTGGGCGCACATAAAAAAAAGCATTATCCCTATCGTACTGATGGATTAATGCTTCAAAATCTTTATTCTCAACTACAGTATTCTTCAGTCTACGATTAGC
>JAVBLX010000219.1:0-23353 GCA_031553075.1 Acetivibrio sp.
TATTGTTTGAGCATCAATGAGTACAACATTTCAATGTACTAAAGTGCGAGTTATAGTTTTTGTGGGGGTGCCCTTAGCAAATTTTTAAAGTCTTAGTTCTTTCGGTGCTTCTACGCTAGCCAGAAATCTTTCGCATGCGAGACGTTTTCCAAGGAAGTCGTTCCTGGGAGGTATTGATCCACCCGCTCTTTCGGCGTTCGCAACCTATATCTCAGGAGTGTCCTCTCAGCCACTATACACAAAGTTACTAATTTCTATTATAGATAGAGACTATTTTCACTTTCTTTCAAACTCTTTATATCTTGTTCCTTGGAAGGTCAGTTTACCCACATCGCCTTCTAGCAACAAACCATACTCATTGCCGTTTACCTGAAATTCTATCCGGTCTCCACTCTCCACCTGAAAGGTCACATAGTAATCCGTCGATGAAGAGTAATGTCCGATATCGTCACCGGTCCCCGTGCGGTGTGTATCAACATTAGTTCTTTTGGCAATCAAAGTTGCTTCTACCGTAAGCATGGGCGAATTGTTGTTCTTATCCCACTGACTGATTCCTTTTACAATAGCAAAAACAAACACTCCTGATATAGTCACAAACATAATCACAAAAATAATCGTAAAAATAGAATCAAAATAAATAAAACTATCAAATCTCGGATCAAGCATCATAAAAGCATCCTCCTCTTAGCTTTAAAGTTAAAATGCATATAGTAAACACCTCGATTTCATTATATTATATGTTTTCTCTAAATAACAGATAAATTTATTCTTATAAAAAAACAGAAATAATCAAAAACACTTCAACGTTTATGATTATTTCTGTTTTTAGTTTTCTTAGCCTATATATAGCGATTGATTAATATCCTTAAGTGCATAATAAAGCTAATTAGACTGACTTAGAGTCTACCTTAAATGCTTTACATAATAATATGAAACACACAAATGTAATCGTTCCACCCATGGTCACATCACTGGCAAAGTGTGCTCCCATGATAATACGGCTAATCGCTACCATAAAGGTCCAGGCAAAGGCTATCACGGTAAATAGAACTTTTTTATCCTTTAATTTATCAAACAGCAGCGGAAGCAAGGTAATAACAAAAATAACTGCTGAGTTACCGGTATGCCCGGATGGGAAGGATTTCGGATCCTCATATGCACTAAAACGGTTAAATTGTGGTATGAACCATGCTGTAAACATATCAAATGGCTCTTTCATTTCACGGAAACGTACTCTGCCCCAGATTGGTTTAATAATATTGATCAGCACCATAGCCAGCACAAATAACCATAGTCCAACACAAGCTACCCGGCGGAAAGCTTCCCGGCGTTCTGGTGATAAACTCTTCACTTTAAGACCAGCCAAAATAGCACAGGCTCCTAAAATAATTGGAATGATAGCATTCCAGACTGTGAATCCATCTACCAGGTAATGCATCATCATAAAACCACCCATGAAAGCGGACATTATCATGAAAAAACCACACAGAAGCTTGAATATAATGCCCTTTACACCAGTTGATTTCAGATTAAAGAACAAGATTCCCAAACTTAATGCCCCAATTACCGTTGCGGGGAATTCTCCCACTGCTTCAAAAAACTTTCCATAAGGCGATTCAATGTCAAAGATAGCCTTGGAAATACCCAGATCTGTAAATGCAAAGATGACCATTAGCACTGCAATTACAACTCCTGTAATAGTTAAACTTTTTTTACTGTACATTGTTTTCCCTCCTACACATTTCTCATTTAAAAATTTGGTATTTAAGTTTCACTTTAAATTTATCATATTTTACTCGAAAAATACAGATTAATGCATAGATTGTCGTTTATAATGCACAAATTGCATTCAAGCTACCTGGGACTGTTCCCCTGCCCGAATCTAATAGTGCAACAATATCCAGTGTCTTCGGCTGATATCTCCTACACGCGGCATTTTTTGATAAGATAAGGAATTAGTTCTTCTATCCGTACTACTTTTTGCTTCATTGTATCTCTTTTTCGCAGTGTCACTGTGTGAGAATGGATGGTCTCATCATCAATGGTAACAGCAAAAGGGGTTCCTATCGCATCTCCTCTGCGGTAACGTTTTCCGATATTTCCGGATTCATCATAAGATACCATAAAGTGTTCTTTCAGCATCCTATAAATTTTTTCTGCTTGTTCCCCATGATGTTTTTTTACCAGAGGCAACACATTTACTTTGATGGGAGCCAGACTGGGCTTCAGCCTTAATACTAGCCTCTCTTCCCCATTATCCAGTTGTTCTTTCTCAAGGTTTTCAAAAAGAATTGCCAGGAATAGTCGATCCACCCCGTATGTTGATTCGATGATATAAGGAACATACTTTTCCCTGGTTCGATCATCGAAAAATTCCATAGATTTTCCTGAATATTCCTGATGTCTTGTCAAATCAAAATCGGTACGATTATGGGTTCCGTTTATTTCACCCCACCCAAAGGGAAATAAGTACTCAATATCACAGGCGGCTTTCGCATAGTGGGCAAGCTTTTGGTGGTCGCAAAATCTAAGTTTTTCCACTGACAACCCAAGTGATTTAAAGAACTCTATTCCATATGCTTTGAAGCAATCATATAATGCTTCATCCTCACCTTCTCTGCAAAAGGTCTGGTATTCCATCTGCTCGAATTCAATGGTACGGAAGGTAAAGTTTCCAGGTGTTATTTCGTTTCGAAAGGCCTTTCCAATCTGTCCGATTCCAAAGGGAAGCTTCGTACGCATCGTACGCATGACATTCAGATAGTTAACATACTCCCCTTGTGCATTTTCTGGACGAAGGTAGATGGTACTGCTGCTGTCTTTTGTTACACCCCTTTGGGTAGCAAACATCAAATTAAATTGACGGATATCAGTAAAATCCGTCTTTCCACAGATGGGACAAGAGATTTTTTCCCTTTGGATATAGTCTGCCATTTCTTCCTGGATCATGGCATCTGCGTTTATTTCAGGATTAAATTCATTAATCAGGTTATCCGCACGATGTCTGGATTTACAGGAACGACAATCTAATAACGGATCAGAAAAACTGGATAGATGACCGCTTGCCTCCCAGACAGCTGGATTCATTAAAATATCCGAATCAAGTTCATAGCTATTATCTCTTTTCTGGATAAAATAGTATCGCCAGGCATCCTTTATATTATTTTTAAGGCGCGTTCCTAAAGGACCATAATCCCAAGTGTTTGCAAGCCCACCATAGATTTCGCTTCCCTGGAATATAAAACCATATTGATTGCAATATGCTGTCATTTCATCCATTGTTATACTACTGGTGTTTATATCTTCTTTTCTGTTCATAAATACCTCTTTCCGTACGCTTTGCATACTTTTTCTGATTTACTTTTATATTGCTTAGAGGCGCCGCTAGAACAATAATTAGCACTTTACAGAGAGCTTTTATCTTATATAATCTAATTCTTGCAACGAAAAAACGCCCTAAGCAACTAACTACAAGTTGCTTAGGGCGAATATAAAATCCGTGGTTCCACCTAATTTCAGACCATGTCTGCACTCTGCCGGTACGAGTATTATCTTTATACCGTTTCCATGATAACGGTGGAAAGCCCGTCGGTATCTACTAAGATAATCTATCTGTTCAATCCGAAGCTCAAAGACGCCTTCTACCTGCTTTCGTAAAGATTCTCACCAACCATCTTCTCTCTGAAATCCCAGCCCGATATACTATTTCTTTTCATCGCTTTTTAATATTGTATAGTAAATTAACACAAAGAAAGGATATTGTCAACACTTTTTAAATACAGCAAGCCCGACTGGCATTCGTCCTTGTATAACTTGAAAATCCAGATTAGGCGTTCCAATTCCTTGATCCGATAATTTCTAAATCTAATAATTCTTTATTATAATTAATATACTCCCCGGGCATCTTTAGGTAGCTCCCTTACGTGTTTCAAATATTCAAAGCTGGCTTCACCCTCCTCCACATAATAGCAACTACCCATCTGTTCGCCGACCTCACCTGCCAACTGATGAAATAATTGGCACATGATAAAAACTGCATCCCACATTTCGTCTATTTTATAGGTTGCATAAGTTTTCAAAAAAGTCTCCCATTCTTCTGCTGATAAATAACGATACATATATTTTCCTGATTTGCCAATGCTCACTGCCCAATTATTTGCAAAACCAATCTTCCATGATAAAACTTTTATTAACTGAGGACGAATATGCAGATTTAACATATCCTGAACGTATGGAACTTCCTCTCGCCACAGTCCTTTTGCCACATTATTGAGACACCACCAAAATTCATTACAGACGCTTAAAAACGCCTCGCACTCTGGCTTCTTCACATAATAGTCTTCTTCCGTAGCCACTGGAATTTTAGGGAGAATGCTGTCCTTGTCCAGGAGAATAATACATAATTTATCTTCTAATATACCGTTTTGTGCCGCCTCTATCCGCTGTACATGCAAATCAATCCGGTTTCCATCCGCAAGCTGTATCAACCAGCCATAGCAATTGTGAATATCTGCCGAAAATCCAAGCGGTAGCCCGTTTTCCTCCGGATACTGCATATATAGACGCTTTCCAAACCGGTCAATCCACCTTCGGTCTTTCTGGAAAGATTCCGTTTCTTTCACGACATAAACCACATCATAATCCTGAAAAATATCTTTGGAAACACTAGGATTCGTTCTGGAACCATTCATATATACTGCCCGAATCCTGTCATCCTCTGCTGCCGTATTCAAAATCAAATCCATCATTTCTTTTTCTGTTCTCAACAATTCCCCCTCCTCTGTTCATTCTTTCTTCTGTGAAAGAAATTCTTTCGTGAGTAAATCCGTCCATTATATTATTCCCAACTCCTTTGCTTTTTCCATCATCCTCGGTTGAATTTGAGGATAGGTCATCGCTTCCGGCATCTGATCCATAAGAATTATCTCTTCTATTTCACTATGTAATTCCTTTTCAAGGGTCCTGACCTCAGCATAATAAATCATTCCAAAAGACTCTTCTCCCGCCTCATTTTCATCCATCTTTACAATAACAGAATAGGGAGTAAGGGGGCGGATGTCAAAATCAATCGCTCCCGTTTCCTCATATAATTCCCGCCTGGCCGTTTCCAGAATTGTTTCACAAAAGGTCTCCCCTTCTTTTTCCCTGCGTCCACCTGGAAACTCAAGGGTGTCCCTGTCCTTATGCTTGCAGAAAATCCATTGCCCTCCTTTTTTTGCTAAGATAACCGCAAATTTAAATTTCTCATCTGACACTTCCTCATGAAATCTAACCTCTATTTTCATTTGAACTCCCATCTGTGCGCCCTAGCGCACGTACAAATCAAGATGTTGAAAGGACAGTTTTACCGTTCTTTCAACCTAACTCCCCTCTGTCCTCTTCTGCGAACGTACAAATTATTTTATAGTTCCACTTTATGAAGCAGATAATCCAACACATTAATTCTTCGAATTCCTTCATAGTCTGCCATTGGGTCCATATCCAATGTCATAATGCATTTGGGATAATGATCCTGAATTTTCTGCAAGGGCCTCAACTCCCTTTCCAATGTCGCATCATCTCTTACCGTAGCCGCCACCTGAACATACTTGATTCCTATTTCATTCCTTGCTACAAAATCAACTTCTACCTCGTCTATCTTTCCAATATAAACTTCATAACCACGGCGAAGCAATTCCAGATAGACAATATTTTCCAATATATGGCCACTGTCCCGTCCTTTTGCACCGAGCAGGGCATTTCTCAATCCTATATCCACTACGTAATATTTTTCCTGCGTCTTTAAGTATTGCTTGCCTTTGATATCATATCGGTTTGCCTGGTAAAATACATAGGATTCCAAAAGAGAGGAAATGTAAGACTCCACTGTTCTTACGTTTATACTTCTTCCATTTGATGTCATGGTGTCACTTATTTTCTTAGTGGACAACTGATTTCCGATATTATCCAGGAGAAAACGAAGCACACTTTTTAGCATCATAACATCTTGTATCTTCTTTCTGCTAATAATATCTTTTATGATGATTGTATCGCAAATACTCTCCAAATAGTCCTTTATCTGTGCTTTATACTGACCCAGGTTCAGGGCATATGGAAAAGAACTGGTTTCAATATATTGTCGATAAGCCTCCTCCGTGCTTAAGGTGTCCTCCTGGGCTTCTACATATTCTGCAAATGAAAGGGGAAGCATTTCGATTTTAATATATCTGCCTGAAAGCAACGTTGCCAGTTCTCCTGATAACATGTAGGCGTTGGAGCCGGTCAGATATATGTCAACATTATCTTTTATAAAAAAACTGTCTACTACTCTTTGGAATTCTGTGACATTTTGAATTTCATCCAGTAGCAGATATGTCATTTTATCTGGTATCAATCGCTCTTTAATATATTGATATAACACCCTTGGTTCTCTTAATTGGTCAAATTCATAATCTTCAAAATTAATGGTAATAATCTGTTTTTCTTCGATTCCCTGGTCTAGCAGGTGCCGCCGGAAAAGCTGAAGCAAGGTTGATTTCCCACAACGTCTAATTCCAGTAACCACTTTAATAATCTGTTTATCCTGATAACTGCATAATTTTTCAAAATATTCCATTCTTTGTATCATTCAAATCACCTCCAATGCTAGAATATGCATTTTTTTACTATTATATACAAAAAAATATTATATTTCAATAGTTTTTGTATTGTAGTGCATTTTTTCTTGATTCCGGTTTTTTTGTAATTTAATTTTTTTTAACACATCACTGGCAAAGTGTGTTCCACTAATAATACGGCTAATCGCTACCACAACCAACGACAACATCCATGCCCTTAGATTCTATCAAAGAAGAGGTTTTGATATGTGCAATCTGTATCATAATGCGATTGATGTTTCAAGAAAATTAAAATCTAAAATTCCTTTGCTCGGAGATAATGAAATTCCAATTCAACATGAAATTGAATTTCAATTGTTTCTGTAGGGTATATAATGCTTTCAAACAGTTCGGAATTTCCCATCTTTATGAATATTTTTCCAATAGCTTGCTTATACTATAAATTTACGATTTTAAAGTAGAAATTATTGGAGTTGCTTTTCAAGACTTTATAGTGGGATTTCCAAAATACACGGATTAGAATTATATAATTTTACGGGTTAGTAATTAATGTTTTCACGGATTACAATTAATAAATATCACGGATTGTAATTGAAAAATATCACGGATTGTATTATAATAAATATGAAACAAATTGATTGGAGGCAAGCCGATGAATAGAGGATACCGACCTCGAATAATTGATAAAAAGTTAAACGAATTCCTAAATACCTTTGGCGCTGTATGCATTGAAGGACCAAAGTGGTGCGGTAAAACGTGGACTTCCTCTTATCACTGCAACAGCTCGATTTACCTAGGTGATCCAAACGGAAATTTTCAAAATAGACAGTTGGCAGAACTAAATCCTTCACTGGTATTAGAAGGCGACACACCAAGATTAATTGATGAGTGGCAGGAAGTACCGCCTTTATGGGACGCTGTTCGTCATAAAGTAGACCAAAGTACAGCAAAGGGACAATTTATTCTGACTGGATCTGCAACACCGAATCATAAAGGAATTCTTCATAGCGGAGCAGGAAGAATTGCTAAGCTGCGAATGCGACCTATGTCTTTATACGAATCCGGAGAATCCAGTGGGGTTATTTCCTTGGAAGACATGTGTAACGGAAAAATGAAACCAGCAATGACAGGAGAAGTAGACCTGAGAAAGCTAATTAACTTTATTGTCAGAGGCGGCTGGCCAGCCAGTCTTGAAACCCCTCTTGAACAATCAATGTATTTGCCAGCCGAATATTTAGACGCTGTTTTAAATGATGATGTCTTCCGAATTGACGGAGTTAAAAGGGATCTTACAAAAATGAGATTGCTTCTGCGTTCCCTTGCAAGAAATGAAAGTACAACTGTGACAAACAAGTCATTAAAGAATGATGTAAAAGAAATGGATGATGAAGATATTGATATTGATACCATTGCCGCTTATCTCGATATTTTTTCACGCCTGTTTCTCATTGATAATCAACCTCCTTTTGCTACCCATATTCGTTCTTCGGTACGTGTTAAGCAAGCCGAAAAAAGACATCTTTCCGACCCATCTTTAGCCTGTGCGTTATTAAAAGCAACGCCAGAAAAATTACTTGGTGATTTGGAAACCCTGGGCTTTTTATTTGAAGCTCTTTGTGAACGTGATTTAAGAATTTATGCAGAATCCTTTGGGGCAAGCATGTATCATTATCAAGATTACCAAAATCGAGAGATAGATGCCGTGTTAGAGCTTCGCGATGGTGGTTGGTGCGCCTTTGAAATCAAGCTGGGTGCCAATCAAATTGATGAGGCCGCGAGCAATCTTTTGAAAATCAGCCAAAGTATTGAAAAAGAGCCAAACGGAATAAAGCCGCAAATAATGTGTGTTATTTGCGGGATGTCAAACGCCGCCTATCAACGAGAAGATGGTGTCTATGTAGTTCCTATCACAGCACTTAAGGAATAAAGTTTGCTGCAGTCTCTCAGCCTTATTGTATCAAGGTATAAAGTGTGCTAAACTTAATTAAGCAAAATATTAAAAGGCGGTGTATTCCATGAAAAAAGTTCTTCCAATTGGCAACGATTCTTTTCTAACCTTACGAGAAAATGATTGGTACTATATTGATAAAACCTTAATGATCAAGGATTTCATTGAATACCAGGATACAGTTGCCTTAATTACTCGTCCAAGACGATTCGGGAAGACCTTAAACATGACTATGTTACGGGAATTTTTCGATATTACTAAAGAAAGTGAGGCAATCTTTGAAGGACTTGCCATTATGTCCACTGATTATGCAGTGCAAATAAACACAAGACCTGTCATCTATTTTTCATTTAAGGATTGCACAGGAAAGACTTCCGAAGAGCTGAAATATAATTTATCCGAGGAACTCTTTAAAGAATACCGCAGGTATAACACTATCTTTGGTGAAACCGTAAATCGAAATGATTTATTTTATATCAAATACAATAAGCTCCTCAACGATATGGTACAAGAATCCACAACATGGATGAGCCTTGGCAATGCTATAAACCATCTTCTTACTGCAGTAACCACCTTCTTTGAAAAGGAACCTATTTTATTAGTTGATGAATATGATCAACCCATTTTAAGTAGTTATCAAAATGGATATCATGACGAGTTAAAAGATTTTTTCTCCACCTTCTATGGTTCTGCATTAAAAGGAAATGAGTATCTTGGTCAAGCATTGCTGACTGGAATTCAACGAGTAGCCAAAGAAAGCATTTTTTCCAAATTAAATAACGTTGTCGTTTACTCCATGCTAAGAAAGGAGTACTCTTCTTATTTTGGTTTAATGGAGGAAGAAGCCAAAGAATTACTTGACATATATGGACTGGCATTCGATGACAGAGTAAAGCAGAAATATGATGGATATCGCATTGGTGGGCATGAAGTATATAATCCCTGGTCTATACTAAATTATGCCAAGAGTGGGATTTTAGATAATTACTGGATCAATACATCAACGAATTATTTAGTGAAAGAGGCTTTGGAAACAGCCGACGATTTTTTCAAAAAGGACTTTGAGCTTTTAATTCAGCATGGGCAAACAGAGGTAAGCGCAAATCTGAAGTTGTCTTTTATTGAACTTCAAAGCAATGAAGCTTTATGGGGGTTACTGGTAAATTCTGGTTATGTAACTGTGGCCGAGAGAGCTGACGAGTTTTTTATGACGGTACAGATACCAAAATGAGGTAAAATCCGAGCTGCAAAAGATCGTTGCAGAACAGGCAAACATCCCCAGTAACAGTTTGCAAAAGATGTTTAATGCCCTCATCCAACAGGATATCATAAGGTAACAAGCAATCTGGAAGCCGGTCACGGTCGCCATGATATTCGATTAGAAGCTTTAAAAAATGGCTTTACACACATAATTATTGAATTTAAACAAGGAGAATCCATCGATGAGTTAAAAAATGAGGCTTTACAGCAGATTGTTGATCAAAAATATTATGCTGGTTTACACGGAGCCGTTCTTTGTCTCGGTATTGCCCATGACAAAAAAAATGTGCAATTGCATGCAAAGAAATTATCTTAGAATAGCAACAAAGAAAAAAACGCAAATCTACTCTTTGCGTTTTTTCTCTTCTGCGAACGCGAATTAATGGTAATAATCTGTTTATTCTGATAACTGCATAATTTTTCAAAATATTCCATTCTTTTTATCATTCAAATCACCTCCAATGCTAGTGCACCATCTTCTAAATAACTAGACCACTCGCTGGTCTGATTTCCCAAGAGCACGAATGAAAAAGCCTCAGTGTAGCCCGCTACACCTACGTTTTTTCATCCGTACTCTCGAAAAATCATCCTCACCGATTGGTCCAGTTATTTAGAAGATGGTACACTAGAATATGCATTTTTTATTATTATATACAAAAAAATATTATATTTTAACAATTTTTGCATTGTAATGCATTTTCTTTTCTTTGTTCCTGTTTTTTTGTAATTCAAATTATTTTTTACTTATAAATAAACAATATTCTGGATTTTACATGGCTCAAGTGGTAAAATTATGTAGTGTTACTCCATCAAAGTAATTCTGGAGACATAATTAAGACATATGGTCAGGTGGTATTGGATCAGACACCTGCTGAATACGAATGGGGGTTGTTTTATGGAATTTAAATTAGCAAGAAGAATGTCTGAAATGAAGGCATCGGAGATACGGGAAATATTAAAAATAACCGAGCGTCCGGAAATCATTTCCTTTGCAGGTGGTTTACCTGCGCCAGAGCTTTTTCCAGTGGAGGAAATCAAGGAAGTGAACCGACGGGTTCTGGAAGAGGATGGAATGAAGGCATTGCAATATACGACCACGGAAGGCTACAAGCCTCTGCGGGAATGGATTGCCAATCGAATGAATAATCGGCTGGGAACTTCCTTTGACTGCGATAATATTTTAATTACTCATGGTTCTCAACAGGCATTGGATTTATCCGGTAAGGTATTTCTGGACGAAGGGGATGTGGTTCTTTGCGAAAGCCCGACCTATTTAGCCGCTATTAGTGCATTCAAGGCATACGGCTGCTCTTTTGTAGAAATTCCAACGGATGAGCACGGAATGGTACCTTCCGAATTGGAAGCACAGTTAGAGAAATGTCCCAATGCTAAGCTTATTTATATTATACCTGACTTTCAAAATCCAACCGGGCGAACCTGGAATCTGGAACGCCGCAGACAGATTGCTGAGCTATCTGACCGCTTTGGTATCGCTGTTCTGGAAGATAATCCTTATGGTGAGCTTCGATTTGAAGGAGAATTTTTACCTTCTGTAAAATCCTTTGACCTGACTGGGAATATTCTTTGCACTGGCACATTTTCTAAAATCTTCTGTCCAGGATATCGGATTGGATGGGTAGCAGGTGATAAAGAACTGATTCGCAAATTTGTGCTGGTAAAACAGGGAACCGATTTACAATGCAATACCATTGCTCAAATGGAGGTTTTTAAATATCTTGAGCTTTTTGATATTGATAAACACATTGAGAAAATTCGGACTACTTATAAAATCCGCCGTGATTTGACCATGCAAACCATGGAAGCAGTCTTCCCCGCCGAAGTATCATTTACCAGACCAGAAGGCGGACTTTTTGCCTGGGTTGAGCTGCCTTCTTACATGAATGCGCGGGATGTTCTTGCAAAATGTCTGAAAAAAAATGTGGCCTTTGTTCCTGGCGGTTCCTTTTTCCCTAATGGCGGAAGAGAAAATACCTTCCGTATAAACTTTTCTAATATGCCAGAGGATCGAATCGTAGAAGGCCTCAACCGCTTGGGCGATGTTTTGAAGGCTTTTGTGACTTGTTGAAATATTATTAAAAGCAGTATAATACCATCTGTAATAAAATTAAGGAGATATTTTTAATGAAAAATAGTCAAGACTTAGGTCAGGGAAGTATTGGAAAACAGCTTTTTCAGCTATCCATTCCCGCCGTTACTGCCCAAATTGTTAATGTTCTTTATAACATGGTCGACCGTGTTTACGTTGGCCGTATTCCCAATGTCGGAGCCAATGCTCTTACCGGTCTCGGTGTGGCCATGCCGCTGATTATGATTGTTTCCGCTTTCGCTGCTCTTGCCAGCATGGGTGGCGCACCGCTTGCCTCTATTAAAATGGGTGAAAAGAAAGAAAAAGAGGCAGAAAAAATCCTGGGGAACTGTACCACTGTGCTCATTGTTCTGGGGTTGATTCTTACCGCACTTTTATTGGTCTTCAGTAAACCAATGCTAATGCTATTTGGCGCAAGCACTGATACCATCACCTATGCAAACAATTATATGAGAATCTACGCTTTTGGTACTATTTTTGTTCAGCTTGCACTTGGACTCAATGCTTTTGTTACCGCCCAGGGGTTTGCTAAAACCAGTATGATCACTGTATTGATTGGCGCCATCTGCAATATCATTCTTGATCCAATCTTCATCTTTGGCTTTAACATGGGAGTTTCTGGTGCTGCTTTAGCAACTATTATTTCGCAAGCTATTTCTGCTTTCTATGTGATTCGCTTTTTAACTGGCAAAAAAACTCATTTAAAAATTCGCAAGGAAAATCTGATGCTTTCACCCCAAACCATTCTTCCTTGCCTGATGCTGGGACTGGCTCCCTTTATCATGCAGGCAACCGAAGGCATTATTACCATTTGCTTTAATTCCTCACTGCAAAAATATGGTGGTGATTTAGCGGTCGGCTCTATGACGATTCTTTCTACCTTAATGCAGTTTTCCATCCTGCCACTCATTGGTCTGACTCAGGGTGCTCAGCCAATCATCAGTTATAATTTTGGTGCAGCAAATGTCTCACGCGTGAAAAAGACCTTCTGGTTGTGTCTGAAAGTTGGTTTTGTATATACCAGTATAGTTTGGTTGGCAGCTATGTTTGTTCCGAAAATCTTTGTGATTCTCTTTACCACTGAGACCGAATTGATTTCCTATGCTGTATGGGCATTGCGGATTTATATGGGCGCTTCTCTTTTATTGGGAATTCAAGTGGTTTGTCAACAGACCTTTATTGCCATTGGCAATGCTAAGACCTCTGTCTTTCTTGCCATTCTTCGTAAGGTTTTGCTGTTAATTCCATTCATTTATATTCTTCCACGTTTCATGGAAAATCAGGTAATGGCCGTATTTCTAGCCGAACCAATTGCTGATGTGATTGCAGTCATTACTACTGTTATTTTGTTTGCGGTACAGTTTAAGCAGGCTATGGAAAAGCTTTCTGAGCCAGTAAAACAACAGGCATAGTCGCAAAGGCACTTATTTCTGGTAAAAGATCAAGCAAATAAAACAGGGTAACTACAATATATATCATTGTAATTACCCTGTTTTCTAATTATCTACAACTTCTTTACTGAATTAGTAATAATATTTCGATTCCAGTTCTTCTACCTTTTGGCTGGTTTCGACAAAATTCGTCAAATTTCTACAAATAAATATATCCATTTTAAAATTTATTGTGCAATTATGCTAATTATATGTTGCATATTTAAATAATTCATGATAAAGTAAAAATACCAAATAAAAACGAGGGGGTGTGAACCGTTTAACGTTAAACTAAAGATAATCGCTTTTATTGTACAAAAGATCTCTTATAATCAAAGGAGAGTTGAATGGTGGGGTTCAGGCTGATAATGGTTAACCATTAAAAAACCTGCAGGACCAGCAGAACCCATGGGGAGATATTACTGCATCCGGAACAGTGGTATTGCCTTTAATTGTTATCTATGGAATAAGTTCATGATGTGGAGGGTATAATATGAAACAAATAAAAAAAAGAAAATTATTAACAGTACTAATAGCATTCGTACTTGTAATCTGTCAGGTGTTTACTTACACGCCTAACACCATTGTCAAAGCTGCAGACACCGCAAATCTTGCTCTGGGAAAGACCGTGACAGCGAATAACTATACTCAGGTTTATGTGGCAGCCAACGCTAATGACGGCAATGTAAATACATATTGGGAAGGTGCCGCGAATTCCTATCCTAATACATTAACCGCAGACTTAGGAAGCAGCCAGTCAGTTAACAAGCTGGTATTAAAGCTGAATTCCTCATGGGAAGAAAGATCACAGACATTAAGTGTTTTAACAAGCAACGATAATTTCACCTATGCTACTACCGTTGCCTCAGCAGCGTATACCTTTAGTCCTTCTACTGCCAATACGGTAACCATTACCTTTAGTCAGGTAAATGCCCGTTACATAAGACTTCAATTTACAGCAAATACCAGAGCAACCGGCGGACAAGCTGCTGAATTTGAAATCTACGGAACCGCCAGTTCGGGTACAGGTACACCAGATCTTATCGTAACCGATATTACTTCTTCACCTGCTTCACCTTTAACAGGCAATGCGACTGTCTTTTCTGCAGTTGTTAAAAATCAGGGAACTGGTGCAACACCTGCCGGAACAATCATTGGCGCAAGCTTCTTCGTTGATGGAACACAGGTGAGCTGGTCAGATACGACAACAGCATCATTGGCAGCGGGAGCATCCGTAACCCTTACCGCCAATAGCGGGCCATCTGGAACGGCTTACTGGACAGCAACAACCGGAACTCATACGATTATGGCTTATGTCGATGATGTAAACAGAATTGCCGAAACCGATGATAATAATAACAAGTTTTCAAAGAGCCTGACTGTAGCAACCTCACCTATGCCTGATATGGTGATTACAGGGTTAACCATTACCCCTGCATCCCCTACGGTCGGAGATACTTTAAGCTTTAGCGCAGTTGTTAAGAATCAGGGAAATGCTGCAGGAGCTCCTGGAGTATTGGCAATCAAAGTTGATGGAACTACGGTTTATACATCAGCAAATACTACGACATCTTTAAATGCTGGAGCTACCACTACCGTTACGGGTACCTTTTCAGGTCTGACCGTGGGCAGTCATACGATAACTGCTACCGCTGACAATGCAGGTACAACTGGCGAGAGCGATGAAACGAATAACTCTTACAGTACAACCATTACGGTAAATCCCAAGGCAGGAATTGACTTTGCAATTACCCAGGTTAATTATACACCTTCCTATGTAACAGTCGGCAATGCAGTTACCTTTAATGCCGTTGTAAAGAATCAGGGAACTGTAGCTGGAGCAGTAGGCACTGTTGCCTTTAAAGTTGACGGAGTTCAGGTGGCAACATCTGCAAACAGTACTACTTCCATCCCAGCGGGCGGCACCTTAACGATTACTGCATCTTCTGCATGGACAGCTACCAATGGAACACATGTAATCACTGCTACAGCTGACAGTACCAATGCAGTAAGTGAAACAGATGAAACCAATAATACTTTATCTGCCAACCTGACAGTAGGCAGTGGAGGCAGAGGAGCAACCGTTCCTTATACCAGATATGAATCAGAAAATGCTCAACTGGGTGGAGGAGCCATCCTTCGTACAGCACCTGATTTTAACTATGCCTTAATTGCATCTGAAGCTTCTAATCAGGCTTATGTCGCACTTCCTTCTAATGGTTCTTATGTGGAATGGACGATTAACCAGGGTGGTGCTGGTGTTGATATGCGTTTTACCATGCCAGATTCTTCTGATGGTATGGGCTTAAATGGTTCTCTGGATTGCTATGTAAATGGAATAAAGGTACAAACCATTAATTTAACTTCCTATTATTCCTGGCAATACTTTACCGGAGACCAACCGGGAGATGCACCAAATGGCGGTCAGGCAGCGTTCCGTTTTGATGAAGTACACTGGAAACTTGCAACCGCTTTAAAAGCTGGTGATAAGCTTCGTATTCAAAAAACAAACGGTGACAGCCTTGAGTATGGTGTTGACTTTGTAGAAGTTGAACCCGTGCCATCCGCTATTTTACAGCCAGCTAATTCTCTTTCCGTAACCTCCTATGGTGCGGTAGCCAATGATGGTAAAGATGATATGAGTGCATTTAATGCCTGCGTCAGCGCTGCTGCTTCCCAGGGCAAGACGGTATACATCCCTGAAGGTACCTTTGATCTTAGTGGAATGTGGACCATCTCTGCTCAGAATATTACGATTACCGGTGCTGGTATGTGGTATACCAATATTCAGTTTACCTCACCCAATGCAGCCAGCGGCGGTATTTCCTTCCGTGTCACAGGAACCCTTGATTTCGGCAATGTATATATTAATTCCATGTTAAGAACCAGATACAATCAGAATGCTATCTATAAGTGTTTTATGGACAATTTTGGTACCAACTCCAAGGTTCATGATTTCTGGGAAGACCACTTTGAGTGCGGTTTCTGGGTTGCTGATTATGCCCATACTCCTGTCGTGGTAGCAGATAATCTTCTGATTGAAAATGGCAGAATAAGAAATAATCTGGCTGACGGGGTTAACTTCTGTCAGGGTACCAAAAACTCTACGGTGCGTAACTGCAGCGTTAGAAATAACGGTGATGACGGTCTTGCTATGTGGCCGGACAGCACGATGAATGCACCGATGGAAGTGAATAACTCCTTTATGTATAACACCATTGAAAATAACTGGAGAGCTGCTGGTATTGCAATCTTCGGAGGTTCCGGTCATAAGGCACAGTATAACTATATCAAAGACTGCTTTATGGGTTCCGGTATCCGTCTGAATACGGTATTCCCTGGTTATCACTTTGAGAATAATACAGGTATCACCTTCTCCGATACCACGATTATCAACAGCGGAACAAGTAAGGACTGCTATAATGGTGAAAGAGGTGCCATTGACCTGGAAGCTTCTAATACCAGTATTAAGAATATAACTTTTGAAAATATTGATATTATTAACAGCCAGCGAGATGCCATTCAGTTTGGTTATGGCGGCGGTTTCAGCAATATTTTATTCAAGAATATCAATATTAACGGAACTGGAAAGGATGCAATCACAACCTCCAGATTCTCAGCTCCGCATCTTGGAGAGGCAATCTACACCTATACAGGGAATGGTTCTGCAACCTTTACTAATCTTACAACCAGCAATATTGAAGCGCCTGAGAAATATTTGATTATGAACGGATTTAATGCTACATTTAATTAATATGGATGAAGGGGAGCCCTGTTAAGGGTTCCCCTTTATTTCTGTGCTACTCTTGCTACAGAAAGTTTCCCAAATGAACATCCTGGTGTATTAATTACTTTGATCAATCATCATAAACCAGTTCCAACTCATGAATTGATTCTCTGATATCTTTCGGTTTCAGATAATCGGGTTCAAATTTGGCTAAGTCTCGCTTTACCCAGCCATTCATTCCTTCCAGCATGCTATTATTCCAATAACTGATGTTCTTTTCAAACCATTCCTGATTGTATTCATTTATATTAACAATATTTCGTTGGATATTGTCAGAGTTATCATAGACCTTCAGAATATATAAGTTATTGATATCCCATGCGCTATAGCAAACTTATTTCTTGCTTTTTTATTGTTTTAATTCTATATTAAAGCAATAAATACTTGACATAACTAAGTACTAAATGCATTATTATAGTTGTTTCGTGTATAATACTTTGTCACTATGTAGTTAACTTTATTCATATACAATGGTGATAGGTATACAAAATAAAAAGGAGTGAAAAACTCATGTTTGATTGGATTTTAAGATTTTTCAAAGGAATTCTTATTGGTTCGGGGTTTATCCTTCCCGGTGTTAGTGGCGGAGCATTAGCGGCTGTATTTGGTGTATATGAACGGATTATATCTTTCTTAGCACATCTCAACCGCGATTTTAAAGAAAATGTACTCTATTTGATTCCGCTTGGACTTGGTGGAATGACGGGTGTGTTTTTATTTTCCTTTGTCGTTAGCTTTTTCCTGGGAACATACGAAACTCAAATTCTTTGGTTATTTATAGGCTGTATTCTCGGTACTATCCCTACGCTCTGGAAACAAGCCGCAAAGGAAGGACGTCAAGGAAAACATATTGTAATACTCGCCGTAACATTTTTTATCAGCTTGGCGTTTTTGTTGTTTGGCGAGAATCTCTTTGTCGGAAGTATCCCCCAAACTTTTGCTGCCTGGGGACTGGCGGGTGCATTGATTGGTCTTGGTTTAATTGTTCCGGGACTTAGTCCTTCCAATTTCCTTGTATATATGGGAATGTATAAGGATATGGCCGACGGAATTAAAGAATTAAATCTTATGGTCATAGTCCCTGTTGTAATGGGTGCAATATTTACCGTTCTATTATTATCAAAGCTAATGGATTTCATTTTTAAAAAAGCATATGCCGGTCTTTTTCATGGCATATTGGGCGTGGTCTTTGCTTCTACCATAATGATTGTACCCCGCGATTTTAATTATTTAAGTTTCGGAACATTTACTTGCTTTGTGCTATGTTTAGCTGGTGTGGCATTAGGGTATTGGATGTGTGCTTTGGAAAAGAAACACAAACAAGCGTAGCATGACCGATACAGAACCAAGCCCCTTAAGACAGGCAACAATATAATCCCATCCCTGAGTAAGGAGAACTTCAAGATTTAGAGTATCTAGTGTATCGTAAGTTCGTGTGCAAAGAGTGCCTGATATCCGCATCAGAAGCGTGTCTGCGAATCGACGGCGTAGCGGACCCTACGACTAGATTCGCAGGCGCGGTTCTGGTGTGGATACGGGTGCTATATGCACATGAACTTATGATACACTGTACTAGTCATATAAAAATAATAAGAAGCAAGAATAATTACTTCATTCTGCTTCTTATTATAATTGTAAAGCAATACACATTTTATAATTGTAAAGCAATACACATTGCTTATCATTACAAGACATACATATTGCTTATTTTCAAACAAATTTAAGACGATTCCTCTATTTGAAATTATTGATAGCTTTATTTTCTGCTCATTATTCTAAACCCAGTCCCTTTCTCTTACTAATAATATGCTCCTCTATCCTTTCTGCTGCTTCAACTGGGTCATCCCCCAGTGCTATCTTTCCTCCAGTTAAAACCTCCACATCTTCCGTTACCAGCTTTACCAGATTAGGAGCACCTGTTACGAATGGTGCAGGGGATAAATGGGTGTAAGCTCCATATGCTACAGCAAATATACCATCAATGGTAGCCTTTTGCTCCATCCATTCAGGCGCTGTGACTGCAATGGGGAGTTGTGGGATATCTACATCCAAATGATCCGCAAGAGCGGTTACCAGCATGGAAATCCGCCCTGTATCAGTGCATGTTCCAAAGCTTAAAACAGGTGGGATCTTAAGAAGCTGGCAAACCGATTTCAGTCCCTCACCTGCCATTTCTGACGCCTCAAGAGCACATAACCCCGCAACCTCCAAACCGTGATTTCCACAACCTGCAGCTACTACCAATATATCACGTTTGATTAATTCTTTTGTCAAATTAACGGTATTCCAATCATGTGGTCCATTCTTCAGGGTTGCACAGTTTGCCAAAGCCACAACGCCTTTTATTTTACCTGCCTTAATTACATCCACCAATGGATCCAGGTTATTGCCCAATGCACTGAGAACTGCCTCGGTTGAAAAGCCTGCCACAGCCTTTTGTATCCGCTTTGGAACATGTGCTTTAATTTTATCATGGCGCTTTGTAAAATTATCAATTGCCAGGCCAATGAGCTGTTCTGCCATTTCGTCTGCACAAGCCGGATTATATGACATTTTTTCCTGAAGTCCTGGGACACCAATAATTGAGCTAATTGACGCCAGTTTTACCTGATATTTTTCCGCATAAGAATCGATTGCCGGGGGTGAACAATTTTCTTCCATGGCCAGAACGTCTACTGCTCCCGTTGCCAGCATCGGCTCAATCGCCAGCCAGTTTCCCATAAGCCCCACAAATACCTGATCCATTTCATATCTTTGAAGAAGTTCCTGCCCGGTTTCAATGGAACCAATCACCCGGATTCCTTTTGCTCCAACTGCTTTTCCTCTTTCCTGATATTCCGGCTGGTGGAGCTTTTCAATCGTCAATGCGCCAATCCAGGGTTGATGCCCATTAAAAACAATATTTATATAATCTGGGTCAAAAATTCCCAAATCGGTATTTACTTCATGTGGCATTGGGGTGCCAAAGATTATATCCTGAACCATTTCAAGGCCAATCTGCGAGCTATATATGGTTGCCAGTCCTAAACGCAGAGCTTTTATCGCAAGAGAAACATAATCGCCATCAACATTTGTCAAACAGCTCGCCACACAGGTCTGTTCTTCGTGAACAGTTCCTGCTGGATAGATATCCAGCTTTCGCCAGACTTCTTTTCGCTTTTTTGGTGCAAATGCTTCCACTAAAAGGTTTTCTTCTCCTGCCCCAATATGCTGTTGAGCTTCCAGTAATTCGGCCAGTGCAACCGCCATTTTGTTCATATCCTGATTGGTATCTATACCCAGCTTTTCACACATCCATCTAAGCTTATTTTCGTCCTTTATCTTAAAAGGAGATTTTCCTTCACCGATTGCTTTCAAGGTTCTGAAAGCTTCATAGGCATGGTGGCTATAGGTTCCTGCCCCCAGTGTATTTTGGATTAATAGCTTTCTCATGGCATTGCCGTCCGGTCCGATACCACAGACACCTTTGTCAATACCCTTTCCTGGAATCCATCTGCATGGACCATGTGAACAAAGCTGACAGCTCAACCCATCCTGGCAAAAATTACATCGTATTTTTTCCTGCTCTGCGAAACGGTCAAATACATTAGTCATGCCATCTTCCCGTATTCTTTGCAACATTTCTTCTACCGAATCATGATAGCTTACCCGGCCTTCTGGTGCTTTCAATAATGTTTCCGACATATACTCAATCCTTCTTTCTTTTTTGTTTTTAGTCTTTCCAGAATTGGGAGAAATATCCGTTAAAAGAAACTAAGAAATTTTAGGCAAAGAAAATTTATTTATCCGTTTTAATTGCCAAGGCTTTGAGGTAAAATAGGTCTGAAGAATCCGTTTTGAGATTGGTCTTTGAAAAAAGTGATAACGTATTTCAAAAAGGAGTTTATCACATAGAGCCTACGCTGGGGGTTTTATTCGTACCCTGGAGAAATCTGACCTGCAAATGGTCAATATGTTTTTTCATCTGCACTTTCGAAAAATCAACCTAAGCGAATGTATCAGTTATTTATTATTGGATGTACTAGACTGGCGCAAAATAGGAGCTGCGCAGATAGGAGATTTTATGAGTCAACTAAAACAATTTGAGATGTTTTCCTGCCGTGCAGATAAGTGCACCGGTAGCTGCTGTCATGGATGGTCAATTGCTGTAGACAACTCTGCTTTGGATACCTTCAGGCAATGTGATATGATGGAGTATGTGATGGAAAAAAACCCCGGTGTTTATTTCCTTAAGCAAGACGATTTCGGGACCTGTGTTCAGCTTAAAAACGGGTTGTGTACTGCATATCAAAAGGGGGGTGCTGCCTTACAGACCATACGTTGCCGCCAATTTCCCAGAATCATTACGGAGAGCCGGCAATCTTTAGATTTATCCTGCCCCACTGTGGCTGAAATGATGCTGCTTACATACTCTCCTGAGCTTGTTGACCTGCATGCACCAGAGTGGTTTAGTACACGTCCTGCCGCTGGCGAGGCTTTGCCCACTTTTGATAATCTTAAGCCACTTATGGAGGCATTTCTTGCTATATTAAACAATATCTTCCATGAATTGATACCTGGTGTAAGGGACACTGACTTTCATGACAGACTTGTTAATTTATCCAAGGATTTCCCCAAAATAACTCCCTTACAGGCATGGGATTTTCAAATGCACCTTGTAGCACCTTGGCTGGACACACATCCAACATATTCTCAACGTTTCCTCACGATGGAATGGTTTAATAATGATGGTATTGCTCTTCCGGCGGTTTATATGCGATTAGTATTATTGCGAATATTTACCGGTTTGGTATTCAGACATAAGGATGAAATCACTGATGATGATATGATAAATGCCACCTATTATTTCACCCGGCGTATCAGCCATGATAAATCTTGCGTTCTAGCGCTGGAAAATATGGCATCTTTGTTGGATTCACAAAGCTATATTGATATCTTATGTGGTATGTCCCAATTATCAATTCCCGACCACCCACAATAGGAAAAATTAATTGTAAAAATACCCCTGGAAATTAATTTTCCAGGGGTACTTATTTGTAATGCAAATATTATCTCTTTGATAGTTGTTTAAGAACTGTAGAACCGCGTGACCAACTCAAATAAAATTTTCTACCTTCTATTGTTTTTGGCAATTTATCAGATTGGGGAAACGCTGTTTCCCCAATTGTATCTTTTGAAAAAACTTTATAAAAACGACGCATAAGCTTCAAATTATCAAGAGAAAAGCCTTTACCAAACTCTTCTGTTAATCGACTGGATAAAGTATTCAGAATATATTTACCATATTCAGCTCTTTCCTTACCATGTTGCTCTTCTTCAACAATCATTCGTCCAGCTTCATAATAGGAATATACCATCGTCATATTAACAGCAGTTACAAGATTTTTCTTTGCACTTTTGAACAAATCAACTACTTCACTTATAAACTTTTCACTTTTGATTTCGTACATATAACTCCTTTCCGTTTGAGTGTTTTATTTATTTCCCTCAATCAAAACATAAATTTTACCAATTTCTTATCTAAAAAGAATCCCCCAAGGATTTTCCTTGGACATATCTGGTTTCATATCTTCGTTCCAAGCACAATATGCCTCCGTATATGTATCTTTTAAGAAAATCGGTAAGTATTCCTTAAAATTAGGAGCCAGTTTCATACCATTAAGATTATCTATAGCCATGCAGCAATTGTAACCCGTTCCTTATCAGCTCCATATTTCTCTGCAAGTAGTTCTGCATTTCTTGCCACCGCAACAATATGATAATAGCACCCCATACCAAATTTATTTGTTGGGGCTTGGCACTTTATATATACTTGCTTTTCAAGAAAATCTATAATATCAGTCCTCATTATTTTCGTCCATCAAATTCAAATTTCCCTTTAACATTCTCTAATTATATATTATATCAAACAATTCCTACATCTTCCACAATATACTTCAATAGTTTCTATAACTAGTACAGCATTGCTTAAATAGCTGTGAATTAAATCGTTAATGGAACGCCTGCATATGTCCATTTAAATGGATGCTCCAAAAGATTGTATTGCTCTATAAAGCGACATATGCTTTCCGTTAGCTCTGCTAAAGATGAGTAGCTCTTTCGTTTCAATAGTTTGCGGTTTATAATTCCGAACCATATTTCGATCTGGTTCATCCATGAACTGTGTTTTGGTGTGTATACAAAACGTATCCGGTGGTTGGGGTTGTGTAAAAATTCTTCTCGGCT
>JAVBLX010000108.1:0-46567 GCA_031553075.1 Acetivibrio sp.
TGCACTGGGAGTAAAGATAGGTGAATATTTAGGCGAAGTGGCCGCTGCACTGGAAGTAATTGTGTTACTAGGGGCAGGGCTTTATATCAAACGGAGTCCCTTATGCGGTCGTAATTTTGAATAATTTTCTGAAGATCCATATCTGTCTGGAAAAATGGCAGGGGCATATATCCGCGGGATTCAGAGCAAAGGAGTTTCAGCCTGTCCCAAGCATTATGCCGCCAATAGCCAGGAGCTTCTTCGTATGGCAAATGACTCCGTCATGGATGAACGAACTCTGCGGGAGATTTATCTCACTGGATTTGAAATCGCTGTAAAAGAATCAAAACCAAAGACCATTATGTCCTCCTACAATCAGGTAAATGGCGTGTATGCCAATGAAAATGAACACCTTCTGCAGGAGATTCTGATGGACGAATGGGGCTTTGACGGAATGGTTGTCTCAGACTGGGGCGGAAGCAATGACCGGGTAGCCGGACTGAAGGCTGGAAACCACCTGGAAATGCCCACAACTGGAGGCGATAGTGACTGGCAGATTGTTCAGGCCGTAAGAAGCGGAGCCTTAACGGAAGAAATGCTAAATAAACGAGTGGACGAATATCTCCACGTATTGTTTGAATGTCAGATTCCTGCAGATACTCCTAAGGCATTTGATGTAGAAGCCCATCATCTTATGGCCAGAAAGGCAGCAGAAGAATCAATTGTATTATTAAAAAATAAAGATAATATCCTTCCTTTAGGTGAAGGCTGTAAAGTAGCCATAATCGGCGATTTTGGCGAAAATCCTCGCTATCAGGGCGCTGGCTCCAGTCTGGTAAATTCCACAATGGTGGAATCAGCAGTGGAAGCAATCAAGGACAGTCATCTGGCTCTGGTTGGGTATGAGCAAGGCTTTCAACGCAATGGACTCGCAAGCAAAAATGGAAATGATGCGGATAAACTTGAGGCCGCATGCAAGCTTGCCAAACAAGCTGAAGTGGTGCTTTTATACCTGGGTCTGGATGAAGTAAGTGAAACAGAAGGTCTGGACCGGAGTCACATGAAAATCGCTCCCAAGCAGATTGCCCTTTTAAATGCTCTATATAAGGTAAATGAAAACATCGTAGTTATATTAAGCTGTGGAGCCGCTGTGGAGCTTCCCTGGCTGGCTCAGTGCAAAGCTTTGGTACACGGATACCTCTCCGGCCAAGCCGGCGCCAGTGGGATGATAAACATTCTGACTGGAAAAGCAAACCCCAGTGGAAAGCTGGCAGAATCGTATCCGGTCAAACTGGAAGATACTCCAGCCTATCATTATTTCCCTGGTCGGGAAAAGAAATCAGAGTATCGAGAAGGCTTATTTGTCGGCTATCGTTACTACGATACAGCCAAGATTCCGGTGCAAATGCCATTTGGCTATGGGTTAAGCTATACCACCTTTGAGTACAGCAGTTTCAATATAACCGAAAAAGAAGCCACCTTCACCATCACCAACACTGGCAGCCGACCGGGTGCCGAAGTAGCGCAGCTATATGTTCGCTGTATTGACAGCGGAATCTTCCGCCCATACAAAGAACTGAAAGGATTCACCAAAGTATACCTGGAGCCAGGAGAAGAAAAACGGGTATCGATACCTCTTGATACCTTTGCGTTCCGATATTTTAATATCAAGACAAGTCAATTTGAAATAGAAAATGGTATATACGAGATTTTGGTTGGTGCTTCCTCCGCAGATATCCGTCTCAAAGGCAGTATTGCCATAAAAGGCACCACGGCAGGGCTTCCTTATAAAAATGAAGAATTATCCGATTATGATCGTGGTCAGATTCAAAGGGTAAATGATAAAGAATTCGAAACCCTTTTAGGTCATCCTCTGTCCTCCTCCAAATGGGATCGGAGCCAGATGTTTGGCCATAACGACACGATTTCCCAGATGTTTTATGCTAAAAGCCTACTGGCCCGCGTGGTATACAAAATCCTGACAGGTATGAAGAATCGTTCAGAAGCTAAGGGAAAGCCAGACCTGAACATATTATTTATCTACTTCATGCCTTTCCGGGGAATTGCTAAAATGACTGGTGGTATGGTCAGTATGGAAATGATTGATGGTCTTCTGGAAGCAATCAATGGTCATTTCTTCAAAGGAATGGGTAAGCTGATTGGAGCCTGGAGACGAAAAGGTAGAAATAAGAAAGCCATGGAACAGGCATTAAGAGAGGCAGGAAATAAATGATTTTGCCGGTGATAAAATAACACTGGTGGTAAAATAACACAGGTGATAAAACAACATTACAGAAATGAGGAATTACAATGATTGAAGCCATTAAGAAGTTCAAAGCAGCTCATGCAGATTTATACGAATTTATTATGTTTAACCTGCTAAGCAACATAGCCACCATTACTAACTTTTTGGTATTAAACATAGGAAATAGTCTTTTATTTGCATCACTGGCAAATCAGGATTTTTCTTTCTGGATATTCAACTATTCTGTTGTCAATGGGGGATTGGGAGGCTTCCTTTCCTTTCTGCTTAGCTATGCATGTGCACAGACCGTTAACTTTATTGTGCAACGGAAGCTGGTATTTGATTCGAATAACAAGCTTGGGAAGGCTATACCAGTGTACATCGTGACGGTATTGACTGTTTACCTGATTTGCTTATATGTACCGACTTTAGTTCTGGCACCATTAACCAGTTGGGTTGGGAACTTCTGGGCTACTAATATTGCAAATGTAATTAATATATTTATACAGGTTGTGATTAACTATCCGATCATGAAGTTTGTTATCATGAAAAAGGATGTGAAGTAACTTATTGAAATAATCAAGGGAGAGGCAAATGAAAGACAGTTATAGAGTGTTCCAGGCTGTTTTTCATCTGCCTCTTTCTTGATTATTCCTTAACCAGTTAGGGGGTTATAATAATACCAAACTCTTTCATACGGGTTCTACGATATTCCTTGTCGTCAATACACAAAACGATTTCATCCATACGGTTTTCCTTAGTTAATTGGCGGATTAGTTCTGCCAAGTTCTCTTCTCCCTGCTCAAGTCCCCGCTCAAGTCCCTGCTCAAGTCCACGCTTAAGTCCACGTTCAAGTGCTTTTTCCTCCGCATAAAGAAACTCCGCGTCGTAAGTTGCTCTTGCCTTTTCCAATGCATCTGTCACCCTTTGCTCCTCCTTGCTTAAATTTACATAATTTATTATAGTAGTGGCCTTTTTTATATAGTCAGGAGCATTTTCTGGGACAATACCTGTCAGAAAAAATTCCCGCCAATATCTTTGATGTACCGTTTCGGGATTCTCTTTTGCCAATTCAAAAAATCCAATTTTAATCAAATCATTTTCAAAACACTTTTTTCTTTTGGGATCATATAACTGAAATACTCGAAGCGGGAGTTCGTCATTAAAATGCTTATACCCCAGAATATTTAATGTGTACACTGGCTTAAGTGTAGAATAGCGGTTGAACTTTCCTTTGGATGTTCCCTTTTCGTTCTCGTTTTCAGCGATAAAATTTGTAGAAAAGTTATTATAATTTTGACAGTATCGGTCAAAAGGATAATACAAGGATCTCTCTTCAAAAAACTGAGTCTGTCTCACCTGCAATTCCAGCGTGATATTCATCAACTTTAACGAAATAGATATATCCCGCATTGTCTCCCGCAAAATGGTTACTTCTTCATTTTCAATAATTTCTTTGTAATCGTGAATCGAATAAGGGTTATTAATGATAATTTCATCGGGAATAATTTCAAAAAAATCTTGAATGAATCCAGCTAAAATATCCTTATTTTCTTCACTTGCTAACACCTTTTTAAATAGTAAATCATTTGTAGCTAATACTTTAACCATATATCTTCTCCTTTATTTTACCTTTTTTTATAAATAAACACAATTACATTCGGCAAAATAAATCCCCCATAGGCAGACTTCCCCCCTTATTAATTATTTGCTTTTGGGATTCTCTTTGATAGTTCAAGAATTTTAGAATGTACCGAAAAAGCACATAATGATTTTATCAGAAATAGAACCCATAGAATTTGCAATTTATATGTTACCATAACAAATAAATTTTGTAAAGGTGGGGTTCTCTTAGCAATAATAATTGTTAGCAATATAATTTAAGGTACAATTTAAGAAATTCAGTTAGAGATATAATTTAAGGAAATCTTAATTGTAAAAAAAGGGATTCTCCTGTACAATAAAATACAGAAACTGGTTAAACTTATCATATGATAAAAAGATTGGAGCAGACGAATCATGTATAATTGTGTTGTAATCGGAGCTGGCTTTGCAGGCGCTGTTTTGGGGCGTCAGTTAGCCGAAAAGGGGAAGAAAGTGCTGATTATAGAACAGCGGAGTCACATTGGGGGAAATGCTTATGACGAACTGGATGAACATGGCATTTTGATTCATAAGTATGGTCCACATATTTTTCATACTAATTTGAAAGAGGTTTACGATTACTTGTCAAAGTTTACCAGGTGGTACGACTATTCCCATGAAGTTGTGGGGAATGTATATGGTCAGCTGATTCCGGTTCCTTTTAATCTGAATTCGATTGAAATGGTTTATGGAGCGGAAAAAGGTGCAAGGTTAATGGAAAAGCTGATAAAGGAATATGGTGAAGGTAACCGAGTTCCAATTCTGGAACTGCGGAAGCATACGGATAAAGAGATACAGGAAGTGGCACAATATGTTTATGAGAATGTATTTTTAAAATATACCATGAAGCAGTGGGGGCAGACACCGGAGGAAATTGATTCCAGCGTCTCCGGCAGGGTGCCAGTGCTGTTGTCTTATGATAATCGTTATTTTCAGGATATGTATCAGGGGATGCCACTGGAAGGATATACCAGGCTGTTTGAGAACCTTCTGGATCATGAGAATATAGAGGTTCGTTTGAATACACCGGCTCATGAAGTGATTGAGATAAAGGATAATAAGGTGTTATTTGAAAGAGAGGAATTTTCGGGACAGGTAGTATTTACTGGTGCACTGGATGAATTTTTTGATTGCAAATATGGCAGACTGCCTTATCGTTCCCTTATTTTCAAATCGGAATTTTATGAGGAAAAGCCTTATCAGAGCCATGGCGTGGTGAATTATACGGTGACAGAGGAGTATACCCGGATTACGGAGTATTCTTATTTGACCGGACAGGATGTGGAGGGGACATCCATTATGAAGGAATACCCCATTCCCTATCAGGGAGCACCGGGAGAGATTCCTTATTATGCTATTTTGAGTGAGGAAAATCAGCGGCTCTATGAAAAGTACACGGATGAAGTTAAGAACATTCCGGGCTTTTATTTGCTGGGACGATTGGCGGAGTATAAGTATTATAACATTGATGCAATTGTAGACAGAGCGTTGACATTATCCGGAGAGATGTGAAGGAGGTAATTTATTGAAGTTATTGAGTATAGCCATTCCCTGTTATAATTCGGCAGAGTACATGCATAAAGCCATTGACAGCCTGCTGGTGGGTGGCGAGGATGTAGAGATATTGATTGTAAACGATGGCTCGAAGGATGATACGGCCAAGATTGCTGATGCGTATGCGGCCCAATATCCAGCCATTGTCAGAGCGATTCATCAGGAAAATGGCGGACATGGTGAAGCCGTAAATGCAGGGCTGAGGAATGCTACCGGTGTTTATTATAAGGTGGTGGATAGTGATGACTGGGTGGAAGAAAGTGCGTATAGAAAAGTATTAGAGACCCTTCAGGAGATGGTGGAAAATGGCTGTCATCTGGATATGCTCATCTGCAACTATGTATATGAAAAGGTGTCGGCGAATAAGCAGAAGGTAATTGAGTACCAGAATGCTCTGCCGCAGAATCAGATATTTAGCTGGTCGGATATCATGCGGTTTAAGCCAAGCCAGAATATTTTGATGCATTCGGTTATTTATCGGACGAAGATGTTAAAGGAATGTGGATTAGAGCTGCCAAAGCATACCTTCTATGTGGATAACATTTTTGTGTACCAGCCGCTGCCAATGGTAATGACCATGTATTATCTGGATGTGGATTTTTATCGGTATTATATCGGCAGGGAAGACCAGTCGGTGAATGAAAGGGTCATGATTGGAAGGGTGGATCAGCAGATTGCCATTACGAAGTATATGATTGAGAGTCATGATTTGTCTAAGATTCGTAATCGGAAGTTGAGAAGTTATATGGCGAAGTATTTGGCTATGATGATGGCGGTCTGCACTGTGCTTTTGTATAAGGAGGGGTCAGAGGAAAGCCTTCAGAAGAATGAAGAGCTATGGGAGTTTCTTAAGAAGCGGAATAAGCATTTGCATCGGGCGGTGAAGAATAAAATTCTGGGACGAGTTATGCAGTTGAAGGGAAAGACTGGACGGAAGATTATTATTTTGGGGTATCAGTTGTCGCAGAAGATATATGGGTTTAATTAATGAAAAAGGGTCGCATACAAAAATCTATTATGATTATTTTGTAGCAGACCCTTTTACTATATCGTGTATAATTAGTAAATTGTATAGAATGATAAAATGCATTCAGGGCTAAAATGCATAATACTTTAGGCGTGATGTCAAAGATACAAATGTCGAATGGTTATGATTGCTGCATTTAAGGAAAAAGAGTAAAATAATTATATGGAAATTTTTTACAAGACAAACAAAGGATAAGGGAGGCGCAACATGATTTACATAGCGATATGCGATGATGAAGCTTATTACAGGGAATATATTAATAAGCTAGTTTTAGCCTACAAGGATTCATCGGGTTTAGAATGTGTGATACAAACATTTGAATCAGGAAAGGCACTAATTGACCTTGGGGAAGAAATAAAAAAGTATCATATTATTTTTTTAGATATCAACATGGACGGGCTAGATGGAATGATGACAGCGAAAAGAATACATGAATTTGTTCAGGAGGTATTTGTTGTTTTTGTCACAGCTCATGTTTCTTATGCTACGGAAGGCTATAAGGTAGACGCATTTCGATATTTGTTAAAAGATAATGAAGGTTTAGATGCATCTATAAAAGAGTGTTTAGATGCAGTTATGTTAAAAATAAATCGTGAAAAAATAAAACAAAAGTTTGAATTTATTGAAGGAACCAAAGAAATTCCCATTGATAAAGTTGCTTATATAGAAAGTCGATTACATAAACTGGAATTTTATATTATGGAGAATGGTCTAAAAAAATACTCAATGTATAAAAAGCTAGATGAAGCTGAAGAGATGCTAAAAGACTATGGTTTTATTAGAATTCATCAAAGTTATTTAACGAATATAAAGTGCATTAAGGCAATAAGTGGATATAAAGCCATTCTTTTTGATGAGATGGAATTTTCCATACCCAAAAAGAGATATAAGGCTGTAAAGGATGCATTTATTTTGTACAAAGGAGAATTATAATGTTTGATTTGTTACAGGCAAGTTTTACCATAATAATTGAAGTGATTTGCTGTAAGCTGTTTTCGGAGACCTTTTCCCAGAAAAGAAAATTTAGATACGAGTTTATTTATTATTTGATGTTAGCAGCAGCGGTTATTGTAAGTTACATGGCTTGTACTATACTGGCAAATAATTTTGGGCTGAAGCAATTAGCAACATGGGCAATTTTTGGATTACTTATTTATGGTTTTTTTAATATTACAGTTAAGAAAGCATTGTTTCAAGCAATAATCTATCAAGGAATATTGTTGATTGTGGATTATTTGGCATTAGGTATTCTCCATATTTTCTTTAAGCCAGAATATATTTTAGTAGATAATTCTGCATCCAGAGTGCTGGCCATTGTATTTTGCAAGATGTTCTTATTTGGAGCAATCATCTTCATAAAAAGATTTTGGCGTTATGGAGGAGTAGCTAGGATACTTTCTGATGCAGAGTGGCTTCGATTTCTTCTTTTTCCCTTTATAAGCGTATTAATGATTACCGCTATGATTGCCAATTTTGGTTATGTTTTAAGTGACTACCAGATAAACACATTATTCATGATTGCATTTGGGCTAATTGCCATGAATGTTATTGCCTTTTATCTGATACAAGACATTATCCAGAGGGAAATTAAATTACGAGATGAGCGTGTATATAAGGAGCGAATAAAAAATCAAGTTGAAATGTATCAATCCATATCGGAAAGTGTGGAAAAGCAGAGGAAAAAATCGCATGAGTATAGAAATCAAATTGGCTGTATTGATGGACTGCTGAAACAGGGGGAAATTGAGGAAGCAAAAAAATATGTACAGGATTTATATGGCGGCATGCGAAATGAGTATTATTTTATAGATACAAATCATCCTATTGTGAATGCTATCTTGAACAAAAAATATGAAGAATCTGCGAGTAAAGGAATTGTGTTTGTTTTTAAGGTAAATGATCTGTCCAACATTAGATTAGGACATGAGGATATTGTAACGTTGTTGTCAAACCTTTTAAATAATGCAATTGAAGCATGTGATAAGTCAACCGGGGAAAAGAAAATGATGGTAAAATTTATTGAGGAAAACGGAATCATTACTTTATCTGTAAGAAATACGTTGGTAGATGTTCCGATAGTTGTAAATGGCAAGTATACTACAACAAAACAGCAGGATAAAGAAGAGCACGGAATTGGCGTGGCAAATATTATTGAAACAGTAGAACGGTATGGTGGCTCTTATGTGATTCAAGCAAAAGATTCATACTTTATCTTTTCGATAGTAATAGAAAATGAATAGTGATAAATAGGCTGCCGAAAGTAAATAGCATAGGCAGTCTTTTTTATGGTCGTTTTCTGCAATGGGATAGTCGGAATCTGTCATATATATTGAATCAAAATTTAAAAAATGTATAATGAGGGAAAGAGGTACCAAAAGCTAGTTGAAAAAGTTTTCCTCTTGGTTTATAAGCATCAGGATACAGAAATGAGAGCCAAAAATGATTGAAAAATATTTGGTGTATGCGACAATATTTTCATTAGGGATTTTTCTGGAATGTATCGTTTCAACTATTTTTTTTTGTATGTTTTTCTTTTCGCTTAGAGGAAGAACGGGCGGATTTCATACAAAAACCTTTTTCGCTTGTTATTTAGGGACAGTGGGAATTTATGTTTTATTAGTTAAAGTTGTATATCCTTTTATGGAAAAAGACATGAGTGTTTTATATATACTTTTATTTATATCAATAGTTTTGATTGCAAGCATCGGGACAATTAATCATCCAAATCTGGATATGACTTCATTGGAATTAGTAGAAAGCAAAAGGTCTGCGAGGCTATTACTTTTAATCGAGTTACTATATATTTTATTTTGTTTGTACTTAAGGGCAGATGTGATGTGGACAATCTTTCCATCATTGGCCATCGTTTTGTGTGGTTTATTAATGTTTATTGCAAAAATATTAAGACAGGAGGTGTAAGTATGAAGGGAAACTTTATTGAAAGCAATGTTTTAAAGATGGTTGAAAAAATTGCAAAAAGAAATATGACTAAGAATCATAAGGGCCCCCCAATATGTTTGGGAATTTTGCATCAGCCGAAAAGACCTAAGAAGTAATACAAAATTTGATGAAAGTAAATAAACATTAACAGGAAGGAGTTATTCCAATGTTTTAAATTTTGAGGTAAATACGTTAACTATTATATGGGGTAATGCCATTGTACAAGTCAATCGAGCCTTTTGAAAAGTTCATAAGATTTACCATACAAGAAATAGTACAAAAAGATACCTAGGGGAGTTGAGGAGCCATAGGCAATTTCTTGTAGTCATTTCGGCAATAGTACAATTCTACTTTAAGCCCATACATCCTTTTCATGGTAAATATAAAGTATTTATGAAGGTGTTTTAAAACCACATAAAGCCAATAAGTTAGGAAAGGAGAAAATTTATGAGAAAACATTATTTTAAAGCCAGAGAACCAAATAAAATAAGCTTTTATATTTCCCAATTTTGTCATTAGAAAAAATAAAAGCTTACTGTAAAAACAAGTTAATAATAGCATAAAGCTAAACAAATTACAAGTAATTTAGAATAATTATGCAATTATAATGGTTGCATGGATAAATTCTAATTAGGGAGGAAAAACATGAAAGGTAAATCAAAGAAAAGATGCATCGTTTTTGCGCTGATAGCTTGTATGTCAATAGGAGTAGTAGCATCGGCAGCTAGTGTTACAAAAACTACATATATAAGCGCTACTTATGGATATTTGCGTGGAACGGTAGGGGGCAATAAGTTATCAGATGAAAAATGTATGTATTCGTATGCTTTAACAGATAATGCCGTTCCAAGAATAAGAAGCAAATTGACTGTTCACTATTCTTCCTCGGGAACACAGATTGGTTCTGGTGAAAACACAGATTGGATTTATAGTTCAAGTAGTGCTTATACATCAGATTATGAAATGCATCATTTTACAAACCAGGTAACAGGTAGAAATGACGGATTCCTTAATACAGCCCTTACTGCATATGGCACTGCAGATGCAATCACATCTGATCCATACGTTGTTTATACAACTTTATCAAATTTTTAATTGATTGAAAGTGAAAATATCCCGGTGAGATGGAAAATTCTTGCCGGGATAAACCCCAATCTTTTGGAGGGATTATGAAGAGAAAAATTTATGCGGTAATGATGGTATTACTTATGCTACTAATATCATGTGAAACAGAAAAAAGTAGTATTAATGGCATAGGTGACAAAACAAGTCAAATGAGTAATAAACGAGATTTGGAAAATGACAATACACAGCAGGCTAATGATTTAGATATGTTAGATTTGAATAAATTAGTAAAAGATATCCAAAATAGTAATCGCATTGAAACAATCCATACAATAAAAGATAATGCCCTGCTTATTATTTCAAGAAAAGAAAAGAGCTTAGATGAAATGGTATTTACTTTTATTGACATAAATGAATCAAAAGTATTGGCAGAATGGAGTAATAATTCTGTGCAAAGACCGTTTGAGATTTATAATTATGAAGATGAAATTATTATATATGACAGTGCTTCATGTATATACAGTATAGATTATAATTTTAATATAAAGTATGTAATTGATATGAATACCAATGAGCAGCTAGGGACATATGGTACTGAAAGAAATTATTGTATCCTACCAAAACAAAAGAAAGTAGTTTTTTATAAATCAGTTATTGATGAAAATGGATTCAACTGTATATTATTTGCTTGTGATTATGACGGCAACAATGAAGAAGAGATACTTAAACTGGAGCAGTCTGAAAAAAATGTTGGTTTATTGAATGGTTTCAAATCGATAATAGCATCTTATGATGAAACATGCATTTATTTTGTTGGTTTTTTTATGAACACTTTTAGGGCAGGCGAAGAAGGAAAAGACTGCTTCGGTGTTATTAGACTGAATGATAAAAGCATTCAAGTTGAAAAAAGCAAGGTACAGCAATGCTGGGAATTATTTCAAAAGGGAATCATTTTTTTTAATGGATCACAAGAGTTTGAAGAAGACTTATCCATGGAGATTATATATTTTCTTGGTAACGAAAGAAGAACCTTTTTTTTGGCGGAAAAACATGATAGTGAATTTGTAACTGTTTCGGAAGATGGTCTCTATTTGTACTGTTATCAAAGGATGGAATATATTGATAATAAAACCGCATTGACCAAGGTGAATGTATATTCTCTGGCGAATGAAGGGCTAGAAAGTTCTTTTCAAATACCGTTTTATATACAAAAGGCGGCAATGTTTCCTAACTCAAAAAAGTGCATTCTGATATATAGTCGGTATGCTGATGAAGAAGAACGGAATAAGATGGAAATAGAAATTATCAATCTAGATTAATAGGAGAAATCTGTATATGAAAAAGAATATTAGTTTTGCTCTGTTTTTTTGCTTGTCTTTATTATTGATGGGTTGTGTGCAGAAAGATAAATCCTCGGATATGCATATACAAGAACAAAGCAACAATCCATTTAATTTAAATGAAATGGAAGAATCTGGTGCCAATGTTCAAGCCTCTTATGGATACAGTATCGTAAATTATGACAAAGAAAATCGCTTGATTGAGTATAAAAAGGAAGAGGAAATCTTAAACATTGAATATGCTATTGATAATTCAGGCAAATCATGTGAAGTTGGAATGATAATGTTTATGGATGGTATTCCCCAAAGCTATATTGTGAATGGTGTCAAAGAATACATTTTTCCTGTTTTTTTAGAAGAAAAAAGTAAAAAAAATGTTTCTGTATTGTATCATCCATCAGTGGTTGATAAGGGGGCAGAACATCGTGTTTTTTTTGCCTGCATATATGAGCCGCACTATGTGGCAAGCGAAGAGAATAATGGTTATGGGAATTATCATAATATTCTTCCTATGTTGCCGTGGACACTGGAAGGTCAAGGAAATATTTTAAAGATAGATATTTGTAAAGAATATGAAGTTCAGTCAATGAATGAAGAATTTCGAAGTAAATATATAGATAAAAACTCAGATGGAACGATTCGTAATAGATTGGAGCATACTACTATTTTTCAATATTTACAAGATGGAGAAGTAACCTACGACAAGATTAATATAAAAGATGGGAAGGCAAAATTTCAGATTCAAGCGTTTGGAGACATGAAAATAACCTATCGACTTAGTGCATTTGTAAATAATGAACCAGTAGATTTATTTGACGGGTGTTCTTATCTTGATATTTCTGTGGAAAAAGATAAGATTACAGTCATTAACATTGATATGAATATAGATGATATAAAATTAGATAAATTTAATTCTCTTGATGTGTTTTATGCTCCTATTGAGACAGCGGGAGGTGCTGAGGATCCTATTGTAGATAAAGTGCAGACAATATCATTGGTAAACGAATAATAAGAAAAGAGATAAGAATATGTTGGAGTTAAAAGAGATATCCAAGAATTATGGCAATAAGCAGGTGCTTCGTCAAGTGAACTTGACAATGAAAGATGGAATATATGGATTGCTGGGAATAAATGGAGCTGGTAAAACAACCTTGATTCATATTATTGCAAATCTGCTAAACACATATTCAGGAGAGGTGTTTTATAACGATAAAGATATTAGAAAGCAAGAGCGGGAGTATCGTGATGTAATGGGATATATGCCTCAATACCCCACATTTTACCCTAATTTTACAGCAGAAGAATTTCTGAAATATATATGTGTGATTAAAGGGATTCCTGCCGATAAACATCGCAATCAAGTATTGGAGAGCCTGGAAAGTGTTAATCTATTGGAAAATAGAAAGAATAAGATTAAAACATTTTCGGGAGGAATGAGGCAGAGATTGGGAATTGCCCAGGCGATGATTAATAATCCAGATATTCTTATATTGGATGAGCCAACTGCAGGATTAGATCCCATTGAGCGAATTCGTTTTCGAAATATTATATCAACCCTTTCTACAAATCGAATTATTATATTGGCAACACATATTGTTCAGGATATTGAGTATATTGCAAACCAAGTAATTATACTACATCATGGTAGGATAGTAGTGCAGGAGAAGTCGGACAAACTGATTAATCAGATAAGAGGAAAAGTAAAAACCATTTATCCTTTTAATGGTAGCCTGGAACAGATTGATAAGGAACAGATAGTCTGCAATGTATTCTATGAAAATGGACAGTGTGGGATAAGGTTAATAGCGGAGCAGGAGTTGCCTTATGCATTTAAAATACAGGAGCCTAATTTAGAAGATGTTTTTTTATATTATACGAAAGGTCAATAATTGTAAACATATGGGTTTATTTTTATTTGAATTAAAGAAAGCAATTAGTTCAAGGTTTTTATGGGGGATGGTTCTTCTCTTACTTATACTGGATATTTATGTTATTTATACACAGTGTCGTGGAAATGACAGTATTGATGGACACGAATTAATCTATGAACAGGTAAAAGGGGAAATTACATTAGATAAAATTAATTTTGTTGCAGAACATTATAAAAATGCTTTGCGTGTGGTTCAGGAAGGCAATTATAGTACTAAGCCGAATCAGAAAGGAACCTATACAGGATTTATTTTTGGTGATATGTCAGAATTTCAGTATTTTTATGAGGAGTTAAAATATCACTATTTTTATGAAGGGAGAATTCAGGATGTATTAAATCAAGCTGCTTCAAATATAAACTTTTATGAAAACATAGATAATAGGTACGAAGTTAGAAAAAATCAAAAAATAATTGATATTTATAAAAAGCGTTCGTTAAATTCTTTTTATGAAATGAAGAATATGCAGGAGTATTTGGAGTATGATTATTCCTGTGGCTTTCTATTGCTACTGTTATTTCTTGCTACACCCAACTTGTTTTGGATGGAAAAGCAAATACAGATGGAGTTGCTCCTAAAAACCAGTAAGATAGGAATAAGAAAAATAGCATGTGCAAAATTGGCAGCAGTATCAGCAATTTCTCTTTTTTTTACAACATTGTTTGGAGCTACTGATTTTATTACATTTCAATTTATTTATGGTTTGGAAGGGTTTAGGCAGCCAGTATATAGCATTCAGGATTACGCTTTTTCAATAATAAATATTCCTATCTGGCAATATGCCTTATTGTTGCAATTATTCCGTTTTTTGGCTTGTATTGGTTTGGGTATGTTTTTATCATGGCTGTCGGCAAAGCTAACCGATAATGTCATGATTATGGCAATTGGTTTGGCGGTAATTGGAAACCTTATTCTGTGCTGTATCTATACCGATTTTTTATACAATCCCCTGTTATTATTTGAGATGAACCAAATTTGCCGAAATTTCCAGGTAATTGCCCTGATGGCGTATCCGGTATATCAATATCAAATAATTTTGTTTGCAACAATAGGGATGAGCATTTTACTGTCAGCAGATATTATTTATACAATTAAGAATAAGAGATTCGGCTTTTTACATTGGGTATATGAAAATTGGAAAAATTATATAAAAAACAATTAGGGAGGAAATGCAAGATGCTGGGACAGGAATTGTTTAAAGCCTTATGGAAGCGAAAGGGTATATGGTTACTTTTTATTTTCCTGGTTCTAAAAGGAATGCTATCGTTACAAGCACCTCCAGCAAGGTGGATAAATTATAGTATTGAGCAGGATAAAGAACAATATTTTGAATACCTAAAGCACTTGCAAGGGAAATTGACGCCTCAAAAGGAAAATTATATACAGGCTATAACGGAACAGTTGGATGCGGCTCGGAGTGAGATAAATAATATAACAAAACGCTATTTAGCGGGAGAGTTAAAAGAAGCAGAAGTTGTCAATGAAGCTTTGCCATATCATGAAATCATAAAAAATCAATTATTATGGAGTAAGGTGACCAGTCAATATACATATATTAAAGAAAACGTGGAGCAAAGATATTTTGTATATTATAATGGATGGACTAATCTGTTTCAAAATATTGGTATGGATTTATTGCTTATTTTGTTGATTTTTGTATTTATCACACCTATATTTTGTACAGAATATGAAATGCAAATGGATGTTATTAATCGAACATGTAAGATGGGGGTTTACTCTTTATATATTTCTAAAATATCAGCAGCTGGATTGATTTCGATCATATGTAGTTTTTCCTTTTCTATTATCGAAATTGGGACAAACATTTATCAGTATGGCTTGCCGGGGAGTGAATATTCATTACAGAGTATCCCGGTTATGGGAGAACATCCATTTATGCTCTCAATAAGAAACACACTGGTTTTATTTTTAGCAATTAAAATGCTGGGAGTGGTCTTTTTAGCTATGGTAATAATTATATATTCGCTACTTTTAAAGAAAATTTTTAATACAGTTTTTATAACATTATTGACAGCTTTTGCACCATTTTTTCTTATTGACCGAATGCAACTATATCAAATTCCCTTTCTTTCTTCGCTGCTAGATGTAAAGGGTTACGTACAGGGAATAGTTGATTCTCAAACTGGTGATACTTATTATTTGTCTCTACAACAAGTGGAAAAGCTATGCTTAATTAGTATAGGAATAATTCTATTCTTGGTTACTATAGGTGTGCTATTCTACCATTTTCCGACTATTAAGATAAAAAAGAAAGTGATTTTAACATATTTGCTTTTCTTTTTGATGATTACTTCTGGGTGTAAAAAAGAAAATAATTTCGTTGAGACAGAATATACGTGCAATGAAATGGTTTTTGATTTTTTTATAGAAAATGGAAATTGGATTATAAATACTTGTGAAATTCCATACACCTTGAAAAATAAGAAAACGAATAAAAGAATAGAGTTATTTCATGATGCTTTTTTATCAGAAAACGATTATCAACGATTTAAAAATTTCTTCGTGACAGACAGGTATCTATGCTATCAAAGATATCTGAATGATTATGATTATGATATTGTCAGATTGGATTTAAATAATTTTGAAGAGGTCGTCCTGTACTCAGAACAAAAATATTCTGTTAAGGGGGTTGGCTTTATGGGGATTAAAATAGAGCATGCAAATACAATATCAGCGGTGGAACGAGAGGCTGCCATGGATCAGAAAGTGGATGATTTCTTTGTGGCTGGAAATAGCCTTTTTTTACGAAGAAATAAAAAGGTCATCGCTATTAATCTAGAAACAAAAAAAGAAAAAAAATTACTGGAAGATATTGAATCAATGACATATTCTAATGGTTTTATCTATCTTCTGAATCAGCAATATGAACTAATGCGATATGATATATTCAATGATATAACAATAAAAGTAATGGATGCATTGGTATTTCTTTTTTGGGTTCAAGATGAGAAAATAATATTTCAGGCATTAGATGGTACAATTGGCATATTTGATATGGTAGAAGAAAAAGTATTGCCTATGTCAGAAGAAAAACGACAATTGTTAAATGCAGATAAAGAATATATTTATTATTGCTATGATGCTCATCATGTATTTGCATCAAAAAATTTACTTGAACAAGGGGAATTGGTCTATCAATCTCAGCAGGAAATAGTGTCTTTCAGAAGCATGGAAGACGGAGAGCGATATTATGTGGCTTTAATAGGAGAGGATCATCAGGGTCAACCTATATTGGAAGTGGTTGATGGGGTAAAATATATGAAAAAAAGTTAGGAACTGCATTTCTTAATGTAGGTGTTTTTTTGAAGAATCGGCAGAGGAAGAGCATATGTTCTAATGGCGACACAGCTAAGGCGTGGCAAAAAATAAAAGGAAGTGGCAAAATAACCATAAATCGGTTTATCTTGTCACTTCCCTTATATATAGAGGAGAGAAACGGTGTAGCTAAAAGGGATTATTCGCAGCCCTCTTCGCTACGTGGCTAAAAACAGATTACTTAAAATATCTGTTATATAATCCTTCAAACGCCTTACCATGTCGAGCTTCATCCTTAGCCATTTCATGAACTGTATCATGAATGGCATCCAAATCAGCAGCCTTAGCACGCTTAGCGAGGTCAAACTTACCAGCAGTAGCACCATTTTCAGCATCAATTCGAAGCTCAAGGTTCTTCTTAGTACTATCGGTTACTACTTCGCCCAAAAGCTCTGCAAACTTAGCAGCATGCTCCGCTTCTTCCCAAGCAGCCTTTTCCCAGTATAAGCCAATTTCCGGATAACCTTCTCTATGAGCAACTCTAGCCATAGCAAGATACATACCAACCTCAGTACATTCCCCAGTAAAGTTCATTCTTAAATCATTCATAATATCTTCACTAACACCCTGAGCTACCCCAACTACATGCTCGCAAGCCCAAGATCTATCTCCAGACTGCTCAGTAAACTTGCTTGCAGGTGCATTACATTGAGGACATGCCTCCGGTGCAGAATCTCCCTCGTGAACATAACCGCATACATTACATACATACTTTTTCATAATTAAATCTCCTTTTCTTTTTCTGTTTTATTAAACTTAATAATAGTAATCATTACTGATATTTTTATCATAATTCATTCTTACTCATTTGTCAATAGCTTTTTAAAATATTTTCTGATTTTTTCAAAGCAATAATTGCCATTACTTAAAAGCCACCATAAGCTTACAACTACTTACATTTTGAACACTTCCCGTAAAAATAAGTTACACTACCTTCAATCTGGCCATCAAAAGCTGCATTTGCAATTGTATTAATATGGTTTATAGAATCCATCTCCAAGTCCAACACACACCCGCATTCCTTGCAGATAAAGTGGTTATGGCTAGAAGTATCCCAATCAAAATGATCAACCCCATCCCCACAACTGACCTTAACAATCGTCCCCTGATCCACCAAAAGACTCAGATTACGGTAAACCGTTCCAAGGCTTATATTCGGATAAACCTCCCGGAGGTTTTGATAAACCATATCAGCAGTAGGATGTTCTTTTGTATTAGATAAATAATGGCATATAGATTCCCTTTGACGACTATACTTTGTATTTGTCATAAATCAGCCTCCTATAATAATATAATAATAATTACTGTTATTATAATTCTGTTTAGAAATAATGTCAACTTCTTTTTAAAACTTCTCGAACCGTAGACATCATGTATACGATTATCAGAAAGCATTTTCAAGTGACCATGAACCATTCCTGTCAAGTACTTGCAATTAGTCATCGCTTCTACATTAGCCACAAATTAATTTAAAACCTATTAGGCACTTAACCAATTAATTAATATAATTACAGTCTGAGAAATCAGCTGAATGAGGGATAGTGGAACGGGATTGTTTCCCACCACCCAATTATTCCCCCAACCCTCCCCAAAAGCACAAAAAAACAGACCCCGCAGATTCCAAGAATCCCAAGGTCTGTTTCCATCATCTATTAGTTAATCGTTCTCTTCACATAAGTAGTATGCAAGAACTCATGGGCCTTATGGCTACCCGGTTCACCCAGATAATTATCATAAAGCTCCTTAACCGCTGGATTATCATGAGACTTTCTCAACTCTCTAGACTCATCCAAATCATAAAGTACCTTAGCCCGTAATGCACGAATATCATTAAAGTTACGGAAACTAGCAGGTACCTGAGGCTGTCCACCGCCGTTTACACAACCGCCAGGACATCCCATAATCTCAATAAAGTGGTAATCCGCTTCACCAGCATTTACCTTATCCAACAAAGTCTTAGCATTAGAAAGTCCAGAAGCAATCGCAACCTTAACATTCAAACCAGCCACATCATAACTAGCTTCCTTAACACCTTCCACACCACGAACTTCCTTAAACTCAACCGGACTATCAGCAGGTTCGCCAGTTAGCTTCCATACAGCGGTACGAAGGGCCGCTTCCATAACACCGCCAGTAGCACCAAAGATAACACCAGCACCAGTAGAATTGCCAAGAGGATCATCAAACTTCTCATCGGTAGGAAGTGAAGTAAAGGTAAGTCCAGAGCGCTCAATCATCCGAGCCAGTTCTCTAGTCGTAAGAGCAAAATCCACATCCGCCACACCAGCAGCAGACTGATCATCACGTCCGATTTCGAACTTCTTTGCGGTACAAGGCATAATACTTACACTAACAATATTCTTAGGATCAATTCCCATCTTCTCTGCATAGTAGGTCTTAACAACCGCACCAAACATCTGCTGAGGAGATTTACAGGAAGATAAGTTTTCTGTCATATCAGGGAAGTAGTGCTCACAATATTTAATCCATCCAGGAGAACAGGATGTAATGAGTGGGAGCTTGCCACCATTCTGAACTCTTCCAAGGAATTCAGTAGCTTCTTCCATAATCGTTAAATCAGCACTGAAGTCCGTATCAAATACTTTATCAAAACCAAGACGACGAAGAGCAGCAATCATCTGTCCTTCCGCATTGCTTCCAACTGGCATACCAAAAGGTTCACCGATAGCAGCACGTACAGCAGGAGCAACCTGAACTACAACATGTTTTTCGGGATCTGCAATCGCAGCAAATACTTCATCCGTAGCATCCTTTTCATAGATAGCACCAACGGGACAGACAGCGATACATTGTCCACAGGATACACAGCTGGTCTCGCCTAAGCCCATGTCAAAAGCACTGCCAATATTAGTCTTAAATCCACGATCATTGGCACCGATTACACCAACTGCCTGGGTCTTTTCACAAACAGCAGTACAACGTCTGCAAACGATACATTTGCTGTTGTCGCGAACCATATGAGCAGCAGAGCAGTCTAAATCAAATTCATTCTTCTCGCCTTCATATTTCATTTCATCATCTACACCTAAATCCTTACAAAGCTTCTGCAATTCGCAGTTTCCGCTTCTTACACAGGAGAGACATTTTCTCTCGTGGTCAGAAAGGATTAACTGAAGGGTTTTCTTTCTGGAATCCATTACCTTTGGAGTATTGGTGAATACTTCCATTCCTTCATTTACCGGATACACACAGGAAGCAACTAAGCTTCTTGCACCCTTTACTTCAACTACACAGATTCGGCAGGCACCAATCTCGTTGATTTCCTTTAAGAAACAAAGAGTTGGGATATCAATATGCGCTAATCTGGCAGCCTCAAGAATTGTAGAGCCTTCTGGCACAGCGATGTCCATGCCATTTATCTTTAAATTAATCATGTTAGCTTAGCCTCCTTATTTCTTTTCGATTGCGCCGAATTTACATTTTTCCATACAAGCACCACATTTAACGCAAAGCTCCTGTGAAATCACATGAACTTCTTTCACTGTACCAGAGATAGCACCGTTTGGACAGACTCTGGAGCATAAAGTACAGCCTTTACACTTGTCTGCAATGATGGTGTAGGACAGTAAGGACTTACATACGCCAGCAGGACATTTCTTTTCTGTAACGTGAGCAAGATATTCGTCTTTGAAGTAACGTAAGGTAGAGAGTACCGGGTTTGGAGCAGTCTGACCTAAACCACAAAGTGCGTTTTCTTTTATGTAGTAGCATAATTCTTCCAGTTTATCAAGGTCTTCCAGAGTACCCTGTCCGTTGGTAATCTTTTCGAGGATTTCGTACATTCTCTTGGTACCAACACGGCAAGGAGTACATTTTCCACAAGATTCATCTACAGTAAACTCTAAGAAGAATTTAGCGATATCAACCATACAGTTATCTTCGTCCATAACGATAAGTCCACCAGAACCCATCATGGAGCCGATTGCAATCAGGTTGTCATAGTCGATTGGAACATCATAGTGTTCAACTGGAATACATCCGCCGGATGGTCCACCGGTCTGAGCCGCTTTAAATTTCTTTCCGTTAGGAATGCCGCCGCCGATTTCCTCTACAACTTCACGGAGAGTAGTTCCCATAGGGATTTCAACTAATCCAGTGTTGTTGATTTTTCCACCGAGAGCAAATACTTTGGTTCCTTTTGATTTTTCGGTACCCATGGAAGCAAACCATTCAGCACCATTTAAAATAATCTGAGGAATATTAGCATAGGTTTCTACGTTGTTTAAGATGGTAGGTTTGCCAAACAATCCCTTCTGAGCTGGGAATGGAGGACGTGGACGAGGTTCGCCACGGTTTCCTTCGATGGAAGTCATAAGAGCAGTCTCTTCTCCACAAACGAAAGCTCCGGCACCTAATCTTAAGTCAATATCAAAAGAGAAGTCGGTTCCGAAAATGTTATTTCCTAATAAACCATATTCTCTTGCCTGTCCTAAAGCAATTTCCAAACGATCAACGGCAATTGGGTACTCAGCACGAACATAGATATATCCCTGGCTTGCACCAATCGCGTAACCAGCGATTGCCATTGCTTCAAATACAGCGTGTGGGTCACCTTCCAAAACGGAACGGTCCATGAAAGCACCTGGATCACCTTCGTCAGCATTACAGCAAACATATTTCTGGTCTGCATCGTTGCCTTTGGCAAGTTTCCATTTTAAGCCGGTAGGGAATCCACCGCCACCACGGCCTCGAAGACCGGAGTCTAAAATTGTCTGGATAACATCGTCAGGAGACATTTCGGTTAAAACTTTACCCAGAGCTTCATATCCTCTGGTTCCAATGTACTCGTCAATGCTTTCTGGATTGATAACACCACAGTTACGCAGAGCGATTCTGTGCTGATTTTTGTAAAAAGCGGTATCACTTAAGGATTTAACACCATCCTCTGTTACCATTTCATTATAAAGGAGACGGGTAACCAGTCTTCCTTTTAATAAATGCTCGGAAACGATTTCTGGAATATCATCGGTTTTTACCATAGAGTAAAAAGCAGCTTCCGGGTATACAATCATAATTGGACCTAAAGCACAAAGTCCATGACAACCGGTCTGAACTACGGAAACTTCATCCTTCAGACCATTTTTTTCGATTTCTGCCTGCAGTGCTGTGATAATGCTCTGACTTCCTGAGGAAGTACAGCCGGTTCCACCACAAACTAAAACGTGTGAACGATACATATTATGTCCTCCTCAATTATTTAATGGCAGTATTAATAAGGTAATCGGAAACCACCTGACCACGAACAAGGTGCTGTTCTACAACATCCATTGCTTTTTCAGGTGTCATCTTAATGTAGGTTACTTTTTCCTTACCAGGTTCGTAAACTTCAACGATTGGTTCGTATTGGCAAAGGCCGATACAACCGGTCTGAATAACGGAAATATTGCTTAAATTCTTGGTCTGTACTGCATCAGAAAAAGCAGTAAGAACTGGTCTTGCACCACTGGCAATACCGCAGGTAGCCATACCAACTACAACTCTTGTCTGGCTGCTGTCTTCAGAACGTACGCCAACCTGGCCCTGCATTTTCTCTCTGATGGCTTTTAATTCTTCAAGAGATTTCATATTGTTAAATCCTCCAATCCATTTCTAAATAGATTTTAGTAGAAAGCACCCTGATCCACTTCATTCTTATTTTCAATGAGATATTCCTTCACATAAGCGGAAACCTCAGGAGTATCCAAGGGAACATCCCCTAAGACCTCTTTGAATTCACGGGTGTCTAAGGTAAAGCTTTCATCATTATAAGTATATGTGTATAAAAATTCCGTTTGTGTATTGAACGTAATCAAGGTATGAATCGTACTGGTAATATCCCCTAATGGCATGCGGTCAATATGGGATAAGGTAAAAACAGCTCTGGTAGTGGTTCCTACACCCAGCTCAGAAGTAATGGAAAACTCTCCATTGGTACCTAAAGCGGCCTGTTTGAAAAAAGGAACGCCAAGTCCGACCTTTCGGGTAGTTCTTGTGGTGAAGAACGGGTCTTCCACGTGAGCAACCTGCTCCGGCGTCATGCCCTTACCATTGTCTTTAATGACAATGACCAGTATATCTTTTCTGGTATCCGCAGTAACGTGAATCTCCACAAGAGCGGCTTCTGCCCGAATAGAGTTTTCTGCTACATCTAAAATATTAAGGGAAAGTTCTGTCATCATAGCCTGCACTCCTGTTCCAATTGCGGAAAATGTCTATTCTTTCACAAACTTATGCGCAAAAAAATGATGTTGTTACATGTACTTTGCTAACACATCATCCACGTCATCAACTGTTAAACGACCGTAAACTTCTTCATTAATCGTTAATACTGGAGCAAGACCGCAAGCACCAATGCAACGGCATGCATCTAATGAGAAATTACCATCTGGTGTACAGCCACCATTTCCAATACCAAGCTTTTCGGAGAACTTGTCAAAGATATCGCCGGAACCTTTTACATAGCATGCAGTTCCAAGACAGACACTGACTCGATTCTTTCCTTTGGGATTAAGGGAAAACTGGGAATAGAAGGTGGTTACACCATAAATTTTTTCAAGAGGAATATTCATCTCATTTGAAATTATGGTCTGCACTTCTATTGGGAGATATCCATAGATATCTTGTGCTTCCTGCAGAACAGGCATTAAGGCGCCACTTTGTCCTTTGTGATTGGCAATGATTTCCAATAAGGCGCTTTCCTGTTCTTTCGTTCCGCTAAAGGGAACGGTTTGATTTTTTGAACCCATTATTAGACCTCCTTGATAGTAAAAGATGTAATTACTTAATATTATGTATAAATGATATGTCAGAACAAATCAATTATAGCATAAAAATACAGAAAAAGCTATGTTAGATTTTATTAACTATATAAAATCTTTCTAAAAATTCAATATCAATTGCAAAAAAAAAGGGACAATGTTATAATTTTATCTAGCAGAATCCCAAAGGAGGAGGAATTAGTATGACAATTAATGATGTGAAAGATATTCTCGGAGCCAGAGTCATCTGTGGAGAAGAATATCTTAATCGAGAAGTGTATACGGCCTGTGGTTCCGATATGATGAGTGACGTATTAGCTTTCGTGAAAGATCATTCCGTTTTGCTTACCGGTCTGTGTAATCCTCAGGTAATTCGAACAGCAGAAATGATGGACATTGTGGCTGTTATTTTTGTGCGTGGGAAAACACCGGACGAAGCCATTATTCAACTGGCAAATGAAAAAGAAATACCGATTTTGAGTACTGGGCATCGGATGTTTTCAGCTTGTGGAATGCTATATGAGAAGGGACTTCATGGAGGTGCGCCATACAATGACTGACACAATTAACTTAAAATATGAAGTTTCAGTGGAGGATTTTACCAGAGCCGGAGAAGCTTCCGGAGATGTAAAAAAGAAGCTGAAGCAAATGGGGGTTGACCCAAAGGCTATTACTAAAGTAGCCATCGCTATGTATGAAGGAGAGATTAACATGGTAATCCACGCCAATGGAGGCGACATAGAAGTTACCATTACTCCTGATGAAGTCATTATGAAGCTGATGGACCGGGGACCCGGTATTAAGGATGTAGACCAGGCTATGCAGGCTGGATTTTCCACTGCACCAGATAATATTCGAGCTTTGGGATTTGGAGCTGGAATGGGTCTGCCAAACATGAAAAAATATGCAGATGAAATGTATATTGATACAGAAATTGGAGTAGGGACCACCGTTACAATGAAGGTATTTCTTTAATAAATATAGAAGCGATTTAAGATATTGACAGGGTTCTTTAAAATGTGAGATTTTTATGGTCGGGTGAGACATTGTTAATAATTAAGCAAATTTATGCAGGGAAGATAGGTCTACTTACTTTATGTAGTCGGTTTTTCCTATTGTTCGATCAATCATAAAGACTTATTATAAATCTAACCCAATGATTTCCGCTTTAGGAATCTACTTGGATGTGTTAGTATCATTTTAAAGGCAAAATGAAATAGCATTTCTCTTTATTTGCATATCAAAGTAGCACAGAGGAAAGTGAAATGAAAGAATAGAAAAGGAGGTGCGGAAAAGTGGATAAATTCTCTACGTCAGTACAACTGGAAACAAGTTTGTGCAAAGGGTGTATCAACTGTATCAAAAGATGCCCCACCCAGGCAATTCGTGTTAGGAATGGAAAAGCGACAATTACCAAAGAATTTTGTATCGACTGTGGAAAATGTATTCGTATCTGCCCCCATCATGCAAAGAAGGCAACTTATGATCCGCTCGGTATCATGAAAAAATATGAATATACCGTAGCATTGCCAGCGCCAGCGTTATATGGACAGTTTAATAATCTTGATGATATTAATATCGTACTTACAGCCTTGAAAAGAATGGGCTTTGATGATGTTTATGAGGTGAGCGGAGCAGCGGAGTTAGTATCAGAGTTATCAAGAAGATACATAGAAGAGCACAAAGAGCAATGGCCGATTATCAGTACGGCCTGCCCCTCTATTGTTCGTTTGATTCGGGTTCGTTTTCCAAATCTGATTGACCATTTACTGCCTATCCAGGCACCGGTAGACCTTGCGGCTACCGTTGCCAGACGGCAAGCGATGGAAAGGACCGGACTTCCGTCGGGGAAGATTGGAATTATTTTTATATCTCCTTGTCCAGCCAAGGTATCTGCGGCAAAGGAGCCGCTGGGCATTGAGAAAAGTGACATTGATGGTGTATTAGCAATCAAGGATGTATATCCAGTGTTGTTAAACCACATGAAAGAAGCTGCCAGTAATGTGGAGGAATTATCCATTTCCGGTAGAATTGGTACTGGTTGGGGCGGAACTGGCGGAGAAGCCAGTGGTCTGCTAATTGAAAGTTACCTGGCCGCAGATGGTATTGAAAACGTAATCCGTGTATTGGAAGAACTGGAAGACGAGAAAATCACTGATCTTACTTTTATCGAATTAAATGCTTGTAGTGCAGGCTGTGTGGGTGGCGTCCTTACCGTAGAAAATCCATACGTCGCTAATGTTAAAATCAAGCGCCTAATAAAATACATGCCAGTAGCCGTAACCCATATGCCTAAAAAGGAAGAATGGCAGAAAGAAATCGAAAAAATCCACCCCTTCTGGACGGAAGAAGTGGAATACGAGCCCGTCTTTAAGATAGGGGAAAGCATGCGAGACAGTATTGCCAAGATGTCCCGAGTAGAAGAATTGTGTGAAGAGTTCCCAGGACTTGACTGCGGCGCCTGTGGAGCACCTACCTGTCAGGCTCTGGCCGAAGACATCGTGCGGGGGGTTGCCCGGGAAAAAGATTGTATTTACATATTAAAAAAGAAAATACATATGCTTTCTGACGAAATCTCAAGGCTGGAATAGATGTATACGTATGATAAATAAATTTCTAAAATGAATTGATAAATGAGAGGAAAAAGGAAAGTTGATATGACAATACAAGAATTGATTGATTCTCAAAAATTCACTGTACTCAATATTGGAGAAAATCTGTCACAGCAGATTACAAAGCCATTTTGCTGCGACCTTTTGAGTATCTGCATGAGCAAAACTCCGGAAGGCGCTGCTTGGGTTACTGTAATGGGAAATGTTAATACATTGGCAGTACTATCCCTGACAGACGCGGCATGTATTATACTTGCAGAAAATGCTGTATTTGACGATGTGGCACTGGAAAAAGCAAAACAACAGGGGATTACAGTATTTCATACAGAAGCACCAGTTTTCGAAGCCGCTTTGGAAATTCATAAAATGCTGCAGTAATTCAAAGTAATTTGAATACTAGAACACTCCCGGCATTTAGAATATATATGTAGGATGAATGAGATTTATAAAAACTCTTATAAAATTGAGTGTTTTTATAAAAGTACAAAGGACAGAGAAAGTCAAAGTACAGGAGAAAGTTAAAGTACAGCAGAAAGTAAAGTGTAAAAGAAAGTTGATTTACAATACAAAAGAAAGTTAAATTGCAAAAGAAAGGTTAAATTACAAAAGAGTTAAAGTACAAAAAGGTAATAAGTACAAAAGGTAATAAAGTACAAAAGGTAATAAGGACAAAAGGTAATAAGATACAAAAGGTAATAAGGTACAAAAGAAAAAAGCGTAAAAGGATAAAATAAAAAGAGAAAAGTACAAAAAAGACAAAAGAAAAATGTACAGAAAAAATGTAAATAGAAATATAAAATGAAATATAAAGATAAATAAAATACAAGAGATATACCAAGATATAAAGATGAAACAGACAAAATAAAACGATTCTAGTATAAAGAAAGAGTGAGATACTCCTTGGGTTCCACTCTTTCCTTCTTTTACATATAGAAGAAAGGAGGCCGCCAGAATGCTGTCCATGACTTATGATTTACATCTCCATTCCTGTCTTTCACCCTGTGGTGATGATGATATGACCCCTGCTAATATAGTGGGAATGGCTGCCATAAAGGAATTGGATGTAATAGCCCTCACTGACCATAACACAGCACGAAACTGTCCGGCGTTCCTGAAGCTGGCAGAACAATATGGAATGTTAGCCATTCCCGGGATGGAGTTAACTACCATAGAGGAAGTACACGTAGTATGTCTTTTTCCTGCTTTGGAAAAGGCGTTGTCTTTTGATGAATATATATCCGAAAAGTTAATTCCTATTCTGAATAACCCAGACATTTTCGGAAAGCAGCAAATTGTAAACGAGGAAGAGGAAGTAATCGGAATCCTTCCCAACCTTTTAATCAACAGTACAGAGATTCCATTTGATCAGGTATACGATTTGGTCAAAAGCTATGGCGGCATCATGATACCCGCTCATATTGATAAAAACGCCAACAGCCTCATCGCCAACCTGGGCTTTGTCCCGCCAGACAGTAAGTTTAACTGCTTTGAGCTGAAGAATATGCAGAATCTACATACCCTGCAAGGCAGCAATCCTTACCTGAAAACGTGCAATGTGATTACAAATTCGGATGCTCACTATTTGGAGCAAATAAATGAGCCAGTAAACACATTATATGCAGAGGATAGAACAATAGAGGCAGTACTAAAAGCATTGGAGAATCATTAACTATTGCAAAGGGGAAAAGAAAGCGCATTATCAACTGACGATATTGTGCTTTTTTTTATGTGCTTTTTAGTATTCCTATGAATATAAAAGTTTTTTTCATGAATCCTCTCCTTTAATTTCACTTTTTGCAATTCGGTTTTAATTTTAGTATATCAATAAATATTTATCGAATATCAATAAAATATTATTGACATTCGATTTGCAACATGTTATATTAATAAAAAACCAGTATGGGAATTAAGTGTATTTGATATATCTAAGGATTATAATATGAATAGAATAATTCTTTGTGAGGATTATAGTATCAAAATTATAAAAGAGATTTAATTAATTAAAATACAAAAATTGTAGAATACTTGGAGGAAATAGGTTGAAAGAACGGTAAAACTGTCCTTTCAACATCTTGATTTGTACGTGCGCAGGAGCGCACAGATGGGAGTTTAAAATGAAGCAGGAAACAATTGTTCAAACAACAAAATGGCTCATGAATTTCATGTACTTTGCAGGAATCATAGTAACATTAAGTTTGCCGTTCAGTCTAAAATGGATTCGTCCTTACTACCCGGCTCTGGAGGAACATTTAGGCGAGGCAGTCATTATTTACTCTATTCTTGGGATTTTGGCAGTTCTAATCCTTGGAGAGTTACGAAAAATGTTTCGTACAGTAATCGCGGATGATTGCTTTGTGTTTGAAAATGTAGTAAGTCTGCGTCGGATGGGGACCTATAGCTTTATCATTGCCCTAATGGCACTGGTTAGAACCATTGTTTACATGACACCTGCCATGCTGGTCGTTATACTGGTATTTTTGATTGCGGGATTATTCAGCAAAATATTATCCTTTGTATTCGACAAAGCAGTGCAATATAAGCTGGAAAATGACCTGACCATATAGAGGAGGTATCACATGTCAATTATCATAAATCTGGATGTGGTCATGGCGCAGCGGAAAAAAAGTCTGACCGAGCTTGCCAGCGAGGTAGATATCACCCTGGCAAACTTATCCATTCTAAAAAACAACAAGGCAAAAGCAATCCGTTTTTCCACTCTGGAAGCAATCTGTAAGGCGCTGAATTGCCAGGTTGGAGATATTCTTCAATATGTACAAGAGGAAGAGGAGGAATCTGAATCTGAAACAAAATTTAAATAAAAGCAAAATAGATTAAAAAAACTAAAACTAGAAACTAAAACTAGAAACTGAATATGAAAATATTATTACTTACTATTAATGCCACCATTATTATATGTGGTAAATTGAAGGAAAATAAAAGAAAAAGAAAGGAAAATGCAAGCATATACATTTGCCCTTTATGTTTGCGCTTCAATGAAAATATAAGTATTGAAGCTTGGTACAAAAAATGAATGAAAATGCCCATAAAGAATTAATACCCCATAAAGAATTAATACCCACAGAGACACCGAAACCCGAAAAAACGCACCGCATGACCATAAAAAGTAATTATCGCTTTTTTGGTGTAGCGACCCTAATCTTTGCCGTTTTTTACACTTTTTGTATGTACCGGAATAGCCACGGGATTACCAATCCCATCTTTGTAGCCGGAGCCCTCATATATTTTTATATGAGCTTAAAAAAGCTGGAAATAACATTGAAAAAAGATGCTGCCTTTTATATTGTAAGTACTTTACTTCTAGGCATCTCTAATTTCCTAACAGCAGACTACCGCATTATTTTTATGAATTACTGTGGTATGTTTATACTATTTATAATTTTCCTGCTGCATCACTTTTATGAAGCTTCAAATTGGCCTCTGAGCAAATATATAAGCGGAATGTTTCGCATACTTGGAGAGATGTTCCTTGCCATCGATACCCCAATCAGTGATGCAATCAACTTTGCAGGCAGCAAGAAAAAAAAGGAAAATAAAAATATAAAATACGTGACCATAGGTCTACTGATTTCCCTTCCCCTCCTGTTTGTAATCATGATCCTTTTAACTAGTGCAGATGCCATCTTTGGAAACATGGCTCAAAACCTCATCGGAAAAGTAGAACTAATTCCCCAGGATTTCTTTGGAATATTACTTACCACAGTCTTTATATACTTTGGAACCTACCTGCTCCTAAATGCCTTTGCCAATAGTGCATTAGGAGAAGAAACAAAAAACCATAAAAACGCCGAGCCAATCATTGCCATCACCTTTACCACCATACTATCCGTAATTTACCTCCTGTTCAGCGGAATCCAAATTGTCGGTCTATTTTTCGGAAAGCTAAGACTTCCAGAAGGCACAACATACGCCGCATATGCCAGGGAGGGCTTCTTCCAACTGCTGGTAGTTTGCATTATCAACCTGATATTAGTCCTGACCTGCATGACCTTTTTCAAGGACAGCAAAACACTAAAAATCCTCCTAACCCTAATTTCCGCCTGTACCTTTATCATGATAGCCTCCAGTGCAATGCGCATGCTTTTGTATATCAGTGCCTATGAGCTAACCTTTTTGCGAATATTTGTCCTCTGGTTCCTGCTAGTCATCACCTTTATCATGGCAGGCGTAGTCATCACTATCTACAAGGACACATTCCCCTTATTTCGATATTGCATGATTACAGTGACCACCTTTTATTTAATACTTTCATTTTCACACCCCGACTATTTCATCGCAAAATATAACATCCAGGCAATGAAAGAAGAGAGTGAAGCAGATAAAACAGCGCAAGCCTTTTATGACTATGGTGACACCTACTATCTGTCCACCCTATCCTGCGACGCAGCCCCAGCATTACAGGACACCATAAACACCGAAGCATTGAGCGACGCCCAACTGGCCCAACTAAAGGAAATCTTCAACACCCTAAACTGGGAAACAAAACCCACAACGTGGCGAACATTTAACCTGTCAGAATACACCGCTCAAAAAGTTGCCAAAGCTTACTTCGATTAGCAAAAGAAACGGGAATCCAGCTCTCAGACCAATCTCCTTAGAAAGCCAGCGGTTCAGGGAAGGTTCAAGGACCATCACCCGGCCTCCCTGAACCGCGTCTTTCTGCCATCAACACAAAAAAGGAGCCAACCCCCAATCCTTATAATAAAGCATTGTGAGCCAACTCCCACTATAATAAACACCTATTACATTCTCGACATACCCTCAAAAGTATCCCGTTACCCTCTATCTCTGTCCATACTTCTTAAGAATATTCTGAATCCGCTCCGTAGGACTAAGCAACCCACTAATCGAGTCATCATGATTCAAAGTATCAATCAACAACGCAATATACTTACTCATATCTGCGCTAATATAATACTCTCTGGACAACAACTCTTCCGGCTGATGTACCAAATTCGTCGTAATCACTCGATCAATTAGTCCCTCCTTGTAAGCCTTGTCAAACTTCTCCATTCCATTCGTAAACAATCCAAACGTAGACGCCGCAAAAATTCTCCGAGCCTTACGTCGCTTCAGCTCTTTTGCAACATCCAACATACTTTCACCAGAGGAAATCATGTCGTCTAAGATAACAACATCCTTTCCTTCCAAATCAGCCCCCAAAAACTCGTGAGCCACAATCGGATTCCTTCCATCCACAATCTGGGCATAATCTCTTCTTTTGTAGAACATACCAACATCAATACCCACTACATTGGCAAAATAAACGGCACGTCCCATCGCACCTTCATCCGGGCTGATGGCCATCATATGCTCCGCATTAAATTGAATATCCGGAATGTTTTTAAGCATTGCTTTAATAAACTGGTAAGTAGGCTGAACGGTTTCAAAACTATGAAGAGGAATCGCATTTTGAACCCTTGGGTCATGGGCATCAAAGGTAATAATGGTATCAACTCCCATGGAAGTTAACTCCTGAAGAGCAAGAGCACAGTCAAGAGATTCTCTTGCACTGCGTTTGTGCTGACGACTTTCATATAAGAATGGCATAATTACCGTAATTCGACGGGCTTTTCCACTGGAAGCAGCAATTAAACGCTTTAAATCCTGATAATGATCGTCGGGAGACATGTGATTGGTTTGTCCGCAAACCGAATAAGTTAAGCTATGATTGCAGACATCTACTAAAAAGTATAAGTCAGTACCACGAACGGATTCGCGAATTAACCCTTTTGCTTCACCAGAACCAAAACGGGGACAGGAAGCATTGAGAATATAAGAATCTCGCTGATATCCTGCGAAGGCAATGGTTGATTTGTGTTCGCTTTCCCGCTGTGTTCTCCATTGCACAATATAATCGCTAACCTTCTGACCTAGAGAACGACTGCTCTCTAGTGGAATGATTCCCAACCGACCTGAGGGAATCGTGTCGAACTGTTTGTCCTGTAATGACATAAAATATCCTCCGTGAGTGTGGTTTCAGCCAAATGGCTGAAGTAAGTTTAGGTATATGTAAAAATATAGGGTTGATCCATAAGGCTCAACATTCCACATAATGTTATAGCATTGAAAATATCATGCGTCAAGGTGAAAATGCTTTTTTTAAGCGGATATCATCCCCAATAATTTTTAAAAGAGTGTAATCGCTGATGATTCTGGAAAAAACCCGCTCACTGTAAAGCGAACTAATATCATCCAAAGATAGGTTGGTAGAAATGATAGTGGACTTCCGACTTAAATGGCGCTCATTAATACACAGATAGACCTGGGAGGCGCTAAAGGCATTCACCAGCTCAGTACCTAAATCATCAATGATTAGTAAGTCACTATTTAAAATGTAGTGAAATTTATCACCCATTTCACTCTTCTCATCCATCGATTTGCTGAATTTGTTTTTTTCCAGGATATCAAATAGCTCGAAGGCAGTCAGATAAACCACCGTATGGGCTTCATCCAAAAGAGCCTTGGCAATGCAGTTGGCCAGGAATGTTTTCCCTACTCCGGTATTTCCGTATAAAAGGAGATTGGAATACTGTGAGTTAAAATTTTTTACAAAATCCAGGCATTGTGAGACGGTCTTCTGCATATTTATCAAAGGAGTTACTCCCAAAGCAGAATCGGCTGTATTATCATCATAATAATCCATCCGGAAGGAGCTGAAGTTCTCGCTTTCTAATATACTGCCCAAATTGGCCTGCTCATATAAAACATTTACGATTTCCTGCTGAAAACAATGACACTTTTGATTACCAATATATCCCGTATCCTTGCAGTCTATGCATGTGTAAATCGGGTCAAGGTAATCCACCGGATACCCGTGGTCAAGGAGGAGCTGCTTCTTTTCCAGACGCAGTTTTTCAAATTGTCGGGTGTAGGTCTGGTATGCTTCTGCACTGTCAGTTTGCAGACTGTTTTTGGCCTGGGCAATGCTTAAGGAAATCAATTCATCATTTATTATTTTAAACTGTGAAATTTTTTCAAAAATCTGCTGTTCCCGTTCTAACAAGCGGTGCTTGTTTTGGATTTGTGCCTCATCATAACGTTGCAAAATCCGATTATATTGAAAATTTTTAAGTCCCATATTAACCCCGATTCAGAAGGCGTTTTTCAATGTCGGCAAAGTCCTCTTTGGTATAATTCCTTTGTGGAAAGGCATTGAAACGATTATTGGCCGGTTTTACAGGAGTCTCCTTTGCAGTGGAAGGGACAGCAGTGTGTTTGGTGCTGCTAAACTCCAAATCCAGTTTTTTAATGTCTGCAGGCTTGGTAACACCCTGTTTGGACCAGTTTTCTAAAATTTTATCCGCATATTTAAAATCGGCTTTTTGTGTATTCAAAAGAGTACGGTTGCAAGCTTCGACAATAATTTCTATGGTCATGGAATAGTTGGACATCCACTTATTGATAAAGGTTTTTTCCACAGCACCGGGCGCGCGGTTTAGCCCAAAGGCTTTTGTAACAGCATTGTAGCTGCTGTTGTAAACCGTATTGGCAGCTTCGGCCTGTTCCACGTTGGTAATGCCCTGTTCTGCCCAGGAAAGGGCAACTGCTTCAATATAAGCCGCATTTTTCTTGCTTTTGGAAATGCAATATTCATATAGATACATAATCAGTTCAGGGGAAAACTCCACCGAATCATATAAGTATAAAATCAACTGAACATCCTTAGGTTTCAAAGGACGCTCCAGATAAAGCTCAATAATGTTCATAATCCATTTTACTTCATCATTATTACTTAATTCGGTAATTTGAGCATTGGTATAAATCGGCCGTTCTGGCACCGATGGTGGGACTACGGCTGGATCGGGAACGATTGAAGCATTCGCGTGGGAGTTATCATTCGTCTGGAAACAATCATTACTCAGAGAATTGTCCGCATGGCAAGAATCCATTTCCTGGGTAACGGCTAATGGTAAAGCAGCATCCGAAAGAACTGGCTCGGTGTTTGGAGAGAACGGTTGATTTAAGGTAATCGAAGTAATCGCCCCGGATGCATTGCTGGAGAGTTGGATTAATCTAACCTTTTCCCAGTATTTTAAGGCGCGGATAATGTCTTTTTCTGTATTTTCCAGGTGATCAGCCAGATGGGAAATAGAAAAATCCGTTGTCTGTCCGGAAAGACAGCGAAGCAGGTAAAGATATACCTTCACATAGCTGCCATTGGCCTGGGGCATATAAGAATCTATAAAAACATTTGACACGGTAGTGGTGTCAACTGAACCACCTGAATAAAGCATAACTTTTTCCATAGTGCATTGCTCCTCTCATCTTCGGTTCATAGTATAGCACAGAAAAAATGTCTTGAAAATAGCCTTTTTTCAAGGGTTTCCGCAAATGTGATAAAGTGGACAGTGTGGACAATGTGGATAAAAATGGCAAAGGCTTGAAAATGTGGACAAAAAAATCCACACTCTTTTTGTCGACAAAATGTTGATAAGAATGTGGATAAAGTGGATAACTATTATTTTAAGAGGTTTTCACCGATGGTTACAACATCTCCAGCACCCATAGTTATCAACAGGTCACCGTGGGAACAATTTTTTAATAAAAATTTTTTAATTTCTTCAAAGTCTGAAAAATAATAGGACTTCTTTCCTAGGAGTTCCAGTTCTTTTTGTAAATCATTGGAGGATATGTCTCCGGGGTCAGCTTCCCTTGCTGAATAGATATCGGTCAGAACAATATTATCAGCCAACGTTAGAGCTTTGGCAAAGTCCTTTAAAAAAGCCCGCGTCCGTGTATAGGTATGAGGCTGGAAGACACACCATATCTCTTTGCAAGGATAGTTTTTGGCAGAACGCAAAGTGACCTCGATTTCAGTTGGGTGATGGGCATAGTCATCAATAACAGTAATACCATTTATTTGGCCTTTATACTCAAAACGACGATTGGTTCCAGTAAAGGTATCAAGTCCGGCTTGAATCTTTTCCAGAGAAATACCTAACTCCAAGCCAACTCCAATGGAAGCCAGAGCGTTGGAAATATTGTGGGTTCCAACTACTTTTAGGTGAATGCGGGAAAGCAGAGTGCCGTTTTTTATTAAATCAAAACTACCGCACCCAAAGTCATTAAAGGAAATATTGTCAGCAAAATAATCACAAGCTTTATCCTGAAGGCTGTAAGTGATAATCTTACATGGAAGATCCTGGATAATTTCCTGGTAGTTTTCAATTTCACCGTTGATTACTAACAAGCCATCAGCTGGAATAAGGGAAGCATACTGGCGAAATGACCGACGGACATCGTTCAGATCCTTGAAAAAATCCAGATGCTCTGCTTCCACATTAAGGATAACGCCCACAGTAGGATGAAATTTTAAAAAGCTGTTGGTATATTCACATGCCTCTGTTATAAAGTTTTTGGACTTGCCAATTCGGATATTTCCACTAATCGCTTTTAATATTCCGCCCACAGAAATCGTTGGATCTAAATCACCTGCCAGCATAATATGAGATAGCATGGAGGTGGTGGTCGTTTTACCATGTGTACCGGAAACGCCAATGGCAGAAGTATAATTTTCCATTACCTGGCCCACCATCTCAGCCCGGTCCATCATGGGAAGGCCAGCACTTTTGGCAGCCATGAATTCTGGATTATCCTCGTGAATAGCAGCGGTATATACGACCAAGTCAATATTTTGGGTAATGTTTTGTGGGACTTGCTCATATATTATATGGATTCCTAAATTTTCTAAGTGTTTGGTAATACCGGATTCTTTTGTGTCAGATCCAGTTATGATAAATCCCATGGTATGTAATAGCTCAGCAAATCCACTCATACTAATACCACCTATACCCATAAAGTGAATGCGCTGTGGAATATCGAAGTTTATTCTATACATAAAATGACCATCCTTAATTGTAGTATCTATACTATATTTATTGCTATTATAACCCTTTGTGATAAAAAAACAAACACTTATTAAAAAAAAGCAAAATGGGAGGTTGGTATTTGCGTGAAAAAAGTAAAATTATACAAAATTATTTAAAAATTTTGGCAAAACAGTTCACATTTGACAAAAAAAATGTTATACTGGACTCATTAAACTGACAAGAGGTGATTACGTGATTAAGAAAGAGATGATAGCAATGTTACTGGCGGGCGGCCAAGGTTCCAGATTGGGCGTGTTGACCTCACAAATTGCCAAGCCGGCGGTTGCATTTGGAGGGAAATATCGTATTATCGATTTTCCATTAAGCAACTGTATCAATTCAGGTGTTGACACAGTAGGTGTTTTGACACAGTATCAACCCCTTCGTCTGAATACCCATATTGGAATCGGTATTCCATGGGATTTAGACCGAAACGTAGGAGGAGTTTCTATTCTGCCTCCGTATGAAAAGAGTACCAACAGCCAATGGTACACTGGAACAGCAAATGCAATATATCAAAATCTGGAATATATGGAGTATTATAATCCTGAGTATGTGGTGATTTTAGGCGGAGACCATATATACAAAATGGATTATGAAGTGATGCTCAAATTTCATAAAGCAAATAAAGCAGACATTACCATCGCAACCATTCCAGTGCCGATTGAAGAAGCATGCCGCTTCGGTGTGGTAATCACAGATGAGACCAAACGGATTACCGAATTCGAAGAAAAGCCACCAAAGCCAAGAAGCAACCTGGCATCCATGGGTATTTACATTTTCACCTGGGAAGTACTCCGGGAGGCATTGATTACCCTGAAAGATCAGCCTGGCTGTGACTTTGGAAAGCATATCATTCCATATTGCCATGAAAGAGGAGACCGTATTTTTGCTTACGAGTACAACGGCTATTGGAAAGATGTAGGAACCCTGGGCTCTTATTGGGAATCCAATATGGAGCTGATTGACCTGATTCCTGAATTTAACTTATATGAAGAATTCTGGAAGATTTATACCAAGAGTGACAAGACACCACCACAGTATATCTCAGACGAAGCGATTATTGATAAAGTAATTATCGGCGAAGCCAGCGAGATTTATGGCGAAGTTCATAATTCTGTTATCGGTTCTGATGTATACATTGGAAGAGGTGCCGTTGTTCGGGATTCCATCATTATGAATTCTACCTATATTGGAGATGGAACGATCGTAGAAAAAGGCATAATTGCAGAAAATGTTGTTGTTGGAAAGAATTGCGTAATTGGAGTTGGAGAAGACGTTCCAAACAATTGGAAACCGGATGTTTATTCATTTGGCTTGGCAACCATCGGTGACAAAACTGTAATTCCGGATGGAATGAAAATTGGTAAGAACACTGCAATTATGGGTGAAACCTGTTTAGAAGACTATCCAGACGGCACATTGCCCTGCGGCGGCACAATTAATAAGGTAGGTGAAAAATAATGAGAGCAATAGGAATCGTTCTAGCAGGCGGAAGCAGCAACAAGATGAAACAGCTGGCATATAAAAGGGCGACTGCAGCCATGCCCGTTGCCGGGGGATACCGTGGAATCGACTTCGTATTAAGCAGCATGTCCAATTCCCACATTCAAAAAGTGGCAGTATTTACCCAGTACAACGCAAAATCCCTGAATGAGCATTTAAACTCATCCAAATGGTGGGATTTTGGTAGAAAACAAGGAGGACTTTTCGTATTTACACCAACCATCACATCAGAAAATAACTTTTGGTATAGAGGAACCGCAGATGCGATTGCCCAGAATTTGGACTTCCTTAAAAAGAGCCATGAGCCATATGTCGTAATTGCATCTGGTGATTGTGTGTACAAGTTAGATTTTAATGATGTGTTAAGCTATCATATAGCAAAGCGGGCGGATATTACCGTAGTTACCACCAGACTGGCGGAAGGTGAAGATGCAAGCCGTTTTGGTACCATCGTAACCAATGCCGATGGCCGGATTGAAGAACTGGAAGAAAAACCAATTGTGACCTCTTCCAATTTGATTTCCACCGGTATTTATGTAATCCGCAGAAGACAGCTGATAGAGCTCATTGAAAAGAGTGCGCAGGAAGAAAGACACGATTTTGTTCGGGACATCCTGGTGCGGTACCGCGGAATCAAAAAGATTTATTCTTATGAAACCGATCAGTACTGGAGCAACATTTCCACTGTGGAGTCTTATTATAAAACGAACATGGATTTCTTAAAGAAAGAAGTAAGAGATTATTTCTTCCGCGAATATCCAGATGTTTATTCCAAGGTACTGGATTTACCACCAGCAAAGTATAACGTAGGTTCAAGCGTAAAGAACAGTCTGGTATCCAGTGGATGTATTATAAACGGAAGTGTAGAGGGATCCGTATTATTTAAAGAAGTATACGTTGGAAACAATACCGTAATCAAGAACTCAATCATTTTGAATGATGTATATATAGGGGATAATGCTTACATTGAGAATTGTATTGTAGAAAGTAGAAATACAATTTGCGCCAATTCATCATTTGTCGGGGATCCAAATGATATCAGGATTGTGGTTGAGAAAAATGAAAGATACGTTTTGTAGACAAAGAAATAAGGGGGATTATACGCATGGATATTACAGACGTACGTGTAAGGAAAGTTGCAAAAGAAGGGAAGATGAAGGCAGTCATTTCAATTACTTTGGATAACGAATTTGTTGTTCACGATATAAAAGTAATTGAAGGCGATAAAGGTTTATTTATTGCCATGCCAAGTCGCAAAGCGGGTGATGGGGAATATCGAGACATTGCACACCCGATTAACTCTGACACAAGGGATCGGATTCAAACCATAATTCTGGAACGATACGAACAAGCCTTGACAGAAAACGAGATAGAAGAATAATCTCCAAAAACAAAAAAGCAAAGTCAAAGAAGTACAGTCAAAGAGTAAAATCAAAAAAGAAGGAGCTGTTGTATGAAGGCTCCTTCTTTTTCTGCTAAAACTATCGCTTTTCCCATGCAAATTTCTTGCGGTTCTGAATCTTTTGCCATAAGTTTACATAATCAATATGATATACTAAAACGTACATAACACAGCTCAATATAATGGCGCAAAGTCCATCCACCACAGAATGCTGTTTCAAAAATACGGTAGACATACAAATCAGTGAAGCCAAAACAAAAGAGAAAGCTTGAATCAAACGGTTTTTCTTAAGTAAATTTGAGTTGGCAATCGCAATATGAACTCCAATGGAGTTAAAAACATGGATGCTGGGGCACACATTAGTGGAAGTATCAAATGTGTAAAGACGCTTTACCATATCCACCATAAAATTATCTCGGGCAAACCGGTGAGGCCGTAAGTTCTGGCAGTTGGGCCATACCGTATAAATAATAAGACAGATGGTCATACCAATAAAGAGAAATCCACATAATTTATAAAAATCATCCTTTGAAGTAAAAAATAAAAATAAAACAGTAATTGCAACATAAGAAAACCAAAGGAAATAAGGAATCACAAATAATTCGTTAAATGGAATTAAGTTATCCAGTCCGGTATGTATATTCGTCATAGGAATCCCTTTACGGTTCTCCAAATAAAAGAACCAGACAAGATACAAAGCAAGGTATGAAAATACCCATGCATGTTTATACTTTTCAACAAACTGCTTCAAAGACAAGTCCTCCTTTCATCACCATCGAGAAAAATTATAACATAGCAAAAAATAAGAAACAAGAGAGTTAATAGAATGTTAAGAAAAATGTATGAATTTCGTTTGCACTTACGGAAAAATCATCTTCAGCGAATGGTCTGGTTATTTAGAATCTGATTTCTAGAATAAGCATATGAAAAATACAAGTCCCATGTGAGATTGACAAGAAAAAAGAATCATGCAATAATAAAACCACGCTAAAAGAGAAAAATAAATACACTAAGGCGGCAGACAGAAACAAAGAGTGGAAAACCTTTACTGACTTGAACAAACGCTGAAGTGGGCAGATGGGAGCAAGAAAATGAAAATCGCAATTGGAAATGATCATGTAGCAGTAGAAATGAAGCAGGAAATCACAGAATACTTAGAATCAATGGGACATGTAGTGGTAAATTATGGAACCGATTCTTCTGAAAGCTGTGACTATCCAGTTTATGGAGAAAAAGTAGCAAATGCAGTGGCGGGAAAAGAGGCGGACTGTGGGATTTTGATTTGTGGAACAGGCGTGGGGATATCTTTGGCTGCCAACAAAGTAAATGGAATCCGTGCAGTTGTATGTAGTGAGCCGTATTCAGCCAGGCTTTCCAAGGAGCATAATGATACCAATATATTGGCGTTTGGAGCGCGGGTGATTGGGATTGAGATGGCTAAAATGATTGTGAAAGAGTGGACGGAGGCGGAATTTATAGGAGATCGGCATCAGAGAAGAGTGGATATGATTATGGATATTGAGGCGAGAAATTAAGCCAAGAATTTAAGGTAGAGGATGAATGGCGGCGCGGACGTTCCTGGAATATGGGCTTCGGACACCCCAAATTTTATAAAAACTCACAACACATCCAATGCAAATTTACAAATTGAACTTATAAACAAGCAATAAGTGTTATTAAGCAATAGAATCTAAGTAAAAAAATAGTAAAAATTTAGAAAACCAGCTTCTGAGAACAGGGCTTGGGGGTGGGGGACCTTGGCTTGGGAGAATTGCCGACTAGCGGAGCAGGATTAGAAGAACTTAGTCGAACCATCAATAACCAAGGGGCAAAAGTCCACGGATGGACTTTTGAGGGCGAGCGGGCAGGACGCCCGATTGAGCCCGACCCGTAAAGGGCCACTACCTTGGAGGGTCGACTTAGTTCTTCTTATCCTGCGTAGCGTAAGGCAATTCTCCCAAGCCAAGGTCCCCCACCCCCAAGCCCTGTTCTCAGAAGCGTTCGTCCCCAAAAAAACTACCTACCTACGTACCTATTTACTTACTTCGAAGGCGCATGATCGCAATACAAGCACCGATACAACCCAGTCTCCCGGTTCACCAGCTGGAACACATGGTCCAAATCCTGCTCAATAGAAGTAATGCACCGTGGATTCTTACATTTAGCCACATTCACGATTTTCTTCGGAAGCTCCAAACGCTTCTTCCCCGCATTTACATTGTTCTCAATAATATTTACCGTGATATTAGGGTCGATATAGCCCAGTACATCCAGATTTATATCAATATTATCGTTGATTTTGATGATATCCTTGGCTCCCATCTTATTACTTTTTACGTTCTTTATAATAGCAACACTGCAATCCAAACTGTCTAGATTTAAATGTTTGTATACTTCCATAGCTTTTCCGGCTTTAATGTGGTCTAATACAATTCCCCGTTCAATACTATCAACCTTTAACATATATAAGCTCCCATCTGCGCTTTTCTGTGCGCCTAAAATCAAAGTGAGTGAAAGATTATGCGCTCAATCCTAATAGTTTCATAATCAGTGCCATTCGGATGAATTTTCCATATTCTACCTGGTCAAAGTAAACGGCCCTTGGATCTTTGTCCACTTCGGTGGCAATCTCGTTTACACGTGGGAGAGGATGGAGAATTTTCAAGTCTTCTTTGGCGTTTTCCAGTTTTGCCAAGTCCAGGATGTAGGTATCTTTTAAACGAATGTAGTCTGCTTCGTTGAAGAAACGTTCCCGTTGTACTCTGGTCATATAGAGGATGTCAAGATCTGGCATTACCTCTTCCATGGATTCTACTTCCTGGAAGGGAATGTTTTTGGTGGTCAGGATTTCTCTCACATAATCAGGTACTTGGAGTTCAACTGGGGAAATTAAGATAAAGCGGATATTCTCATAAAAGGATAGCTGCTTAATTAAAGAGTGGACGGTTCGTCCGAATTTCAGGTCTCCGCAGAAACCAACGGTCAGGTCGGTCAGGCGGTGTTTGGTTTGGTAGATGGTTAACAGGTCGGTGAGGGTCTGAGTTGGATGGTTGTGCCCACCGTCTCCGGCATTGATGACAGGGATGTCTACGTGCATGGAGGCTACCAGGGGAGCACCCTCTTTTGGATGGCGCATGGCGATGATGTCAGCATATTTTTCCACGGTCCGGGCAGTGTCGGATACGCTTTCTCCTTTGGCGGCAGAGCTGGAATCAGCCGAAGAAAAACCAAGTACATTCCCCCCTAGCTCCATCATAGCGGCTTCAAAGCTTAAGCGGGTTCTTGTACTTGGTTCGAAAAATAGGGTTGCTAATTTTTTGCCTTTACATACTTCAGAATATTTTGGACGATTCTGGATGATATCCTCCGCTAAATGGAGTAATTCATCGATTTCTCTCAAGTTTAAGTCTGTCGGGTCGATTAAATGTTTCATAGTTTCCACCAATCCTTTCTTTTCCTGAAAAGTGCCAAGAACATAATCTATTTCTTGGCAAATTTTTTCCATTATACATAGGGAAGGTGGGGTTTGTCAATAGGCAATTTTTACAAGGAGACAATACAATATTTTTGCCGGTACTCCTTAGGAGAAATGCCCTCAACATGTTTAAAGGTGCGACGAAAGCGGTTGGAATCGGAATAGCCGCATAGGTCGGCAATCTGGTTGATCTGTAGGGTGGTTTCGATTAAGAGGTTACAGGCTTCCCGCATGCGCTGTTCCTGAATGCCCTGTGTCAGGGTCTTGTTGTAGGTTTTGGTATAGACCCTCCCCAGGTAATCTGGATTGCAGTCTAAGTGCCGGGAAATAATGGAGGTGGTGATTTCTTCCTTTAAGTGCAGACGGATATATTCCTGGGCCTTCGTTGCCAGAATCTGAATCTTGCCCAATGACTGTTGTTCGAAGCTGGAGGAATAGAGGTTTAGGAAAATTTCCATCAGAATCAGATTAAGCTGGTCAGTTGGCATGTATAAATCGTTTTTAGATTTAATATATTTTCGCATTAGCTCCACAAAGCGATCGGGTTTTTCTACTTGAATGAGTTGGGGAAGTGAGCACAAAGGAGAACAAGTTAAGGCTTCCTTCTTTTCTGTAAAATGAAGCCAGTAAAAGCAAAGGTCTTTATCAAATTGCCGGGTTCCCCCGTGGAGTCTGCCGGGAAATAAAATAAGGGACTGACCTGCTTTTACATCAAACTGGATGCCTTCTTCGAAAATACCCAGAGTACCTGCCTTTACATAAATAATCTCATAAGAATCGATGGTTCTTGTAATATGCTGGCCGATTCCCTGGGTAATATGATAGCCTGCGGCAAGGCCATTGGCGGGGAGGGTCCCCCTTAAATTAAATAGGTTTTCCATAAATATCTACACCTCATAAAGTCGGATTTTGAATGTTTTTCTATCCTTTGCTCCTCTTGTATTATTATAGCATAAATGTAAAATAAAGAAAGAAAAAGAAGTATATAGGCTTTGTGAGTTGTTTTTGGGGTGATTGCATGAAAAAAGACGGATTTGAAAAAAGTCGGAATTTATTTATTGTAGATGGAAGCTGTGCTAATGCTGTTTTTACGTTGACAACGGGAGCTTTTTTGTCGGGGTTTGCCAGTTCTATGGGAGCCAGTCCGCAGTTGATTGGCATTATTGCAGCACTTCCGACACTATTAAATGTAACACAGGTTTTTTCTTCGCTTGTATTTGAGAATCGAACTTCTAAAAAGAATATGGTAGCGACGATGGCTTTGCTTAACCGGCTTTTACTGGCTTTTATGTTTTTTATCCCAGTGCTTGTGGAGAATAAGGCAGTTCGGTTGCTTTGCTTGACGGTAATGTATGCGGTTGCTTATTTCTTCAACTCTTTTATTGGAACGGCAGCAGGGAACTGGCTGCTATCCCTGGTTTCCAAGCGGGATGCGGGTAAATATCTGGGTAAAAGGGATTCCATTTCTCTTGCGGTAGTGACGGTTGTATCACTGGCTATGGGGCGAATGCTGGATAGCTTTCGGGAGAGTGGCAGGGAGCAGATTGGATTTATTATTATAGGTGTGGTGGTTTTTGGATTTGCTCTATTGAATTTTTATAGCTTATCGAATATTAAGGAGCCGGAAGAACCCTTAAAAGAGAAGAAGACCTCCTTTAAGGAAGTTGTCGAAAAGCCTCTTAAGGATAAAAAATTCCGCAAAGTAATTGGTTTTTATACCCTTTGGAATGTGGCACTTAACGTTGCCGGTCCATTCTTCTCTATTTACATGGTAGTAAATCTGAAACTGGATTATTTTTATATTGTAACAGTAACCCTATTAAGCTCTATAGCCAGAGTGGTGGCATCCGTGATATGGGGAAAACTGGCGGATAAAATATCATGGTTATGGGTTACCAGATGTTCCATTGGGCTGTTGGGAATTGTGCATGCCTCATGGATGCTTCTCACGCCGAGTACCTGCATTATTATGATGCCTTTCCTTCAAATTGCCAGTGGTATAGCCTGGGGCGGCATTGCCATTTCAACCTTTAACATCCAGTATGCTTATGCACCAGTTGAAAGTCGGGTTTCCTATGTAAGCTTAAATACAGCCATTACCGGACTTTGCGGATTTCTGGCAACATTGGTGGGTTCCGGTCTGCTATCTGTATTAAAGGAGATTGATGCAAGTATACTAATGATTGGAACCACCCAGCAGTTATTTCTTATATCTGGAATCGGAATGGGGCTTTGCGTTGTATACCTATTGCTAGCTTTTCCGGAGCAGGAGAAAAATAGAAGACGCATAAATATACGAAAACAACTAGAAAAAATGTATAATTATAAAAAATACTTGCATATTTATAAGGATTAAGTTATACTTACAAAAAAGATAACTGATTCATATCCGCAGGGTCTTATCCTTGCAGGAAAGAAAAGGAGTGTGTAAGTATGGCTATGAATTTACGTGGAAAAAGCTTTCTGAAACTGTTGGATTTTCAACCAGAAGAGATTCGCTATTTATTAGATTTATCTAAGAATTTTAAGGATTTAAAGAGAAGCGGCACCCCTCATAAATATTTAGAGGGCAAGAATATTGTATTATTATTTGAAAAAACATCTACCAGAACCAGATGTGCCTTTGAAGTGGCTGGCATGGATTTAGGAATGGGTGTGACTTATTTAGACCCCGGAAGTTCTCAAATGGGAAAGAAAGAGAGCATTGAGGATACAGCACGGGTTCTGGGCAGAATGTATGATGGTATTGAGTATCGAGGATACAGTCAGGAGTTGGTAGAAACTTTGGCAGAGTATGCCGGTGTACCAGTGTGGAATGGACTTACCGATCAGTTCCATCCAACCCAGATGATTGCTGACTTACTTACGATTGAAGAAAAACTGGGGCATTTAAAAGGGGTTAATTTTACCTACATGGGAGATGCCCGAAACAACCTGGGCAATTCCCTAATGGTTGCCTGTGCGAAAATGGGGCTTAACTTTACAGCCTGTGCACCAAAAGAGCTGTTCCCAGAAGAGAGTCTGATTGCCGAATGTAAAAAGATAGCAGCGCAAAGTGGTGGTACCATTACTCTGACGGAAGATGTCAATGCCGGAACCAAGGATGCTGATGTTATTTATACAGACATCTGGGTATCCATGGGTGAGCCAGATGAAGTATGGGAAACCAGAGTTAAGCTTTTAAAACCATACCAGGTAAACAAGGCTGCCATGGAAAATGCAAAGCCAGAAGCCATATTCATGCACTGCTTACCTTCTTTCCATGATTTAAAGACCCAGGTAGGGGAAGAAATCTATAAGAAGTTTGGTGTGCCAGAGATGGAAGTTACCAATGAGGTATTTGAGTCTGCTCAGTCAGTGGTGTTTGATGAAGCGGAAAACCGTATGCATACAATCAAGGCAGTTATATATGCGACCTTGTGTTAGGAATAACTTTGTGTATAGGCGACGAGGACACTCCTGAATTTAGGTTGCGAACGCCGAAAGAGCGGGTGGATCCCTGCCTCCCAGGAACGGCTTCCTTGGAAAACGGCTCGCATGCGAAAGATTTCTGGCTAGCGTAGAAGCGCCGAAAGAACTAAGGCAAAGAATAAAAATCATTCTTTTAAAAATTTGCTAAGGGCACCCCCACAAAAACTATAACTCGCACTTTAGTACATTGGAATGTTGTACTCATTGATGCTCAAACAATAGCTTTTTGTGGGGGTAACGCAAATTTTTAAAGTCTAAGTTCTTTCGGCACTCCTACGAATGCCAGAAATCTTTCGCATGTGAGCCGTTTTCCAAGGAAGCCGTTCCGGGGAGGCACTCATCCACCCGCTCTTTCGGCGTTCGCAACCTATATCTCAGGAGCGTCCTCACCACCT
>JAVBLX010000133.1:0-10634 GCA_031553075.1 Acetivibrio sp.
TTTGGAATGGGTATTGACAAATCCAATGTAAGATTTGTCATTCACTATAATATGCCTAAGAATATGGAAGGGTATTATCAGGAGGCTGGAAGGGCTGGACGAGATGGAGAGCCTTCGGAATGCATCCTGCTTTATGCACCAAAGGATGTGATGATAAACCAGTTTCTGATTGAAAAGGGTAACGAGAATGAAGAACTGACTTCAGACGAATTGCATCTGATTCGCCAGCGGGATGAAGAGCGTTTAAAGAAGATGACCTATTATTGTGTGACCAAGGGGTGTCTGCGGGAATATATCCTTCGCTATTTTGGCGAAAGGACAGTAAGCTGTTGTGATAATTGTTCCAACTGCCTGACTCAGTTTGAAGAAATGGATGTATCGGATATCAGCCGGGAAGTGATTGGATTAATTGGGGACTGTCGAGGAAGATATGGAATTAACGTAATTGTAGGTACTTTGCGGGGAATGAAGCAGGCCAAGCTGCGTTCCTATGGTATGGAGCAGAGCCCATATTACGGGAAGCTGGCTGAGGTAGGGGAAGTGCGGCTGAAGCAGATTATCAATAAGCTGCTGGTAGACGAGATTTTGTTTCAGACTAACGATAAATACGCCCTGCTAAAGACAGGTCCATTGAGTCAGGAAATATACGAAGGAAGACAGTCAGTAATGATGAAGCTTGCCCAGGAGGATATTTCTGCCGAGAAAGAAAAGAAATCGGCTTCCAAGCCAAAGAGATCGGAAGTACTTACCTCAAAGGGGCTTGATTTATTTGATGAACTAAGGGCAGTTCGAACCAGGCTGGCCAGAGAAGAAGGAATGCCGCCATATATTATTTTTTCTGACCGGACATTAACGGATATGTGCATTAAAGTACCGTTAACCAAAGAGGAGATGCTTCGGGTTTCTGGAGTAGGAGAGCATAAATATTTAAAATATGGTGACGACTTTCTAGAGGCAATCCATAAGTTTACTAACGGGGAAAAGCTTCAATACCACTATGAAGAAGGAAAAGATGAAACGGTCATTTTTGCTTCATCCGGAAAAACAAAAACCAGTTCCAGAGGGAAAAAACAGGAATTTCAATTTTCGTCTGAGATGGAAGCTCTGATTGTATTCAAAGAAGCTGTGACCCTATCGGAATTTGTAGAGCAAATAAATGGGCTTAGAGATGAAGAGGTCATGAAACGTCTTACCGTAAGCAGTGTTACAAATAAATTGATGGAAGAAGGATATGTGGAGGAAAGCTATGATCAGGAACTAAGACATAGTCGCAAGAATCCTACGGAGAAGGGGAAAGAGATTGGCATAACAACAACAGAAAAAATAAGCGAAAAAGGAAATACATATACGCTGTTACTATACAGCGAAGAGGCTCAACACGTATTGCTTGAACTAATGAAACAACTGTCTGGATTTTAGGTTTAGCCAGTTGAGCAAAATGTTAAAAAAAATTTGGTAGAATATATTTAACCGGGCAGCCGGCGGGTGATTATAGCCCCTTACATGCAACACAGGAAGGGGGGGAATGATGACTACATATGAAGAATTCATGGTGATTTTAACAGTTGCCTTGTTAATAGTAGCTATATTGAATTATCATAAAAAGTCAAAAAGATAGTCACCCTCCAATGCTCTGAGAAAGCGTGGTGACTATCTTTTTGCGTAACCCGTTAACCGGAGGGGCTAGACTTTATCTAGTTCCGGCTGCCTCGTTAAGTATATTGTATCAAAGCCTTGCACAAGTGTCAATCAATGTGAAAAATAGTTGAGAGAATATTTTTCATATGTTACAATCACCAAAACAAGTAAATTAAAAAAAGAAGCTGTGCAAAAGACACAGAATAAGGTGTCTTAAAATGTAATGTGGGAAGTTTTTACAAATCATATGTAAACAGAAGGGAGCAAGCGATGAAATATTATAGAAAACTAATCGGTAAAAGAATTTATCTGTCCCCCATGTCTTTAGAGGATGCGGATACTTATACTCGCTGGATGAATGACCTGCGGGTAACGGATGGGTTGGGACGCAGTAGTAATTTGGTTAATTTTGAGAGTGAGAAGAAATGGATTCTGGAGAACGCAAATGACTACCAGTTTGCTATCGTCAGGGATGACAATGACATGGTGATTGGGAATTGTGGTATTCACAAAATAGAACAAAGGAATCAAAGTGCCGAAATAGGAATCTGTATTGGGGAAGAATCCCACCGCAATCAGGGGTATGGTGGGGAGGCCTTGAATCTTCTTCTGGATTATGCTTTTGATTATTTAAATCTGAATAATATTATGCTTAAGGCATTTTCTTTTAATACAGCCGCAATCCGATGTTATGAAAAAATAGGCTTTAAGGAAATCGGACGACGCAGAAAGGCTTGTTTTGTAAAAGGAGAGTTTTGGGATGATGTCTATATGGATATCCTGCGTGATGAATATAGAGCATCAAAAGAAAAATAAAGAAAAGGAACTTGCAAGCGTTTTCGCTTGAGGCTTGGTTAAAAAAATGTATGTTATTGAGAAACAAGAGGATTTAGAAAAAAGTTATCAAATGATGGTAAATGTTGCCAGGAGCATGATAGAAGATGAAAGGGATATCATTGCCAACATGGCGAATATCTCGGCTGTAATAAATGCCTATATGGAAGATTTGAACTGGGTTGGGTTTTATCGCCGGATCGGTGAAGAACTGGTTCTTGGTCCTTTCCAGGGAATGCCGGCCTGTATCCGGATTAAGTTGGGAAAAGGCGTGTGTGGTACGGCAGCAAGGGAGCAACGGACCGTATTAGTAAAAAATGTTCATGAATTTCCGGGTCATATTGCCTGTGATTCCAAAACCAACTCTGAAATTGTAATTCCCATATACCAAAATGGTGAGGTATTTGGTGTATTGGATTTGGATAGTCCAATATTAGAACGCTTTTCCCAGATAGAACAAAGATATCTGGAAGAAATCAGTTTGTTATTATCAAAATCCATCAGTTCCATAAGCGATTAAATACAAGTGTATATAATTAAGTTGCAAAAAATATACTTATTTGGTACAATGAAAAAAATAATGGGGAATAGGTCAATTGACCTAAAGGATATGGCTTTGCTTGAGAAGTGTGGGAAAAAATAAATGAAAGGACGGGATGGTATGGACTTTGGAATGCCATTTTTGTTGGAAGCGCAGAATATAGAACAGTGTATCGGTATTTGTGATACGCTGGGGCTAAAATTTATCGAACTTAATTTGAATTTTCCCCAATGTCAACTTCAGAATCTGGATTGTACCAAGTTAAGTCGGGTTGTGAAGAATGGAGGAATTTATTTTACCATTCATTTGGATGAAAATTTTAATATGTGTGATTTTAATTTCCGAGTAAAGGATGCTTATCGACGTACCATGCACGATGTGATTAAGATCGCAAAGATATTAAGGGTACCAATCATCAATATGCACTTGCCGAGAGGGATTCACCTTACTCTCCCGGATAGAAGGACCTATTTATATCAGGAATTTGAAGAAATATATTATAAGAACATTGTGGAATTCCGGGATATGTGTGATGAAGCGATTGGCTTGTCGGGGATAAAGATTGCAATTGAAAATACCGATGGCTTTCTTGAACATGAAAAAAGAGCGATTGAAGGGCTTTTAATTGGAAAAAGCTTTGGTCTGACTCTGGATATCGGTCATAGTCATGTAGCAAAAGATGTGGATTTGCCTTTTTTTGATAAATATGAAAAGCATTTAATTCACATGCATGCCCATGATGCAAAGGGAAGTAAAAATCATCTGGCCTTTGGAGATGGCGAACTAAATCTGGTAGAATGGCTGGAGTTGGCATATAAAGCAAAGGCTCGCGTGGTACTGGAAACCAAGACGTTGGACGCTCTTAGGAAAACAGTGGAATGCATGCCAAGATATTTTTGATTTCTTGACAAATGGTTTTACTTTGTGTTATTCTTTCAAAAAGTTAGTTGATTGAAGAAGGAAATTAAAAAGCAAGAGAGGATTTGAGGATATGATATATGATGCAGCGGCAATGAATAAACTCAATAGGGACGACGATCGGTAGCGATTGCAGCTGTGTTTTTCATGGGTGCAATCGCTTCGTGTGGTTGTGCCTATGTGGAGCTTATTAAATATATGATATCAGAATATATTGAGACCACATTGGTAAAGGATTATTTACAAATGTGGTCTTTTTGCGTACAAAAAAATATCAGAGAACCTAAAAAAGGAAAGGTGGTGATCGTGTGGGACATACAGATTATGTCCGAAGAGATTCGGCGATACTATAAAAAAGAGGCTCATTCTAAACAGAGCATGAGCATTCATACGATGTTAATGCAAATAAAAATATATAGGCAAAGAGGCTTAGGTTAAGAATAGATGAAAGGAAGCAGATATTATGATAAAAGTAAATGGACAAAGACAAATGAGTACTGTAGAACCGGAACAAATAAAGGAGCATATGGGAGAGTGCATTAAAATTCATGGAAGTATATACAAAATCAGGAAGATGAGTGGATTTGCCTTTGTGTTGCTGCGCACCAGGCGGGAAGTGATTCAATGTGTTTACAGTGAAGAGATTGCAACATTTCCTTTGCAGCAGCTGAAGGAAGAAAGCTGTGTTATTTTTACAGCCAGAGTAAAGGCAGAAGAACGCTCCAGAAACGGATTTGAGCTTCAGTTAGAAGCTGTAGATATTTTATCGGAGCCAGAGGAAGAAAGTCCGGTTGTGATTCATAACAAGTTGGTAGATGCAACACTGGAAACGTTATTGAACTATCGCCCGATTACCTTGCGAAACGAGAAGGAGCGAGCCATTTTCAAGATACAGGAGGGAGTTGCAGCAGGTTTTCGCGGCTTTTTACAAAAAGAAAACTTTACAGAAATCCACACACCCAAAATCATTTCTGCAGGAGCTGAAGGTGGTGCCAATATTTTTTCCCTGGACTATTTTGGAAAGCAGGTGTACCTGGCCCAGAGTCCGCAGACCTACAAACAGATGATGGTAAGTGTCTATGAAAAAGTATTTGAAATTGGTCCGGTATTTCGGGCAGAAAAACACGATACCTCCAGGCATCTCAATGAATATACCAGCATGGACTTGGAAATGGGATATATTGAAAGCTTCTATGACATTATGGATATGGAAACCCGCATGCTTCAATATACCTTTGGATATCTAATCGAGCACTACTCCCAGGAACTTGAGCTGCTTGGAGCCAATCTCCCCCACTTAGAAGAAATCCCTGCCCTTACCTTCCGGGAAGCCAAGGAACTGATTTCCAAAACCTTTAAGCGGAAAATAACCGATTATGAAGATTTTGAGCCAGAAGAAGAACGACTTCTTTGTGAGCTGATTCAGAAAGAGACCAATTCAGAATTTGTGTTTGTAACCCATTACCCAGCTTCCAAACGCCCCTTTTATGCCATGGAAGATCCGGAAGACAAAGAAGTGACCTTAAGCTTCGACTTATTGTATCGTGGTATGGAGATAACGACTGGTGGACAACGAGTCCACAATTATAAAGAACAAGTGGATAAACTACGAAGAAAAGGAATGCCGGTAGAAGAGTTTGAAAGCTATCTGATGATGCACAAATACGGTATGCCGCCTCACGGAGGATTAGGGTTAGGATTGGAGCGTTTTACCAGTCGCATGTTAGGACAGAATAATGTCCGCTATGCAACTCTATTTCCAAGAGACATTAACCGGGTTACACCATAGTTACACCATAAGCTAAACCATAAGTTAAACCAGTGAACCAAATCCCGAAGCGCAACTCAGGTACCAATATCCGCAACTTAGAAAAAGTTCGTTGAATTCAACGAACTTTTTTAATATAGTAATTTCAGAACCATATTGTCATGGATGGAGGGGGAAGAACAAGTGAAAATACACATTAATCAGGATGATCATACAGAAGAAATGGAAATTACCATAAGCTGTAAGAAGATTACCCCAGATATTGAAAAAATAATCTCTCTTCTGCGGGTAATGGACTTGAAGCTTACAGGAGTAAAAGACAATCAGACTTACATTCTGGATGCCATGAAAATTCTTTATATTGACACGGTAGATAAAAAAACCTTTTTCTATACCATGAACGAGGTTTACGAAACGACTCTGAGGCTTTATGAGTTGGAGGAGCAGTTGGGGAGCCAGAACTTTATTCGGGTGAATAAAGCCTGCATCTTAAACTTCAACCACATTAATGCCATAAAAGCTGATTTGGATGGAAGACTTCTTCTGACCATGAGTAATGGCGAGAAGCTATTTGTATCAAGACAGTATGCACCACAAATCAAAAAGATGCTGGGAGGAAAATAGAATGGAAAAAAAGTTAGTGACTGTAACCGGTTTTTTTGGTAGTATTTTGCGGACGTATGGAGTCAGCATTTTTTTTCTGACAATCGTTGGCGCGCTTATCGGTGACCAGGAGTTATGGCCATCCGGTTATTCGACCCTCTTCTTAATTGGCGAAGAAGGATTAAATGGTGCAGAAGGACTTTCTTTTAATGTCTTGCTGGAATTCTTACTGGCAGCTTTGATAATTGAAATTCTAAAGCGGATTATTTTTTCTGAAAAAATGATCAAGAAGATGATGATTTTATGGAGAACCATTATACTCCTGTTTTTGGTGCTTCTTGTTATGACGGGGTTTATTACAGTCTTTGGCTGGTTTCCTGTTACCAGCCCAGAAGCGTGGGGAGCATTTTTTTTAAGCTTTGGTTCCTGTTTTGCTATTAGCACAATCGTTGTGATTTTAAAGACCAAAATGGAAAGCCGGGAATATGAAATTCTATTTGAAAATTATAAGAAAGAACTTAAATTAATAAAGGAAGAAAAGGAAGAAAGGGAGGAAAAGGAAGAAAGGGAAGAAAAGGAAGAAAGGGAAGGAAAAGAAGGAAAGGGAGCGAAGGAAGAAAAAGAAGAAAAAGGAGAAAAAGGAGAAAGGGGAAAAAGAGCAGAAAGAGCAGGAAAAGAGGAAAAAATTCATGAACGGGATTGAAATTCAAAATCTGTCAAAGGCTTTAGGGGAAAAACTTGTTATCCATAATATTTCTGCTGTGATAAAACAGGGCGAAATTTTTGGACTGCTGGGACCCTCTGGTGCGGGAAAGACCACTCTGATAAAAATCCTGACCGGACAATTGTCGCCAACGATGGGAGCGGCAAGTGTTTTAGGTGTAAGCACCGATCATCTGACCAACAATATTTATTCCCAGATTGGAATGGTATTGGATGAAGGGGGACTATATACCCGCCTTACCTGCTATGACAATCTTCTGCTGTTTGCTGAAATATTTGGCATTGGGAAGGGCCGGATTTTGAAAGCGCTGAAAACAGTTGGACTGGAAGAAGCAGCGAAACGTCCGGTCAGTAAACTGTCAAAGGGAATGACTCAAAGGCTGGTGCTGGCAAGGGCTATTATGAACGACCCTAAGCTTTTGTTTTTGGATGAACCCACCAGTGGGCTGGACCCGGTGACTACTTTAGAGATTCATAAAACATTGCAGGAATTAAGGGAAAGAGGAACGACTATTTTTCTTACCACGCATAATATGGCCGAGGCAGCAAAGTTGTGTGACCGGGTTGCACTTCTTGATAAAGGACGTATTATAGAAAATGATAGTCCAAGTAAAATTTGTCGGAGGCATGACCAGGAGCAAGAAATTGTTCTTTGCTTAAAAGATGGAAAACAGCTTGTTTTTAAAAATAATTGTGGATTCACGGAAGCCAGTCGGCATTGTTTTGAAAATGAAATGGTAGAATCAATACACTCTTCTGAGCCGACCCTGGAGACGGTGTTCATATCTTTGACTGGGCGTGGGCTGGAATCATAAATTTTCGGAAGTTAGAAGTTCTAAAAGAGGTATCAGTGCAAAGAAATAACAAGAAAATAACAAGAAAACAACAAGAAAATAGCAAAAAAAGAGCAAGAAAAGAGCAAGAAAAGAGCAAGTAAATAATAAGTAAACAACAAGTAAATAGCAGGGGAATAGCAAAAGGAGAGGGATGCATGAAGTTAAGAAGGGTTAACGCGATATTAAAAAAACAGTGGAAAGATACATTAAAGAATAAAACCATTTTTATACAATTTATTTTATTTCCTGTCATGGCACTGGTGTTTACCACATCGATTAAAAGTGAAGAACTGCCGCCTCGATACTTTCTGATTCTTTTTGCAACTATGTTTATCGGGATGGCACCAATGACTTGTATGGCATCCGTGATTGCGGAGGAAAAAGAAAAACATACCTTAAAAGCACTTACTTTTGCAAATGTAAAGCCTTGGGAGTATCTTTTGGGAATTGGGAGTTGTTTGTTTATCATGTGCATGTTTGGTGCATTGGCATTTGGTTTTATTGGGAAATATTCAAGTGGTGAATTTATTCGTTTTTTATTGATATTATTATTGGGGATTGTAACTTCTCTGCTGTTGGGAGCGGTAATTGGGATATTTTCCCGGAATCAGATGTCAGCTACCTCTCTGACCATTCCGATCATGATGGTGTTTTCTTTTATGCCGATGATATCCATGTTTAACCAAAGTGCTGAGACGGTATCCCGGTTCTTATATACTCAACAAATCAACTATCTGGTAAATGATTTATCGGAGCATAACTTTAAGGTAGAGTCTTTTTTAATAATAGGTATGAATCTGTTTCTGTTCACCAGTTTGTTTATCGGTGTATATCGAAAAAAAGGATTAAGTGAAAATCAGATTTAAGCGAAATTATTTTCCATATCTTAACGAATCCTTAGTTGTAAATCAGATGAATTTCGTGTAAGATACAAGTACATCTTTTGCTTGATTTAACTACATTCAATAAAATTGTGGTAAATTTAGTGAATGATGTACTGGTAACCAATAGTTTGATTTCAAAAGGGAGGTAATAGAATAATGTACGAATTAACAGAAGAATATTTAACAGGAATTCAACAGATTGATGATGAGCATAGGAAGCTATTTGAAATTGCAGAAAATTTATATCAGACTCTTCACGATGATTTTATTCCTGATAAATTTGACCATATCCGTCATGCAATCAATGAGCTGCAGGAGTACACCAAGGTGCATTTTGCCCATGAAGAGGAATTCATGGAAAGTATAGGGTATAAAAGAATTTTTACTCAGAAAACAGAGCATGATGCATTTATTCAGAAGCTGGATGAAATGGACTTGGATGCGATCGACGAGAACCAGGAGCAAAGTATACTGGATATGCTGGACTTTTTAGCCAAATGGCTCTTTCATCACATTCTGGAAAATGACAAAAAAATTGGAGAGGCCTGAGAATTTATCCGGCCAAATTCATACATAATTAAGGAGCTGCCGCCTAAGTAAGGTGATATGCTTCCTTTGTAGTAACAAGTTTTTTTATTTTACTTGTCTACCTGGAAGGAAGCAGATCATCATAATTAGCGGCAGCTCCTTTTTTAAATCCATCCGCCATCCAGACTAATTACCTGCCCGGTCAGGTATTCGTTTTTATGGGTAATGGAATAAACAAAATCAGCCACCTCTTCGGCTCGTCCCAGCCGGTTTGCCGGTATTTCATTGATTAGATTCATCAGTTCCTCATCCTCCAGAAAATGATTCATTTCGGTATCAATAGCACCACAGGCAATGGCATTGACCTGGATATTGGAAGGTGCCAATTCCTTTGCCAAAGCTTTTGTAAAGGCATTGATTCCTCCCTTTGAGGTGGAGTAAGCAACTTCACAAGAGGCCCCCGCTTTACCCCAGACAGAAGAGATATTTACAATCTTGCCCTTCTTGGCCGGCAGCATCAGAGGAATCCCCAGCTTACAACAATTAAAGACGGAAGTAAGGTTGTTTTGAATCAGCCGATTCCAATCATCAATCGACATGTCGGTTAAAAGCCCAATATAAGAGATGCCTGCGTTATTGACGATAATGTCGAGGCTCCCATATTGTCTTTTAATCTGTTCAAATAATTCTTCACAAACGGTATAATTACCAATATCCCCTACAAAGGACAGACAGGAAACCTGATAGCTTTTAATTTCTTTTTCCACCTTTAGCAAAAGCTCTTCATTCTTCAGACAGTTGATGACCAGGTTATACCCCTTTTTTGCATACTTAATGGCAATGGCCTTGCCAATTCCCCTGGAAGCGCCAGTTACCAGTATAGTCTTTTTTGTCATAGACACACCCCTTTCTATTTACCTACCATTATAACACATTTTTATAAAAATAAGAATTTCCTTGTTTGAAAATATCAGGGATTCTGCTATACTATAACTTAGCTTAAAAAAGTGTGTGGAAATACTAAGGCAGTAAAAAACACGATGGTGGTATGACAGGAAGTGTCAAGATGGCAAGATGGGAGTTAAGTTAGTAAATGAAAAATAAAAAAAAGAAAAGTGTAGGGAGTGTATTTTTTACACGTTTTATAAAATCCCTGGCTATTATCAGTGGACTGATGTTGACCGGGTTTCTCGGTTATAAAGGGACAATGATGTATTATGATGCTTATGGCGGACCGGAGAGTGATAAAGCATCGGAGCTCATTAAAGAACTGTATGGAGAAGTGGAAGTAGCAGATGTATCCCGAAATCTGATTTATTGTGTAGATGATGAAGGGAAAATAAATGCCATTGTTTTGGCGA
>JAVBLX010000040.1:0-6043 GCA_031553075.1 Acetivibrio sp.
ATGCTTTATAAATGTACCTTCTTTTAACTATTCAGTACAAGATACAATGACTGTCATACATTTTTAGCTCTGTTTATAGAGGTAACTATTTAAGAAAAAGCCTGAAAAATCAACAATTTAGGGCTTGACATTATAGGAAGGGAGGAGATGTTTATGATTGATTCTACGTATATTGGTAAAACATTTGGTGAATCGGGTTTGTACGCTAGATATAGGCCATCATACCCTGATACGTTATTTGATGCAATATTTAAAGAGGTAACACATCCTTATATTTGTGCAGTTGATCTTGGTGCTGGAACTGGCATTTCTTCTCAATTCTTGAGCAGAAAATGTGAAAAAGTTTTTGCAATTGAACCAGATGTCAGAATGACAAAGGCGGGCCGGTTTTCAGGTAATGTTTCAATTATTAATTCTACTACGGAGGAAGTCATAATACCAAAAGGTATTGCCAATATTGTTATTTCTGGTAATGCTTTTTACTGGATGGATGCCAAACCAACTCTTGATAAAATATATTTATGGCTTAGGCCTAAGGGTGTATTTGCGGCTTTTCGTTATGATTTTCCTAAAATAGATAACAAAAAAATTGTATCAATCGTTAGCCATGAACTTATTGAAAATTGGGATTTTTATAGAAGTGATAAATTAAAAGATACAGAACATAGCTACAGAGAAATCAGTAGTTACACAAAGTTTAAAACGGTTGAAAAATTGACAATTCCAAATTTAGTAGAGTGGACATTGGAAGATTGTATGGGCTTTTTCTTGTCAACGTCATATGTTAATGCATTTCTGAGCACTATTCACGATAAGAGTCAATATGTTGATCAATTAAAACAAAAATTGGAATATATTGAGATAGAATGGCCGGTTAAAGTTGATATGTCACTGGAATTGATAATCGCACGCAAATAGTTATGGAGATTTACGAATGAATATTACAATATATGATAATACCTTGAGAGATGGAGAACAGCAGGTGGGGATATCATTTACCACTGACCAAAAGATACAAATAGCTAAACAATTAGATAGACTAGGGGTTCCTAGAATCGAGGCTGGTTTTATTGCTGTTTCAGATGAAGAGAGAGAATCAATAAAAAGCGTAAATGAATGTGGTTTGAAAGCCGATATATTTTGCTTAGCTAGATTGCTTAAAAGTGATATAGACTTGGCATTAGATGCTGGATTAAAGCATATCACAATATTTACTTGTGCATCTGATTTACTAATTAATTATAAACTTAAAACGACAGAAGACAACATAATGGAGAATATAAAAAAGCTAATTTCTTATTGCAAAGAAAACGACATGTTTGTTCGTTTTAGCTGCGAAGATGCAACTAGGGCTCCAATGGATAGGCTATGCCGTTTCTATAATATAGCTTACAGTTGTGGTGCTGATTTTGCCAGTGTTCCAGATACTTGTGGTATTTCATCGCCTCAAACAATTACTACATTGATTCAAATATTAAAAAATAATGTTGAAATACCACTATCGATACATTGCCACAACGACTTAGGGCTTGCAACTGCTAATACTCTTTCCGCTATGCAAGCAGGCGTGAATGAAGTGCAGTTGACTGTAAATGGTATTGGCGAAAGAGTTGGAAATGCATCATTTGAAGAAGTAGTTATTGATTCTAAGCTTTTTTTTGATTATGATTTTAATTTGGACATTCATAAGTTAAGGGATTTATGTTGCCTTGTATCAAAGTTAAGCGGAGTAAAGATCCCAAATAATAAGCCAATATTTGGCAAGCATGCTTTTTGTCATGAATCAGGGCTACATGTACAGGCGCTACGCAATAATCCTCACACATATGAGCCTTTTCCACCAGAAATGATTGGTCTTGAACACTCGATTTCTTTTGGAAAGCATTCTGGTAAAAGTAATCTTGACTTTTTACTAGAACGTATAGGAAGAACATTAAGTGAGGTAGATAAAGAACATGTCTTAAAAGAAATAAAATTTAGGGCAATTGAAGAGAGAATCCTAAGTGAAAAAAGCGTTATTAGCATAATAAACAATGTGATAGATGAAACTGCTGGGCTGTCAAGCAGAAAGGAAAAATAAATAAAAGATTGATTTGAGAATGTCACCGATTAGCTGATTGCATTTTTTACTAGAATTTCATGATGTTTTAAGGTATTGTGTGTGCTGTAAGAGAAAGGAGCGACACATAATGGTTGATGAATTCAAGAAGAACTTAATTAATGATTTAATGGATTTATGTTGGGTACGTGTGCAGGATGGAGCTGAAGATATTTTGGAATTAAAAAGAGAACAGGACTTTCGCTATGAAAAAATAGGAAATGCAATGAAAGATTTATTGGATTTATCAACGTTATTGGAAGACTTTATAGAAGCAGCTATTATAAGAGAAATCGAAAAAGATAAGTTGATTTATGAGCAAGGAGCAAAAGATATCATTTTTTTGATGAAACGAGTTGAGATCTTAAAGTCGACGAAAATTGAACAAACAAAGATAAAGAAAAAATCCAGTGGCGATAAACTGGATTTTTTTCTATATAAAAGGCATTTATGTAGCCTGTGTGCCGAGATTTAAATGAATTTGAAGGATTATGCCACTAGGGGTATGAGGAAATTCGAAATAAACGGAAACAAAAGAACCAGAAGCTTAAGCATGAACATGACAGTTATGACTTCCTCGTTGGTGCCACTCCACACAGACAGCTGATAACCTTGCCTTATTCGTGAGAAATTAAGACAAAGTAAAGTACCCTTTTACTATTTTGAACAAAACGGTATAATGATAAGTAGCTTTAAGAAAATGTTAAGAAAATAGTCAAACGTCTTGTAAGAAAGACCTTTTATAATAGCCTTGTAAGCTAAGCTTCCGCAAAAGCTTTTTATGCTTGTGGGATGGATTTGGCATCTTACAAGGAAGTAGGAGAGTGCAGAGATAGCTACACTGGAAAGGAAGGTAAAATGCGCATATTAGTGTGTGATGATGAAAAAGAAATTGCGGATGCAATTGAGATTTACTTAACCAATGAAGGATATGAGGTAGTGAAGGCCCACGATGGACTGGAGGCGTTAGAGATTGTGGAAAACCAGGAACTTCATCTGATTATTATGGATATTATGATGCCCCGAATGGATGGCATGCGCGCAACCTTAAAAATCAGAGAGAAGAGAAACATTCCCATTCTCATGCTTTCAGCCAAAAGTGAGGATTATGACAAAATTATGGGACTTAACATGGGAGCAGATGACTATCTGACCAAACCATTCAATCCTCTGGAACTGATTGCAAGAGTAAAAAGTCAGTTAAGGCGGTATACCACCCTTGGCAGCTTGGAAATTGTCAAGCGGGAAGGCGCCTATGCTACAGGCGGGCTGGCGCTGAATGAACATACCAGAGAGGTAACGGTGGATGGTGAACCCATAAAACTCACCCCGGTAGAATTCGGCATCCTGGCTTTCTTAATCAAAAATGCCGGAAGGGTCTATTCCATTGAACAGATATATGAAAACGTCTGGAATGAGCCCTCATTCAATCCGGAAAACACGGTGGCCGTTCATATCCGAAGAATTCGGGAAAAAATCGAGATTAATGCAAAAGAACCAAAATATTTAAAGGTGGTGTGGGGCGTTGGATACAAAATTGAAAAACTTGAGCCGTAAATGGCAGTTAAAGGCAATCGCCTACTTATTAATTGTAGGTTGTGCAACCCTTATTTTACATACTGTTTGGTCAGTGTGGCAGGATTTTGACATAAGTGCATTGAGATATGACAGCTATGAAAAGTCACAGGGTTTGTATGATGACACACGTAATTTTATTGAGGCTGTTCTGTGTTCAGAAGGATATTACCAAAGTAGAGAAGCGGTTGTGGAGGGAAAGTATGTATCCCAGAATGACATTCAGGCACGGCTGCAGGAATACTATAATGAATGGGTAGGTAGTAACGGTCTACTGGTTTATAAACTTCAAAAAGGCAATGAATTTGGAGAACGTGGTGTTAACATTGAAGTGGAATGGTTGGATAGCATTTTTAAGCAGGAGCAAGATTTGTCTTATGAAAGCTTCCTCACCCAATACGATTGGTTGGAGGATGCAATTCGGGCACAATTAATTGAAAATGATTTGCAAAATTATGATAACAGGACGGCTACAGTGGATAACTATTCTAATATTTTTATCCATAAAGTTTTGGCTGGAAATACTTCAAAAGAAGAATTAAAGGGAATAGAAGAAGCTTACCAAAAGCTGGGATTTTATGCATATTACAGCCGCGGTTATGCAAATAGTAACAATGAAATGACAAAAGCATGGCTAAAAAGTATGATGAATACCAGTGACTCATATATATTTATTGGAATGCCTGGTAATGTTTATCAGGAGAGAGCAGCTAAGTGGGAAATTACCAGTGCCCAAACCAAATCATCAGTGATAAAGCTTTCCATTGCATTTGTTGGTATCATTATTTTGGGAAGTTATTTACTTCTGGTTACCGGAAGGAAGCCTGGCGATGAAGAAGTTCATTTTCATTCAATTGATAAAGTATGGTCGGAGGTTCAGTGGATTGGTGGAGGATTGTTGGTGACGGCATGCCTTGTATTATTAGAACAATTCTTCTATTATGGAAGAAATATACAGGGTGAGCTAAACTGGGATTTTTACTTCTGCTTAGGTGTTTTAATAATCGGAGGGACTCTTTTTCTTGGTCTTGTGTTATCTCAATTAAGAAGAATAAAAGCAAAGAAGTTCTTAGAAGGCTTTATTTGTATTCGTATTTTAATAAAAGTATATCAGCAATTAAGAAAAATCTGGATGAGTGGAAAAATTTCCAGACGAGCGGTCATCCTTGCAATCCTTCTGCCGCTTTTGTGTGCAACCTGGGTGGGAGCCCCCTTTGTCATAGCAGGTCTCATTTACCTTATATACAAATACATGGGTGACTTTGAGCGGATCTGTCAGGGGGTAAAATTAATCCGTGGCGGTCAGTTAAATCATGAAATTGTAGTAAAAAGTGACGAATCTACCTTGAAAGAGCTTGCCGAGGATATCAACCTGATTTCACAGGGATTGGAAAAATCAGTTTCCAACGAGCTGCGCTCCGAACGTTTAAAGGCAGAGTTGATTTCCAATGTATCTCATGACTTGAAAACACCATTGACTTCTATTGTGACATATGTGGATTTACTAAAGCAGGAAGAAATCAATAATGATACGGCGAAAGATTATATCGCAGTCATTGATCGAAAGACCCAGCGCTTGACGACCCTGACTCATGATTTATTTGAGGCAGCCAAAGCATCCAGTGGTGATATGCCGGTAAATTTGGAAAAAGTAAATTTGAATGCGATTATTCGTCAGGCTTTGGGAGAATTTGATGAAAAGCTTCAGACAGCAGAACTGAATATCCGGACCAATTTACCAGAGCAGGCGGTTTATATCAAAGCGGATGGAAGACTCACTTGGCGGGTTATGGATAACCTCTTGTCAAATGTGGTGAAATATGCATTAACAGGAAGCAGAGTTTATATTGATGTAGAACCATCGGGGGATAAGGTGATGTTAACTATGAAGAATATTTCTGCCCATGAGCTTAATATTCCGGCAAACGAGTTGATGGAACGGTTTAAGCGGGGAGATGAAGCTAGAAATTCTGAGGGAAGTGGTCTTGGGCTTAGTATTGCAAATAGCTTGATGGATTTGCAGCGTGGGACTTTCCAGATTGATATTGATGGGGATTTATTTAAGGTTACGCTGGTGATGAGGCCATTTATAGAAGACTAAATAGTGAGTGAGGGGCATAACGCTCTTGGGAGTTAGTATTGAACCAGGTTGTGAAAACCGGACGCAACCCAGGAAAGGTTCGGCGGGAACGTGGGGGATGGGATGGAAAAAAATCCACCTTCGCAGGGCAAGAAGGTCTAGGGCAAAGCATCCAGACGGTGGCTGTTTACGGGTCGGGCTCCATGGTGCATCCGTGCACCAATCGCCCTGTCTCGGCATCCGTGCCTCGACTCCCTACGGTATCGAAGCTTTGCCCAAGACCTACTAAC
>JAVBLX010000008.1:0-6363 GCA_031553075.1 Acetivibrio sp.
TGAGGATTATTAGAACCTATAATCCGCTTGGGATCGATAGTGCAAACTATATATTTTTGGGAGGAACAAGATATGTCAATTAGCATTTTACCAGTAACCGATGAAGCCTTTAAAGCTTATGGAAGAGTTTTAACGAAGGACTATGACTTAACCGACATCATTGAAAAGATGCAGGAAATGCCTCTGCCAGCGGATGTTGTTTATAAGCCGGCGGAAGAAAAATTGGAACGGTTACCTTTATTTGAAACCATGAAAAACAGTGTATATGGCGGACTGCCCATTCAGATTGGATATTGCAATGGACATAACCAATTTTTGAATGGCCTGGAATACCACCGTTCATCAGAGATTAACATCGCAGCAACAGACCTGATTCTGATGCTTGGACTTCAGCAGGATATAGAAGAAGATTATACCTATGATACAAAAAAGGTGAAAGCTTTTTTCATACCCAAAGGAACGATGGTTGAATGCTATGCAACCACATTGCATTATGCACCATGCGGTGTAAAAGGGGATGGTTTCCGCTGTGTAGTTGTACTTCCAAAGGATACCAATCTGAACTTGGAAGTAAAACCAGAAGGTGCAGAAGAAGATCCCTTGCTGGTTGCCCGGAATAAATGGCTGATTGCTCATGAAGATGCTAAAATTGAAGGTGCATTTGTTGGTCTTGTAGGAGAGAATCTTTCAGTATAAGATAATATTCGATGGAAAAAGAACTATTGTGCTAAGAATTTGTGTACAATAGTTCTTTTAGTTGTTTTTATTCGGCTTTTATTATAAAATGATATTTAATAACACGAAAGCAGATTTGCAGATAGGAGCAACAATGGATATGGTGAAGACAGATTTAAATTATGAAATTCTATATCCCGGAGGAAAGGAAAAGGCATTGACGTTCAGTTATGACGATGGTGCCGTTTTCGATAAACGGTTAGTAGATTTATTTGACCGATATGATTTGAAAGGGACATTTCATCTTAACTTTGGGACACTGGGAGACAAGGGCTTTGTCCGGAAGGAAGACGTGGCAGAGATTTATGGAAAGCATGAAGTGGCCTGCCATGGGTTGGAGCATTTATTTTTAACCCACCTTTCACAGGAACTTCTTATTCGAGAGATTTTGGATGACCGAAGAGGACTGGAAAAGTTGACAGGGAAGATTACCACAGGAATGTCTTATGCCTTTGGCGTGTATGATGAAAAAATAAAAGAAACCTTAAAAGCACTTGGTATCCAGTATTCCAGAACGGTAAATTCCACTTATCAGTTTGGTCTGCCATCAGACTTCCTGGCATGGAATCCTACCTGTCACCATAATGATAACATCCTGGAGCAAGCAGAGGTATTCTTAAATTCACCCGAGTACTTAAAGCTGCCGCTATTCTACATATGGGGACACAGCTTCGAATTTGAGCGAGAAGGTACCTGGGAGATTATGGAGGAGTTCTGCAAACGGATTGCTCATAAGTGGGAAGTCTGGTATGCCACTAATATGGAGATATACCAATATATTAAAGGAATACGAAGTCTAAAATATAACCTGGATAAAACCATGGTATATAATCCCTCCGCAGAGACAATCTGGTTTAAGCAAGGAGGCGGAATCATTCAGCTAAAGCCCGGAGAAACATTAGTATTTGATCAGGAGTAAATCATAAGCACTTTCTATCCCACATCAGCAGGCATTAAGCAACCGCTGATGAGAGACTGGAAGTGCTTTAAATTCTGCTTCTCAGTAGTCGCTCGTAAATAAGCCCAACGGCAAACCAAAGAGGTGCATAGTCAAAACGTATCAGTCCTTTGTAATTAAATATGGAACTGCTGTAATCCCATGGACAGGAATTACGGGTTTTAAGCCATTTTCCTGTGAGAAATTCCGTTAAGAAAATAAAGCTGGTATAAATGGTTCCTCGCTTAAATATGGAAAGTGGTTTTAATAAGTTGCTGATGGGGCCGATAAATGCTGCCATACCATAAATGGGAAACATCCAGATGGATGTATTACACATAAGTCGTTTGTCCTCCTTTTTCCGTATTGCGCCAAGCCCGGTCCAGAAGCATTCAAAGCACCATCCGCACAAACCACATAAAATAAAATTGGTTGGTAAACTTTTTTTCATATTCTTAGTTTGCCAGCCAATTTTATTTTTATACGTGTATTTACTGGAAAGAGCAGTCACCTTATTGGGATGAAATATCCGCCAGCAAAGCATATTGCAACCTAAATAGAATGAAACCCTCGTCCGATGATTTCACTGGTATTGGTAATGAGAATAAAGGCTTTTGGATCCACAGCCTTGATATGACTCCGCAGAAGCACTGCTTCATGACGATTCAGTACAGTAAACACGATGCTCTTATGTGTTCCGGTAAAAGCCCCTTTGGCATCACAAATGGTGGCGCTGCGGTGGAGGGTATTTACAATATAGTCGCAGATTTCATCTGGTTTGGTACAAACGACATTAAAATACTTACAAAGGTTAATGGCTTCAATAAAGTTATCAACCATAAATGATTTAATGATTAACCCAAGGCAGGAAAATAATCCGGTCTTAACATCAAAAACAAAAAAACCAAAAAATGTTATCAGAATATCGGTAATTAAGAGAGCATTTCCAATGTGAATGCTGGTATATTTTTTTAGCAGCATGGCAATGACATCGGTACCACCGCTGGAGGCACCAATATTAAACAGAATGGCGGAGCCCAAAGCCGGGAGCGCAATGGCAAAAATTAGTTCCAAAAAAGGTTCATCGGTCAGAGGATGTGTCATGGGAAAAAGCTTTTCCATTGCGGAAATGGAAACGGAGAGAAGAACCGTTGTATAAGCTGTCTTTGCAGCAAAGCTCTTGCCAAGAAAAATAAGCCCGACGCCAAGCAACAGCATATTAATCAGCAAGGTATAATCACCAGCCGAAAAACGAAAGAGCCTGGCAATAATAACAGCAAAGCCTGTAACGCCCCCAAATGTAAAATTATTGGGAAATTTAAAGAAATAAATTCCCACTGCCATAATCAGTGTGCTGCCCGTAAGGAGAGCCAGTTGATTTAAATTTATTTTTTTCATCATACCCCTAAAATCCCCATTTCTCATTGATTTTATGTATAAAAGGGTTGCTATTCACTCTCCAGCCTATCACTTGCTGATAGGTTGGGGCCAACACGTAAAATAAGCCATAAAAGGTGCCTGTTATCCTTATTTTAACAGGAATTATTTTGTAGTCAACGAATATTTATGATATACTACGTGGTGAGATTCTTTTACATGCAGAAACGTATAGTAGAGAGTAAAAACAGAAGAAAGAGGAAATGCCATGTTTACTTATACTGAAGCATTGGAATATATGCAGGAAGCGTCCCGCTATGGTATGATTCTGGGACTTGATAATACAAAAGAATTGTTAAAACGGCTGGGAAATCCCCAGGAAAAATTGAGATTTGTCCATGTGGCAGGAACGAATGGGAAAGGCTCCATCTGTACCTATATCGCTTCGGTTTTAAAGGAAGCTGGCTACAAGGTTGGAAGATATATCTCTCCCACGATTTTCCATTACCGGGAACGGATTCAAACGGATGGTAACTGGATTACGGAGGAGGCTTTTGGTGTCAATATGGAGCGGATTAAAAAAGCCATTGAACAGATGACAGGAGAAGGGCATCCACACCCAACCCCGTTTGAAATTGAGACTGCAGCGGCATTTTTAGAGTTTTTGGAAAAAAAATGCGACATCGTGGTTCTGGAGGTTGGTCTGGGAGGCAGATTGGATGCCACTAATGTAATTGAAACCGCGGAATGTGGTGTAATTACCTCTATCAGCATGGACCATATGGGACTTTTAGGAGATACCATTGAGAAAATAGCGGAGGAAAAGGCGGGCATTATTAAACCGGGAATGGATGTGGTTTCTTATAATCAGGTGGAAGCGGCCCAGCAAGTCCTGGAAAAGCATTGCCATGAGAAGAATGCCAGTCTTACTTATGGAAAGCCGGAAAGCCTGGAAAACATAGAATATTCTCTGGAAGGAACCAGATTTAGTTATAAATCAGAAACCCTTGGCAAGACCCTTTCCCTGGAAACGGCCCTTTTAGGGGAAAATCAGGTAAGAAACGCAATCGTTGCAATAGAAGCCTGTGGAGTTTTACAGAGAAAAGGATATAAACTTGAGGAAAAGCATGTTATTGAAGGGGTTCAAAAGGCGGTCTGGCCAGGACGTTTCTCTCTCCTGCAAAAAACACCTTATGTAATTGTAGATGGTGCACATAATGAGGATGCCGCTATTTCTCTTCAGAAGTCCATGCAGTTTTATTTTGGAGATAAGCCGGTAACCCGGATTATTGGCGTATTTGGAGACAAAGAGTATGAAAAAATCATTTCCAATACAGTGAAGAAAAAAGACCATGTGTATACCATCTGCCCTAACCATGAAAGAGGACTTGCATCCCAACGGCTGGCTGAGGTAGCTCGAAAATATTCGGATACCGTGGAAGATGGAAAAAACCTGCAATGGGCACTAAACAAAGCTTTAAATGAAGCAACGAAGGATGACATAATTTTAATTTACGGTTCCCTGTCTTATCTTCACGAAGTTTATGAGGCATTTGGGATGATGAATGAAAATAATGGTGTTTGAAGAAAAGCACTACCATTATCTATAAAAAAGTGATACTATAGGTTGAACGAAAATAGAAAGCGAAGTGAGCCCTATGATAGATGAAACAAAAATTGAAGAGGCAGTAAAGCTCTTTTTGGAAGGAATTGGCGAAGACGTAAACCGTGAAGGACTGAAGGATACTCCGAAACGTATTAGCGCCATGTGCCATGAGCTATTTGCAGGAATGGGACAGGATGCCAAAGAAGTACTTTCCAAAACCTTCCAGGTTGAAAATAATCAGATGGTACTGGAAAAGGATATATCCTTTTATTCCGTCTGCGAACATCATTTTCTTCCGTTTTACGGGAAGGTTCATATTGCGTATATTCCTAACGGCAAGGTAGTAGGCTTAAGTAAGCTTGCCCGTTGCGTGGAAGTTTATGCTCGAAGAGCTCAGATACAAGAACAGATGACCTTTGATATTGCCAGTGACATTATGGAGAATTTAAAGCCTCAGGGCGTCATGGTTATGATAGAAGCAGAGCATATGTGTATGACCATGAGAGGGATAAAAAAGCCAGGGAGCAAAACGGTAAGCTATGGTGTAAGAGGCTGCTTTGAAGAGGAAGCACTTCAGAATACTTTCTTTCAATTGATAAATCGTTAGGTGGGGGAAGTCAGTATGAAAATAGGAAATCGTGAGTTTGAACCAAATGGGAAAACATATATTATGGGAATCCTTAATGGAACACCGGATTCTTTTTCAGATGGAGGCAACTTTGCCCAGCTGGAATCTGCATTGAAGCATGTAAAAGAAATGATAGAGGACGGTGCGGATATCATTGATGTTGGCGGGGAATCAACTAGACCTGGCTACACGCCTGTCTCCGAAGCAGAAGAGATGAAAAGAGTCGTACCCATAATCCGTGGGATAAAGGCAACTTATGATATTCCAGTGTCCATAGATACTTATAAAGCCAAGGTTGCAGAAGCCGCCCTTGCAGCAGGAGCCGATATGGTCAACGATATCTGGGGACTTAAATATGATTTGGAAATGGCGCGGGTAATTCAGAGGTTTCAGGCTTCCGTTTGCATTATGCATAATCGGACAGAAGCTTGTTATGAGGATTTGATACCTGATATGCTGAGAGATTTGGAAGAATCTCTGAAAATAGCGGAAGAAGCAGGAATTCCCAAGGATAAAATAATTCTGGACCCAGGAATTGGATTTGGAAAAACATATGAAATGAATCTGACTTGCATTGGCGAATTGGACCGTTTTTCTCGGTTTGGATTGCCGCTGCTATTGGGTGCCTCTCGAAAGTCTGTTGTTGGTCTTACGTTGAATTTGCCGGTGGGAGAGCGGGAAGAAGGTACTTTGGCAACGACGGTAATTGCTGTGATGAAAGGCTGTCAGTTTGTACGAGTTCACAATGTCCGTAGTAATCGCCGCGCCGTGCTCATGACAGAGGCAATTAAAAACAACGGAAAGTCAGAAGAATGAAAATAGGAAAGAAGTGCATTGCAATGTGCAGACGGGGATACAGATGGATAAAATAAAGATTAAAGATTTGGAAGTGTACTGTAATCACGGTGTATTCAAGGAAGAGAACATATTGGGACAAAAATTTCTGGTTTCCGTTATTCTTTATCTGGATACGGGAAAAGCTGGAAAAAGTGATATGATTGAAGATTCGATCAGCTATGCAGAAGTGGCCCATTTTATTAAAAAATTTATGAAGGAGCATACCTTTAAGCTATTGGAGGC